>JBAULH010000110.1:0-18184 GCA_049578085.1 Candidatus Deferrimicrobiaceae bacterium
GCCCTACCCCGACACCATATCTTGTATGCGTATTGATCTTCGACCACAAGATACACGATCGTTAACGTGGAATAATACATACAGGGGAGCTGCCACAATGGAACTGAGCCGCCCGGTATTCGCCCCCACCATTCCGGTGGGAGACACGCCGGAGACTGCCTTTGTCTCCGGAACCAGGGATCTCCCGGATCGCCCTCCGCAAGAGTGGACCGAGAGGATGCATGCGAAGTACGGCCCGATGCCGATCTCGGAGAACGCCCGTAAGGTGCTCGATCGCCGCTACCTCAAGAACGATCCGGGGGGGGAGAGGATGGAGACCCCCGAGGAGATGCTCGCGCGCGTGGCGTACGACATCGCGTTGGCGGAAGGACTGTACTACAGCTCCGTGCCCGAGGTCGTCCTCCAGTGGGCCGAGAGGTTCTACGCGATGATGCACCGCCTCGACTTCATGCCCAACTCGCCCACCCTGATGAACGCCGGGCGGGAGCTCCAGCAGCTGTCGGCGTGTTTCGTGCTCCCCGTCGACGACTCGATGGAGTCGATCTTCGAGGCGGTCAAGAACACCGCGCTCATCCACAAGAGCGGGGGGGGGACCGGATTCTCCTTTTCCCGGCTGCGTCCTAAGCACGACGTCGTCAAATCCACCAAGGGCATCTCGTCGGGGCCGATCTCGTTCATGACCGTGTTCGACGCCGCGACCGAGACGATCAAGCAGGGGGGAACCCGGCGCGGGGCGAACATGGGGATCCTGCGGGTGGACCATCCCGACATTCTCGATTTCATCTTCTGCAAGATGAAGAACGACCGCCTGAACAACTTCAACATCTCCGTGGCGCTCACCGAGGATTACATGAAGGCGGTGGAGTCGGACGCCGAGTACGAGCTTGTCAATCCCCACTCCGGCCAGATCGTCGCGAGGCTCTCCGCCCGCGAGGTGTTCGAGAAGATCGTGGAGGCCGCATGGAGGAACGGGGAACCGGGGATCATCTTCCTGGACCGGATCAACCGGGACAACCCCACGCCCAGGATCGGGGAGATCGAGAGCACCAACCCGTGCGGGGAGCAGCCCCTTCTGCCGTACGAGAGCTGCAACCTGGGCTCCATCAACCTCTCCGGCATGGTGATGGGCGATAACGGGAGCGTCCGGATCAACTACGAAAGAATGCGCGAGACGATCCATGACGCAATCCGGTTTCTGGATAACGTGATCGACAGGAACAACCATCCCCTCCCCGAGATCCGCCAGATGACGATGGGAAACCGGAAGGTCGGGCTGGGGGTGATGGGGTTCGCCGACATGCTCATCAAGCTGGGCATCCCCTACGACTCGGACGAGGCACTGGCCGTCGGCCAGGAGGTGATGAGCTTCCTTCAGGAGGAGTCCGTCAACACCTCCTCGCTCCTGGCGCGCGAGCGCGGTCCGTTCCCGAACTGCGCTGCGAGCGTCTTCGCGGACAACGGCAATATCGTCCGGCGCAATGCCACAACCACGACGATCGCCCCGACGGGGACCATCAGCATCATCGCCGGGTGCAGCAGCGGCATCGAGCCCATATTCGCCCTGTCGTACATACGCAACGTGATGGACAACGACCACCTCGTCGAGGTGCACCCTCTCTTCGAGGGGGAGATGAAGCGCAGGGAAGCCTACTCGCTGGACCTGATGAAGGAGGTCTCCCGGAAAGGAAGCCTTCGTCATGTCGAGGGGGTCCCGGAGGAGGTGCGGAGGATCTTCGTAACGGCCCACGACATCTCGCCCGAGGCGCACCTAAGAATGCAGGCCGCCTTCCAGAAGCACGTCCACAACGCGGTGTCCAAGACGGTAAATTTCCCTTCGGACGCAACCCGGGAGGACATCCGCAAGGTTTACCTCCTCGCCTATCGGCTGGGATGCAAGGGAGTCACCGTATACCGGGACAAGAGCCGGGAGGAGCAGGTGCTGAACATCGGCGAGGTGAACCGGGCGGAGCCGGCCGGGGCGCCCGGCGCGTCGGAGAGGGAGTCCGGCTACGTCTCCACACGACCCCGTCCCGACACCCTTATCGGGGTCACCAAGGAGATGAAGACCAGTTGCGGAAAGATCTACGTGACGATGAACTGCGACGAGAAGGGGATCTTCGAGGTGTTCAACCAGATGGGAAAGGCGGGCGGGTGCGCCGCCTCCCAGTCCGAGGCGATCGGGAGGCTCGCCTCCCTGGCCCTTCGCTCGGGGGTCAAGCCCGATATGATCGTCAAGCAGCTGAAGGGGATATCGTGCCACCTCCCGGCGTGGGCCGGAAACGGCGCGAAAATCATGTCGTGCGCGGATGCGGTAGCCAAGGCCGTCGAGTGGTACATCGACAACGTCAACCGGATGTTCCCCGCCCACGTGGAGACGGGGGAACCCCCGTCCTCCGGCGGCCGGGAGGACGTCTCCCGGCAGGTAAGCGCTCTCGGCAACGAGGGGTTCGTGATCTCGCGGGGTGCCTGCCCCGACTGCGGCAGCCAGGTCGAGATGCAGGAGGGGTGTCTCAAGTGCCGCTCGTGCGGATTCTCGGAGTGCTGACCGGCGTCTTCCCTGTACGTCCCTTGCGACGGGGCGGCGGCGGAGCCACCGGGACCCTCAGGCGATGCGGGGGGTTCCACGAAACGGCCTGTGGAGCAAGAGTGGGGTATCCCCGCCGAGCGGGGTCCGATCCGGCGAGCGGAACCGGCAGCAAGCGGGCGCGAGGTCGCGAGCGGAGCGGAGGGGAAGCCCCCCGCGAGCCAGGGGCGCCGGTGGCATGCAGAGCGCACACCGCATTGGGGTGACGAGTGGGCGCCCCGTTCGTAACGCTCGAGGGAATCGAGGGGTCCGGCAAGACGACGCAACTCAGGCTTCTGTCCGAATACCTCGCCGGGAAGGGAATCCCCCATGTCGTTACCCGCGAGCCGGGCGGCACTCCTCTGGCCGACGAGATCCGCGCGCTTCTGCTCTCCCCACGTGAAGAACGCGTCTTCCCGGAGACCGAACTGCTCCTCTACGAGGCCGCGCGCGCCCAGCACGTTCGCACGATCATCCTTCCCGCCCTCTCCTCGGGGAAAGCCGTCCTGTCCGACCGGTTCAGCGACGCCACCACCGCCTACCAGGGGTTTTCCCGGGGGATCGACGCCGCACGGATCGAGGGGCTGAACGCCTTCGCCTCCAGGGGACTCGTCCCGGACCTCACCCTCCTCTTCGACATCGACCCCGAAGACAGCTTCCTGCGCCTCCACGGACGGGAAGGAACGGCGGACCGTATGGAGTCCGAGGCCATCGAGTTCCACCGGAAGGTCAGGAAGGGGTACCTCCGCCTGCAGGCGGAGCACCCGGGCCGGATCGTCCGGATCGACGGGGCGCTTCCGGCCGACGAGGTGTTCCGTCGCGTGCGGGCGGAAACCGCGGCGCGGTTCGGATGGTAGGGCCGTTCGGGGGCATACGCGGGCAGGACCGTGCGGTCGCCCTCCTTACGCGCTACCTCGAATCCGGCAACGTTCCCCCCGGCCTTCTCTTCTTCGGGGAGGAGGGGATCGGGAAAGAGAAAGCGGCAACCGGCTTCGTTTCGGCCCTCTTCTGCAGGCACCGGGGGGCGGCCGGCGGGTGCGGTACGTGCCCCGACTGCCGACTTCTCGTTTCGGGATCCCACCCGAATTTCGTGCGCATATCCCCGGAAAACCAGCACATCCTGATCGATGACATCCGTCGCCTCCAGGAAGAGCTGTCGCTCAAGGCGTTTTCGGACAGGCCCCGCGCCGTCGTCATTACCCCGGCGGACAGGATGACGGTCCAGGCGGCGAACGCGCTCTTGAAAACCCTCGAGGAACCTCCGCCGGGGGCGCACCTGTTGCTCGTCGCACACCGGATCTCCCGCCTCCTCCCCACGATCGTCTCCCGCTGCCAGAAGGTCTCTTTCTCTCCCCTCCCGGCGAGGGAGGTGGAGGAAATCGTGGCCGGCGTCCCCGGAGTCGGCGACCGCCATTCCCGCGAGGAGATCCGCGGGGCGGCGGCCTGCTCGGGGGGAAGCCCCGGAAGGGCGCTCGAGGTGCTGAATGAATCGGAAGGGGAGCGGGAGAGATGGGTCCGCCTCTTTTCCTCGCCCGACCCGGCGGGCATCGCATCGGCCGCAGCCTCGTGGAAGGGAGCGGGGGACCTCTCGCGGAAGGTCGCTGCCCCCCTCTCCCTCGTGCGGGACATCGCCCTCTTATCTTCCGGCACGGAAATGGGTATAATAAATGAGGATTTGAAGATCGCGCTGCGGGTCGCCGCCGGCCGAAAGACGCCCGATGAATGGGGCCGGGCGTTCCAGGCGCTTCTCTCCATGTCCCGCATGCCTCCGCAGGCGCAGAAGCAGCTCATGATGGAGGCTTTTTTGTTCGCCCTCCATGGGAAAGGATAGGTTCCGTAAATGGATCTGGCCGGAATCCGATTCCGGGGTCTCTGCAAGATGAACCATTACGACTGCACCGGGACGCCCCTTGGCAAGGGGGACTACGCGGTCGTGATGACCGACCGGGGCCCGGCGCTGGGCGAGGTCATTCAGCGGATCGACAACGTCACGTTAGCGTCGGAGAAGGCCTCTTTCCCGAAGGTGGTTCGGGGAGCCTCGGCCGACGACCTGCGCGCCCATCAGGAAAATGCCAGGCGCGAGACCGATGCCCACGCCTTTTGCCTCTCTCGCATCGAGTCCCGGAAACTCCCGATGAAGCTGATACGAACCGAGATCCTTCTCGACCGGAGCAAGTCGATCTTCTACTTCACGGCGGACGGGCGGATCGATTTCCGGGAGCTGGTCAAGGACCTGGCCCATGAAATGCGGACCCGGATCGAGATGCGACAGGTCGGCGTGCGCGACGAGGCGAGGATGGTGGGGGGCATAGGCCCCTGCGGCAAGGAGCTCTGCTGCGCCTCCCACCTCTCCGGATTCGAGCCGATTACCGTGAAGATGGCCAAGGATCAGGGGCTTGCGCTCAACCCGGCGAAACTTTCCGGCGTCTGCGGAAGACTGATGTGCTGCCTCGTCTACGAGCACAGGCCCTACACGCGAGACAAGGCGTGCGGGACCTGCGCCGCGGATCACAGTGGGAAGACCCCTCCCGCGGCCGAGGGGGCGGAGGACCTCTCCTTCCGGTTCGGCGACGAAGAGGAGAGTTGATGGGCGGGGGGATACTCGGAGCGGCCTGTGGAGCGAGAAGGGAGTCTCCCCGCTAAGCGGGGTCCGATCCGTCGAGCGGAACCGGCAGCGAGCGGGCGCAGGTCGCGAGCGATTGTCCGCCAAAACCCTTGGCCTCCAGAGCATCGTTCCGGAAGAGGCCGTGCACCGAGAGGGTCGATGCGCCCCGTCCGGCGAGGCGCCCTGCCGAGGCGTACCCCCGGTGGTACGATGAGGGAGGGCAACGAAGCCGGCGGGGATGCAGCGGCCCTCGAATGCCGGCATCTGAGGGAATGGTGCTCTGGAGGCCGGTGAGCACCTGGCACAGGAGGACATACACGGGTGAAGGAGACGTTCTACATTACGACACCGATCTACTACGTGAACGACGTCCCCCACATCGGGCACGCCTACACGACGATCGCGTGCGACGCGCTTGCCCGATGGCACAGGATGAAGGGGCAGAAGGTCTTCTTCCTCACGGGGACAGACGAGCACGGGGAGAAGGTGAACAAGAGCGCGGCCCAGCAGGGGATCTCGCCGAAGGAACTGGCCGACCGCGTCGTCACCCGTTTCCAGGGGCTCTCCGAAGCGCTCACCATCAGCAACGACGGATTCATCCGGACATCCGAGCCGCGCCACTACGCCTCCGTCCAGGACATCTTCCGGAAATCGCTCGCCAACGGGGACATTTACCTCGGCGCGTACGAGGGATGGTACTGCACACCCTGCGAGTCGTACTGGACCGACCTGCAGCTGGTGGACGGAAGCTGCCCCGACTGCCGGAGGCCGGCTTCGAGCCGGAAGGAACCTTCCTATTTCTTCCGTCTGTCCAAATTCCAGAAGCCGCTTCTCGATTACTACGGGAAGAACCCGAAGTTCATCCGCCCGGAGAGCCGCCGGAACGAGGTCATCGCATTCGTAGAGGCGGGCCTGAACGACCTTTCCGTGTCGCGCACCTCGCTCTCGTGGGGGATCCCGGCCCCCGGCGCGGACGGGCACGTCATCTACGTCTGGTACGACGCTCTGACGAACTACATCACGGGGCTCGGATACCCGAAGCGGACCGAGGCGTTCGACGCCTTCTGGCCGGCGGACGTCCACATGGTCGGGAAGGACATCCTCCGGTTCCACGCCGTCTATTGGCCGGCGTTTCTCCTGTCCGCCGGCATTGCGCCGCCCCTCGGCGTCTTCGCCCACGGGTGGTGGACCGTCGAGGGTCAGAAGATGAGCAAGTCCCTGGGTAACGTGGTCGACCCGTACGATATGGTGGAGACGTACGGGGCGGACGCCTTCCGCTACTTCCTGCTCCGCGAGGTGCCGTTCGGAAAGGACGGCGACTTCTCCCGGAAGGCGCTCGTGGACCGGATCAACTCCGACCTCGCGAACAACCTGGGCAATCTTCTGAACCGGTCTCTCAACATGCTGGGAAAATACTTCGGCTCCGTCGTCCCCTCTCCGTCCGCGCCCGACCTTTCCGACGATGCGCTGGCGGGCGCCGCCCGCGAAATCCTGCCCGCCGTGGACGCGGCGATGGAGGAGGTGGAGTTTCACAAGGTGCTCGCGTCCGTCCTTTCCCTCTCCGACGCGGCGAACAAGTATATCGACACGAACGCCCCCTGGGCCCTGGCGAAGGACCCCGCGAGGAAGGAGCGGCTCGGGACCGTTCTCTACCACGCCCTCGAGGCGGCGAGGATCTCCGTGTTGCTGATGGCTCCGTTCATCCCCACGGCAGCGCAACGGATGTGGGAGGTGCTCGGCTGCGATGGCCGCGTCGAGAAGGCGACCATCTCCGAGGCGGGCCGCTGGGGGATCCTGCGCGTCGGGGCTACGCTTCCCCGCTCCGTGATCGCCTTTCCTCGAATCGAAGACTAAAACACGATGTATTTCGACACGCACGCCCACCTGGATCTGGAACCCCTCTGCAACGCGGAGGACGATGTCGTCCGTCGTGCCCGCGAGGCGGGGGTAACGCACATCATCACGATCGGGATCGACCCGGGAAGCGGCGAAAAGGCGGTCGAGATCGCCCACCGGCACGGGGGGGTCTACGCGGCCGTCGGGCTGCACCCGCACGACGCCTCCGGTTTCTCGGAGGACCAGCTTCTGCGTCTTGACCGGCTTTCGCGGTGCGACAAGGTGGTCGCGGTCGGTGAAACGGGGCTCGACTTCTTCCGGGACCGGTCACCGAGGGACGCGCAACGGGCGGCCTTCCGGGAGCAGGTGCGCCTGGCCCGGAAGCGGAACCTTCCCGTGGTCGTCCACAACCGGGACGCCCACGAAGAGACGCTTGCCATCCTCTCGGAGGAGAAAGCCTCCGCGGTGGGCGGGATCATCCACTGCTTCTCCGGGGACCTGGCGACGGCGCGCCGGGCGATCGGGATGAACTTCCTGATCTCTCTTCCCGGGGCCATCACCTACAAGGGCTCCGGGACCCAGGCCGAAGCGGTTCGGCAACTCCCGCTGGAGAAACTGCTTCTCGAGACCGACAGCCCGTTCCTCGCCCCGATACCGCACCGGGGGAAGACGAACGAGCCCTCGTTCGTGCCCCTCGTGGCGAGACGGATCGCGGAGATCAAGGGGCTGTCCGTCGAGGACGTGGCACGCGTCACCATGATGAACGCGAAACGGATCTTCCGGATCCCCGCCGACGAGGAGGTCCGCGTCGCGTACCGGATCCGGAACTCCCTGTACCTGAACATCACCAACCGCTGCACCAACGTCTGCACGTTCTGCGCGAAGCGCGGAGACTTCCATGTGAAAGGACATTACCTCAAGCTTCCCGGGGAACCCGGCGTGGAGCAGCTGATTGCGGAGGTCGGCGACCCCACCGACTATGACGAGGTTGTCTTCTGCGGATTCGGGGAGCCCCTCCTTCGCCTCCCGGCGGTCCGGGAGGTCGCCGCAGCGCTGAAAGCCAAGGGTGCGAGAATCCGGGTCAACACCGACGGGCTGGCGAACCTCGTGCACGGGCGCAACATCCTGCCGGAGCTCGCCGGCCTGGTGGACGCCCTTTCCGTCTCCCTCAACGCCCCCGACGCCGGGACGTACGCCCGCATCTGCCCGAACCGGTACGGGGAGGAGTCCTTTCCGGCCCTCCTTGCCTTCCTGCGGGAGGCGCCGAAGTTCGTCCCTTCGGTCACGGCAACCGCCGTGGCCCTTCCGGGCCTGGACCACGAGGCGGTACGCCGCCTGGCGGAATCCGTCGAAGGCGTAACGTTCCGCCTTCGCGACCATAACGACGTGGGCTGAGGCGGAGCCTTCAATCTTTCTTTTTTCCTGCGTAGAGGTATCTCTCGAACATCCGCTGATAGTCGGTCCAGGTCGCCCCCTCCCGCACGTCTCCCATCGCCTCGAGGAAGGCGTTGGCCTTCGAGTCCATGTTTTCGACGAAGTGCAGCAGGACCGCCTCGAGCGTCTTGGGCCTCTTCGGGGAGCCGTACTCGAGTTCCCCGTGATGGGAGAGGATCAAGTGTTTGAGAAGCATCGCCTTCTCGGGGGGGAATCCGTCGATCCGGGCGCACTCGCCGGTTACCCACTCGGTGCCCATGTACAGGTGGCCGAGCAGCCGGCCCTCGTCCGTGTAGTCGAATGCACCATCGTAGGAGAGCTCCCCCACTTTCCCGATGTCGTGCAGAAGCGCGCCGGCAACCAGCATGTCCGCGTCCACCCCCTCGTAGTGCCCGGAGAGGAAGCGGCAGATCGCGGCGACCGACACCGTGTGTTCCAGGAGGCCGCCGATGTAATCATGGTGCATGCTCTTCCCCCCCGGGGCCTGCCGGAACCGGCTCGCCGTCTCCGTCTCCGGGGGATCCGGGAAGATCCTCGCGAGCAGCCGGGAGAGGTCCGGATCCTTCACTTCCCTGACCAGCGCCTGCAGCTTTTCCCAGAGAGGTTCGATCCCCTTCCCCGTCACGGGAAGAAAATCGGCCAGGTCCGCCTCCCCCTCCGCCTTCCGGACGTCGTGCACCTTGAGCTGGATACGCCCCTGGTACTGGATGGCGCTTCCGGCCGCCTCCACGATGTCGTCCCGGTCGAACCGCTTCGCGATCTCCTCGGCGCGGTCCCACACGCGGCATTCCACCTGCCCCGTCCGGTCGCGCAGGGCGAGGCTGATGTATGCCTTCCCCGCGTTGCTCGAAAGCACCGCCTTGTTGCTGACCAGGAAGAGGTCCCGGATCTGCTCCCCTTCCTTGATATCCTTCACGAACTTCACCTTCGGCATCGTCTATTCCGTCCTTTGGCCGGCAAATTTCTCCAGGATGCGGAGCGCGGCGCGAATCCCGTCCACCGCCGAGGATACGATCCCGCCTGCGTACCCCGCCCCTTCTCCCACAGGATACAGTCCTTTTACCGTAACCGACTCAAAATTCTCCCGCTCGATGCGCACCGGGGAAGAAGTGCGGGATTCCACCCCGTAGAGAGTCGCCTCCTGGGAGAGGAACCCGCGCACCGACTTCCCGAACGTTTCCAGCCCGTACCGGATGTCCTCCTCCACGCGGATCGGGAGAATCCCGGAGAGGTTCGCCCGCACGACCCGGGGGGCCAGCGCCTTTCCCCGGGAGAGGTTCCGGTCCTTCCCCCTGAGGAAGGTCATCAGGTTCATGGCGGGAACGCCGAACCCGCCGCCGCCTTTCCGATACGCCCGCGCCTCGAGGATCTTCTGGAAGTTGACGCCGGCCAGGACGTCGCCGGCCCCGAAATCGTCCGCCGTCACGGTGGCCACGATACCGCTGTTGGCGAACCCCGAATTCCTGGCGTGCGCGCTCATTCCGTTCACCGGCATCTCGTCGGGACCGGTCGAGGCGGTCATGACCTCCCCTCCCGGGCACATGCAGAAGGTATAGATCCCACGCCCGGCAGGCGCGCGCGCCGCCAGCCGGTAGTCAGCGGCGGGAAGGCCGGGATGCCCCGCCATCTTCCCGTACTGGATCCTGTCGATCAACTCCTGCGGATGCTCCACGCGAAACCCTACCGCGAACGGTTTCGCCGTCATTCGCACGTCCCTGCCGAGGAGCATCCGCACCGTGTCCCGCGCGGAGTGCCCGATCGCCAGCACCAGCTCCTCGCAGGGAATCTCCTCCCCGGTGGACAGACGGACCGACCGGACTGCCCCCCCTTCCGTCCCGGTCTCTTCAACCCGGGCGCCGAACCGGATATCCGCCCCGAGCGACGCAAGCTCCTCCCGCATCCGGACGCAGAACTTCCGGAGGCGGTCCGTCCCCGCGTGCGGTTTCACTTCCCGGGGCAGCTCGGGAAGCCCGGAAAACTCCGCGAACAGCCGGATCACGTGCTCGACCAGCGGGTCCCCGATCCTCGTGGTCAGCTTCCCGTCCGAAAACGTCCCCGCTCCGCCTTCCCCGAACGCCACGTTGCTTTCCGGGTCCAGCGCCCCTTCCTTCCAGAAGGTAGCGACCTGCCGGGAACGCTCCTCGACCGACCGTCCCCTCTCCAGCAGAATCGGCGGCACCCCATACCGTGCGAGGGTGAGTGCGGCGAACATTCCGGCGGGGCCTGCTCCCACGACGACCGGCCGCACGGTACGGGGACGGACGGGGGTTCGGGGAAACGGGTCGGGAACGGGGAGAAGGGGGCGCGCCGAGGCGATCCGGGAGCACACCGCCTCCTCGAGGGCGGGAGAGCGGAGGGAGATATCCGCCGCGTAGACGCGCCGGATCGCCCCCTTGCGCCTCGCGTCTATCCCGCGGCGGGCGACGGAAAAGTGCTCCACCTCCTCCGGGGGAACCCCTATAATGAGAAGAACTTTCGAGAGGAGGTCCCCTTCGGGGAAACCCACGGGAACCCGGATATCGGAGATGCGAACCGCCAAGTGGATCTACCTCCTCCTCCTTCTCCCCCTCGCGGTTCCCCCGCTCTCCTGCAAGGGCCTCGTCAAAAACGTCTTCCGGACGCCGAAGGTCCGGTTGATCGACGTGGCGCTCGTGTCGAACCCGCTTGCCGATCCCGGGAAACCGTGGGACGCCGTCCTGAGCCTCGAGGTGGACAACCGCAACGACTACCCCCTGGACGTCTCCTATGTCGCCTATTCCGCGATCTTCGGGCGGGAGACGGTCGCGGGAGGGGAGCACCGAGAAGATATTCGTCTCGGGGCATCGGGAATTACGGTGGTGAAGGTGCCGATCTCCCTTCGGCCTGAAGCGTTCCTCAATGCCGCAAAGGAGGCGTTCGTCGGCCGGTCCGTCACCTACGAGTTCAACGGGTCGGTCGGCCTCCGGGCCCCCGTCGTCGGCGTCGTGCGCATCCCCTTCTCCCGTACCGGCGGGTTCAACCCGACCGAGTTCCTGCAACGGAAAGGGTTCGGCTTCAATTGACCGGGCAAGGGGGTTCGTTCCCCGAAAGGACCGCCAGAAGGTTCTCGGTTGCCAGTTTCCCCATTCCCTCCCGGGCCTGCGTCGTGGCGCTTCCCACGTGGGGAAGAAGCACCGCTCCGGCTGCGCGAAGCAGTCTGGGGTGGACCTTCGGCTCCTTCTCGTAGACGTCCAGCCCCGTCGCGAAGATTCGTCCCTCCGCAAGCGCCGCGGCAAGCGCCGCCTCGTCGACGATTCCCCCGCGCGCGATGTTCACCAGGACCGCCTCCTTTTTCATCTTCCCCAGGCTGTCCCGGTCGATCATCCCCCGCGTTTCGGGGGAGAGCGGGACGGAGATCACGACGAAATCGCTGCCGGAGAGCAGGTCGTCAAGTCCGGCGTACCGGGCGCGAAGAGCGTCCTCCCGGTCCTTCGGCAGACGGTTGCGGTCGTGGTAGAGGACCCGCATCTCGAACCCCCTCGCCCGAGCGGCGATGGCGCTGCCGATCTTCCCCATCCCGACGATTCCCAGCGTCCTCTTGAACACCGGGACGCCCAAAAATCCCCAAGGGTCCCACGCGGTGAACTTCCCCGCCCGCAGGAACCGCTCCGCCTCCGAGAACCGCCGAGCGGCCGCCAGCAGGAGCCCGAATCCTGCATCCGCGGTCGCCTCGGTGAGGACGTCGGGCGTGTTGCACACGCGGATCTTCCTGCGCGTCGCCTCCGGCACATCGATGTTGTTGACCCCGACGGCGAAATTGGACACGACACAGAGCGAATCCCCCGCAGCGTCCATCAGGGCGGCGTCGATCCGGTCCTCCAACGTGCAGAGGATCCCGACGGCCCCGCGGACTTTCCTGAGCAGCTCCCTGCGGGGCATCGGCCCGTCGCGGTCCGGATACTGCGCCAACGCCTTCTCCCCGATCTTCGCCAGGGAAACCCCGGGGAGCCTCCGCGTGATCACCACCTTCGGTTTCTCGGCCATCCCGGCGTCTCCTCTCCCTCTTCCGGTGCGCCTCCATTATATATACAAATATGTCGGATCCCGCGCCCCGTTGGCACGACGCCAGGGTCGCTCCGCCCTCCCCATGCACCTCTTGCAGCAAGACGGCTATCGGCTTCCGCATCCTCGGAGGGGGGCTCCGTTCGTGGCTCGGCGTGCGATGCACCCGCCCGCCTGCGCTTTACCTCACTGCGCCCCTCCTCCTGCGGCTGCTCCGCCTAGTGCCGCCGGACCCTTAGGCGACGCGGGAGGTTCCCCGGAGCGGCCTGTGGAGCGAGAGTGAGGTATCCCCGCCAAGCGGGGCCGATCCGTCGAGCGGAACCGGCAGCGAGCGGGCGCAAGATCGCGAGCGTTAGCTACGGGGAAACTCCCCGCGAGCCGGGGTCCTCCCACCGGCGCCGTGGGAGCCGGCTATTCGTGTCGGAGGGCCTCGATGGGGTCGAGGCGCGAGGCCTTGCGGGCAGGATAGAACCCGAAAAAAATCCCGACGGCGGCGGAGAAGGTGAACGCGACGAGAACGGCCCCGGGCGAAATGAGCGTGGACCAGCCGGCGAACCGCGAGATGAGCATCGACCCCCCTACGCCTGACAGGATCCCGATCGCCCCGCCCGCTGCCGAGAGGCACACCGCCTCGATCAGAAACTGGACCAGGATGTCCCGCTCCCTCGCCCCCACGGCGAGTCGAATCCCGATCTCGCGCGTCCGCTCGGTGACCGAAACCAGCATGATGTTCATGATGCCGATCCCGCCCACGAGAAGCGAGACCGAGGCGATCATTCCCAGAAGCAAACTCATGATCCGAGTGGAGGCTTCCGCGACCTCGAGCATCTCCGTAAGGTTGCGCACGGAGAAGTCATCCTCCCGCCCGGCTCCGATCCGGTGCCGCTGCCGGAGAAGGGAAATCACCTCCCTCTCCGCCTCCCCGATACTCTCCCGGTCTACGGCCTGGACAATGATTACCCCGACCGAGCCAGGGTGGTCGCTTCCTGTCAGTTTGTTCTGCACGGTGGTGATCGGGGCCATGATGATGTCGTCCTGGTCATCACCCCTGGGCGACTGGCCCTTCTCCTCGAGGACCCCGACCACGGTAAACGGGACTCGTTTGAGGCGGATGACGGCGCCGACGGGGTCCTCCCCCCCGAATAGGTTCCGCACCACCGTCCGTCCGACGACCGCCACCTTGGACGACGCGTCCACCTCGTCGGTCGTAAAGAACCGTCCTTCCGCGAGCCGCCATTCCCGGATCTCGAAATATTCCGGCGTCACCCCCTGGACGAGTGTGCTCCAGTTCTGGTTCCCGAACACCACGGGAGCAGTGGACCGGATCGAGGGGGCAGCATACTGCACGGACGGAAGTTCCTTCCCCATCGCCCTCGCATCGGCCATGGTGAGCGTGGGAGCGGAGCCGGATCCGGACCGAAGTCCCCCCGCCGTGGTGCTCCCCGGGAGGATCAGAAGGAGGTTGGATCCGATGGAGGCGATCTGGGCGGCGATCCGCTCGTTCGCGCCCGCACCGATCGCCACCATCGCGATCACGGCTGCGACCCCGATGACCATCCCGAGCATGGTGAGGACCGACCGCATCTTGTTCGCACGGAGCGAGCGGTACGCAATCATCCAGGCGGAATAGAGATTCATCGGTTTCCGGAAGTCCCGTTTCCCTCGTGGCCCCTGCCCTCGCCGGGCCGGTCGTCCACGATCCGGCCGTCCCGGAACCGAACCACCCGCTTGGCGTACCGGGCGATCTCGGGGTCGTGGGTCACGACCACAATCGTGATCCCCCGCTTCTCGTTGAGCCCCACGAATACCCCCATGATCTCCTCGCTCGTTACCGTGTCGAGATTCCCCGTCGGTTCGTCCGCGAGAATCAGGGAAGGGGAGTTCACGACCGCCCGGGCAATCGCCACCCGCTGCTGCTGGCCGCCGGACATCTGGGTCGGAAGGTGGCCTTCCCGGTCAAGGATTCCGAGGGTTGCGAGAGCCTCCCGCGCCCTCTCCCGTCGTTTCCCCGAGGAGACGGAATCGTAGATCATGGGCAGCTCCACATTCTCTAGGGCCGTCATCCTCGGAAGCAGATTGAATCCCTGGAACACGAAGCCGATTTTCCGGCTCCGGATCGCGGCGAGAGCGTCCCGTTCCTTTGCTTCCACCTCCTGCCCGTCGAGCCGGTAGACTCCCGTCGTCGGACGGTCCAGGCAGCCCAGGATGTTCATCAGTGTCGATTTGCCGGAACCCGACGGCCCCATCACCGCGAGGAACTCTCCCGGCCGGATGGCGAGGGAGACGTCACGAAGCGCATCAACGCTTACGGTGCCCAGCCGGTATGTCTTCGAGAGGTGCTCGACCTCTATGACGGGATACGGCATGGGCATCAGAAGACTCTCATCCGGGGAGACCCTCCCCCGGCCGCCCCCGTGTTCTTCCGGATCTCCTCGATCACCAAGGGGTCCCCCTCCTTCAACTCCCCCTGCACGAGCTGGGTGTACGCCCCGTCGCTGACCCCTCCCTTGACGTGCACCTCCCTGGTCTTGCCGTCCTTCTCCAGGAGGTACACCCGCTGCCCGGCGGGCCCCTTCCTCTCCTCCTGTTTCTTCCCCTCGGAAGGCCGAAAGCGCAGGGCGGCGTTCGGAATCTTCAGGACGTCGGGCAGCTCCCGAACGTGGATCGATACGTTGGCGGTCATCCCGGGCTTGAGGAGGAGTTCCCCGTTGTCGACCTCGACCACGACGTTGTAGGTGACCACGTTCTGCGTCACGATGGGTGAGTTTCGCACCTGCACGATGTTTCCGGTGAACGTCCGTTCGGGGTACGCATCCACGGTGAACGTCGCCTGCTGGTCCGTCTTCACCTTTCCGATGTCCGCCTCGTCGATGTTCGTGTCGATCTGCATCTTGGTGAGGTCCTGTGCGATGGTGAACAGCGTGGGCGTCTGGAAACTCGCGGCCACGGTCTGCCCTGCGTCCACGTTCCGGGAGATCACGATGCCGTCGACCGGGGAGTGAATGGTGGCGTACCGCAGATTCGTTCCCGCCACGGAGAGCGCACCCTGCGCCTGGATCACCTGCCCCTCTGCACTCCGTTTCTGGGCGAGCGCCGTCTCGTAGGCGGTCTGCGCCGAGTCGACGTCGGCCTGGGCGACGAACCCGTCCTTGACCAGCTCCCTGTTGCGCCGGTACGTCCGCTCCGTGTCGATGATGAGGACGTTGGCCCGCTCGAGCGCGGCGCGGGCGTTCTCGAGGTTCCCTTTCGCCTGGAGGACGGAAGCCTCGAACAGACGGGTGTCGATCTGTGCGATAACCTGCCCTTTCTTCACCGGGGAGTTGTAGTCCACGAAGATCTTCTCCAGTGTCCCGGAGACCTGGCTTCCCACCTGCACCGTTGTGACGGCGTTTACGTTCCCCGTCGCCAGGACCGTCTCGACGATCACCCCCTTCTCGACCGGCGCCGTCCGGTACGCGGACTTTTTGGCGTTTCCCACCGTGCCGAGGAAATAGTACGAGGCGGCTGCCAGCAGGACGACACCCAGGGCGACGATTCCCTTTTTCATCGAATCTCCTTCCGTGCCATCTTTTCGATCTCCCTGTCCTCGATCCGGATTCCGTGCCGTTCCAGAAGCTCTCCCGTGGCCTTCCAGAGCAGGGTCTGCGCACCCTGGTAGTCCGCGCGCGCGGTCGTGAGGGTTTCCCGGGCGGCCGTGAGATCCGACTCCGCCTGCAGGATGTCCTCGGTCACCGCCAGTCCCACCTTACCCCGCTTGAGGAAGGAGGCGAGCCGCGCTTCACCGAGGGCGACTCCTTTCTGCGCGGCCTCGACCTGGCGCACGCTCGTCTCGAGCGCCCGGAGCGCGCTGCGTACATCGAGACGGATGCTTTCCGTAAGGCTTTGGATCCGGGTTTCCGCCTGGCGCTCCCGCAACCGGCCGGCGGCCAGGTCGGCCTTCGCGGCGTTGTTTCCGAGAGGAAAGGAGAGGGCCACCCCGACCGACCAGAACGGGGAATTTCCCGATTTCAGTTCATCGAGGGCGTCCCCGTAATCCGGCGCCAGCCCCTCGAGCCCTGCACTCCCGGTCAGGGAGACGCCGGGAAGCATCTCGTTGCGGGCGACCTTCGTCCGGAATTCCTCGGTCTCCCGGCCGACCTTCGCGTTTTGGAGATCGGGGCGGTTCCGGAGGGCGATCGCCATCGCCTCCTGTTCGGAAACCTCCAACGGCTCGACCGGAATCGAATCCGCCGGAACCAGTTCCGACCCGACCCCGTATTGGACCAGCACCGCCAGGCTGTCGGAGGCGTCCCGGACGCTCTTCTCCGCGGCGAGAAGATTCTGCTCCCGCTGGGCGACGCCGAACTCGGAGTCGAGCAGCTCCACCGCCGCGAGCACTCCCGCCTTCACCCGCGCCTGGTTCCCCGCGTGAATCTCCTTCGCCACGGCGAGGGCGCTCCTCCTGGTCGCCAGGTTTTCCCGGGCCTTGACCAGTGCGAAATAGCCGTCCCTCGCGGCAGCGACCGTGGAAAGGGCCGTCGATCGCCATTGCAGGAGGGAGGATTCCTTGGCATACGAGGCGATCGTGATCTCCTTTTCCGTCATCGCCTGCCCGAATCCCCGCAGGACCGGCTGGGAGAGGGAAAGGGAGATCTGCGGCTGGGCGTACCGGGAGAGCGGGGTCCCGAAGTTGTCCCTGCTCCAGAGGTTCGTGAACGCGGCAGACGCGGTGGCTCCCGAGGAAAGGAGGAAGTCCGTGGACAGGTTGGCATCGAAGAACAGTCTTTGCTCCTGAAAAGAGGAGGTGGGGTTGAAGGCGGAGTTCGAGCCGCGATGATCCAGCAGAAGGTTCATCGTCGGGTCGTAGATCGACCGGGCGCGGCGGACATCGGTCTCGGAGAGGGCCGGGGTAAACGTCTGGACGCGAAGGTCGAGGTTTCGCTCGATGGCGTCCCGCACTGCCGTGTCCAGGGTAATCGGGACCTCCTCCGCGAGGGCCGGTCCCCCGGCCGGAAGGAGGGCCGCGAGGAGGAACACCAGAACAAGCGATCGGGGATGTCGCCGTAAAGTACTCATCGGAAGGATCCTCATTTCCCGTCCACCGGTGGTTTCGTCGCCGAGAGGGCGACCGTGGCGATATGCCGGGCGGTCCGTTCGATCTCCGCCGCGTCGAACCGGACGTCCGGGTAGAGCTTCGTGATGACGGGGCGGGCATGCCGGTAGAAGAGGCATTGCCCGAGGATGCTGAAGACGTGGCGCCGGATTTCCGCGTCGCCGGGGCGGTCCCCGACGATTTCGCGCACGAGGGTCCCAAGGGATTGATGAAGGGGGAGAATCGCCCTTTCGATCACCCTGTCCAGCGCCCCGGTCGGCTCGACGAATTCCCGCGCCATCAGTTTCCCGAACCACGCCGGCCGTCCCTCGTCGAGAATGCGAAGCAAGAGGATTCGGACGAACCGCGACAGCCTTCTCTGCGGCGTGCCCGCTTGCGCGGAGGGGTCGCTCTCTGGGTATTTCTGCCGCGCCTGGCGGTAGGCGAATTCGAGCACGTCGGCGTACAGATCTTCCTTCCCCTTGAAATAATAGTTCACCGATGCGATGTTGACGTGGGCCCGGCGGCAGATCTCCCGAACGGTGGCGCGGCGAAACCCCCGCTCGGCGAACACCTCGCCTGCAGCATTCAGCAGCCGCTCGCGGGTCCGTTCGGGAAGCGGCTTTTCCCTGGGAGTGGCGCGGGCATCTTCGGG
>JBAULH010000111.1:0-1969 GCA_049578085.1 Candidatus Deferrimicrobiaceae bacterium
CGCCGATTTCGTCCAGGAACAAGGTTCCCCTGTCAGCCAGGGAGAAGCGGCCGGGCTTGTCCCTCTCCGCGCCGGTGAAAGCGCCGGCCTTGTACCCGAAGAGTTCCGATTCCAGGAAGGTGTCCGGAAGAGCACCGCAATTTACCGCGATGAACGGTTTTTCGCGCCGTGGGCTCAAGGAGTGGAGCGCGCGAGCGAGTAGTTCCTTCCCCGTCCCCGTCTCTCCCTCGATGAGAACTGTGCTGTCGCTTGCCGCCACCTGGGGCAGAACGTCGAATATCCTGCGCATGGACGGGCTCCGGGAGATAAGGTCGCCAACCTGGAACCGCCCCGTAAGCTCCTTGCGCAATTCCTCGACGAGACTTAAGTCGCGAAAGGTTTCCGCGCCGCCGATGATGTCCCCCTTCTCATCCTGTAAAAGCGCCGTGGACACGCTGATGGGAATGCGCCGGCCTTCGGCGTCGATGATGAACGCCGACTTGTTGATGACGGGGGTCCCCGTCTCCAGGGTATGGCGGAGGGCGCAATCCACCTCGCACATGCTGGCGCGAAACACTTCCGGGCAGGGCTTTCCGATGGCTTCTTCGCGGGAGATCCCCGTAATCTCTTCCGCAGCCCGGTTGAACGATGTGATCCGCCAGTCGCGATCCACCGTGAACACCCCGTCGGAGATGCTTTCCAGGATGATCTCCGTGGAGCGCAGGGGGTTGTTTCCCGCCTGTTTCCCCTTCCTGCCGCTTTTTCCCGCCATCCGGAAATCCACCTTCGCGGCTCCTGCAGCCGCCTCATTACCTTCCTATTTCGTTTTCGTATATTTGCAAGAGATCACCACCGTCCTCCGTCGCGAACATCGGGACAGGGAGGATCCGGCAAAACGGCTCTCCCCTGTTGCGTCTCCTACTTTTTCGTCTCCCCCTTACGTTGCAACGCCAGGTCGAGCCATTCGTGCATCCGGCGAATGTTCCCGGACAGGTACCAGCGTCCGTTCGCGAAAACCCCGTAGTCGGCTCCCGCCATTGCGGAGGCGAAGCGGGTGGAATTCGCGAAGAAAAGCCATTCTTCCACCCACATCTTTTCGATCGGTTCGTTGAAGATGCTGTCGTTCTGCGCGAGTCCCTTTGCCACCCCCTTCTCCCAGGCGGTCAGGAGGATGTTCGTCGCGGCCAGGGTCATCTCGTTCGTGACCCGGATCGTTTCCTCGAAACGGGCGAAATGCCCTTCCACCCAGTTTCCGCCGTGGCAGCCGGAACAGATCTTCTTCATCTTTGCCGTCCGGGCTTTCCCTTCCTGGGCACCGATCAGATACGACGACGCCGGCTCACCGGTGAGCTCGGTCGGGAGGGGAAGGCCTGCCTTGTTCCGGATCCCCGTGGTGTCCGGGGACAACGGGTGGGGGTGGGCATAGACGAGTCCGAAAATCCGCCAGGAAAGACGGTCGTTCATCTGGTGGGACCGTTCGGCGATCATCTCCGGGGGGTCGCTCTCCCCGGCAACCAGGAGACTCACGTGGCAGGCGGCGCAGGTGGGAGCGGTGAAATCCGTACCGATCTTCCAGGGGACGGCTGTAAAGTTCCACGTGCCACCGAGAGAGGAATAGATGTTCCCGTGTTTGCTCACCAGGTAGACGGGGTAGGCGGGTACGTCCGGGCCCTTGTGGCACTCGGAGCAGGTGGCAGGACTCCTGGCCACCTGGATCGAGAACTGGTGCCGGGGGTGACAGGACGTGCAGGAACCTTTTGAGGCGTCGGGATTAATCCGCCCCACTCCCTGGTTCGGCCATCCCGAAAGAACGGGAAACGCCATCTCCCCCATCGCAGTCTCCCGGGGATTGATCCCCCCCACCCCGATCACGGTTCCATGGCAAGAGAAGCATGCATCGGCGTTTGTCGGGTCCGAGGGAGGGGTGAGCCCGATCTTTCCCCCGGTGAAGGCATACGTACCGTTCACCTCCTCCACGAGGCCGTGGTAG
>JBAULH010000112.1:0-2278 GCA_049578085.1 Candidatus Deferrimicrobiaceae bacterium
GCAGGAAACATTCCTTGGGGAAAGCGGGTTATACATTTTGAAAGAGAGTTTCTCAAGGTGAGGAGGAGCGACGATGAAGAAACTGGTCGCAATAGCGGTTGCGGTGGCATTTCTGGCAGCGGTGGCTCCTTCCCCCGCCCTGGCGGGGAACAGGGAGTGGGCCACGGCCGGGAAGATCCTGACCGGGATCATCGGCGTTACGATCCTGGGGAATGCGATCGCGAATTCCCAGCCCTACCCGGTCCGCGCGTACGCCCCCCCTCCCCGGGTGTATTACCCCCCGGAGGAGATGTGGATCCCGGGGCATTACGAAGCCAGGGTGGAAAGGCGCTGGGTCCCCGGGCACTGGGAGGTCGAACGTTTCGAGCGCGGGTATGACGACGATTACGGGGACCGCTACCGGAACGACTACGGCGAACAAGGTGCGCGCCGGATCTGGATTTCCGGTCATTACCAGGCTGTGGAGGTCCGGGTGTGGATCCCGGGCCACTGGGAGCCTCAAGGATAGGAGCAGGATCCGGCGACAGCCCGATCGGAACGGCCCCCGGGGGGGAAGGCCCTCCCCGGGGGGTTTTTTTGCGCCCCTTTCGCCCTTTGGGTATGATTTGCTGGTAGGAGGCATCCATGCCTGACGACGACGGGGGCGGAGGGTCGCCGCTTCGAAATTCCCTCTGGAACCTGCTTTACCGAATCGTATTATCCAACGATCATTCCCGGACGGCGTGGGGGGCGATCCTCCGGGGGTCTTGCCTGGCGTTTTTCAAGGAACCGATTGACGACCTGCCGTCTTCCGACAACGACGCGTCGCGCCGCTCCTTGAAGGAAATCTTTTTCCGGATTCCGGATTACCGGGTCTACGATCTGTTCGAGTTCCTCCTCGCAGACGACCGGGCGGAGGTCAAGGAAGCCGACCGGAAACTTATCCGGCGCGGCCTGAACCGGGTTCTGGAGGAGGAATCGGCACCGGTTAGGCTTCTGCGCGACAGATTTGTCCCTCTCCCGGACGAACTCGGACTGGACACCGTATTGACGGCCGAGAAGAAACTTACCCTGTTCGATCTGGACGCCGCCCGTCGGCACCTGCAATCCGCAGTGGACTTCCTTTCCCGCCGTCCCGACCCCGCCGGGCAGGAGGCGGCCCGCGAGGCCCTGATCGCGGTGGCGGCCGTCGTCCATACCGTGGCCGGCGGTTCGGGGGAGGTTGCCTTGGGAACGATTGCGCCCGTCGCCGGGACGCTCGGGTTTCCCCCGGAACTGGCAAGGGGTATCGAGTCCATCCTCGGATACTGCCATGCCGTGAGCGGGCTTCCGGGGAGCGAGCACGTCCCCGCCGTCGACATGGCCGAGGCGTCCTGCCTCGTCGTGTTTTGCGCTTCCGTAATCAACCTGCTCCTTTCCCGGATGGGAGGGAAGGCCAGAGATTAGGGGCGGAGCGCTACGACCGGGAAAGACGGGGCAGAGAGACTGCGGGGTCCCGCTTGCACAGCAGGGTCTCCACGACGTTTCCTCCTGCACTGACGACCTCGACCAGGGCAAGATTCTCGCGGGCTACCATGCGCCGGCTTTCGGCGTGGTGGAAGTAGGAAAGGATCGGGTCAAACCAGCCCCCGGTATTGGCGACGATGATCGGCTTCGCGTGCAGGCCGAGCTGTTTCCACGTAAGGATCTCGAAAAACTCGTCCATGGTTCCGAAGCCGCCCGGCAGGACCGCGAAAGCGTCCGCTCTCCGGCTCATCTCGATTTTCCTTTCGTGCATCGTTTGCGTGACGATCATTTCCGTGAGGCCCTCGTGGGCAAGCTCCTCCGTGCAAAGGAACTCCGGAATGACCCCGATGACCTTGCCTCCTCCGCCGAGAACCCGGTCCGCGAGTATCCCCATCAGGCCCACCGACCCTCCCCCATAGACAAGGGCGATCCTTTCCTCTACCATCCGGTCGGCAAGGGCGATCGTGTCTTCCCGGAAATGCTTGGGAATCAGGTTGCTCGAGCTGCAAAATACACAAAGCATGGAGATTTTCATCCGACAAAGATACTGCCAAACCAGGGAAATGGGAAGCGTGGAAAATCCTGTTGACACCATTTGGCCGATTAAATACTATTAAAACCATCGATTAAATCGGGAGGACCGTCATGCCCAGGTGGTTCCTGGATAACTCGTTTTCGATAGGAAGAACACCCCTCGTCAAGTTCAATCGGATCACCGATGGAGCCAGGGCAATCGTTCTGGGGAAAATCGAAGGGCGGAACCCGGCCTATTCGGTAAAGTGCCGCATCGGCG
>JBAULH010000113.1:0-19778 GCA_049578085.1 Candidatus Deferrimicrobiaceae bacterium
CGGTCACGCTCACGCCCGCTTTTTCCATTCGCCTGAGCGGCCGCATCACCGAGTTGTGCTCCACGGAGGTCGTAACGACGTGGTCGCCGGGTCGCAGTATCCCCTTGATCGCCTGATTCAGCGCCTCGGTGGCGTTTCCCGTGAACACGAACCGGGAGCTGTCCCCCACGCCGAAAAGCTCGGCGAGCCTTTCCCGCGCCCCGAAAACGTCCCGGGCCGAACGAATGGCGAGCGCGTGGCCCGACCGGCCCGGATTCCCCGCGCGACGAATCGCCCCGGCCACGGACTCGGCGACACCCTTGGGCTTGGGCAGGGAGGTTGCGGCGTTGTCCAGATAGACGAATGACCGCGGGTCGGGCAGATTACGACTCCGTGGGGATCTGAAGGACGCGGCCGCTTCTAAGCGATTCCCGGGGAGACATGTTGTTACGCCTGGCAAGCTGGTCCACCGTGACGCCGTGGGCCCTGGCGATCGACCAGAGGGATTCCCCTTGGCGGACGACGTGCCGGGACCCGTTCCCGGAACTCGAAACGGCACCCGGGATCCGGATGATCGCGCCGACGCGGAGGACGCTGGTGGTCTTCATCCTGTTCGCCCGGGCCAGCGAATTGACGCTCACGCGCGCCCTTCTGGCGATTTTCCACAGGGTGTCCACCCGGCGCACCCGTATCCTCTGCCCCCGCCGATACCCCTCGTCCCCCCGCATGTGCGCCATCCGGAGCATATCGGGGGACACCTCCGTTCCGGGAAACGACTCCTCCCCGGAAAGGCCGGTAACCGGAATGATGAGGCGGGACGTCCGGCGTAGGGAGTTGCTTCGGAGGCCGTTCATTTCTTTCAGGATGGACACGGGCGTATGGTACTCCTTCGCAAGAGAGGCGAGCGTGTCTTTTTTATGGACCTTGTGAAGGAGGAACGTGACTTTCGCTTCCTTGCGGATCTCCTCACTCCGCTCCTCGGCAACCGAGGCAAACCCGCTGGGGAGGCGGATCGCGTACGCCTCCACGTTGGGAGGCGTGCAGAAGCGCTTGAGCTCCGGGTTCAATTCCTTCATTGTCTCCAAGGGCACACCGATGATGTCTCCCAACGCGGCGAGGTCGATCCCGCCGGGAATGGAAACCTTGTCGAACTCCAGCGGATCCTCATACAGCACGTCTTCGAACCCGTACTTTTCCGGGTCCTTCGCGATCGCAAGCGCCGCGAGCATCTTGGGGACGTAGTCCTTCGTCTCCCGGGGCAGGTACCGGTAGCGGATGAGCTTGGCGTAATCCTCCGTCTTGTACCGGGCTACGGCCCGCATGATCTTTCCTTCGCCAGAATTGTAGGCCGCGGCGGCAAGTGGCCACGAATCGAACATACCGTACAAATCCTTCAAATACGATGCGGCCGCATGGGTCGATTTTTCGTAGTCCCTGCGCTCGTCGGCCCACCAGTCGACCCGAAGACCGTACCGGCGTCCTGTCCCCGCCATGAACTGCCAGGGGCCCGCCGCACGGGCAACCGAATAGGCCAGAGGGGAGAACCCGCTTTCGATCAGGGCGAGGTAGACGAGATCCCCCGGCATTCCGTACTTCGCCAATATCCCGCGCATCATGCCCGAGTATTTCCCGGACCGGGAAAGCCAGATTTCGAACCTGTCCCGCCCTTTTGTCTGGAAGTACCGGGTGAACTTGTCGATCCGGCGCATCAGGCCGGCGTAGCTGCCATCTTCGCCCTTTTCGATCTCCCCCGGCGCATCGACGAAAAATCCCGCGTCCAGTTCCACCACCGGTTCCCCTTCGACATCTCCGGCCAGCTGGCCGTCGATATCCCGGGGCGAGAGCACGAGATCGGCTTCTTTCTCCTCCCGACGAACGATCAGGTACGGCACCGTCGCTGCAGAGGGGTAGGCCGGCGCGGCCAGCGGAATTTCCACGTCGCCCGCGGACAGAGGGTCACCCGGATCACCCTCCGACGGCACAAAGGCGCTTTCGCCTGCCAGAACCCTAGAGAATACCGGTATCTCTCCCTGTTGCCGGAGCGGTTCCGTCTCCGTTAAATCCAGCACCTGTGGCGGAACGGCAGCGACAGAGTAAGTTGAAGGAAAAGGAGGATTCGGAACCGATAGCACCGGAGCCGTCAAGACCGTCGGGAATGCGGAGAAGCAGGGTTTTTCCGCGGCGAAGGCCCGGACAGGACTTGTCAACAGGCTTCCGAAAATTGTCACTCCCGCAAGAATGATCGCCATGCGATAATTGCCCACATTCCCCCCGCGATCAAAAATATAAATGCCTATTTTAGTTAGGAAATTATTGCGTGTCAATGCCAATTTCCCCCTTGCGCGAAGATATGTCCGACTAAAAGGGTTCTTCCTCGTACAGATCTCCTTCTCGCAAGATGTGTACCGACCGCGGGAAAATGCCCGATCGGGAGAGGACCTCCTTGGCGCGGTCCCTGTCGGAGGGGAAAATGCGGATGGCAAGTCCGCAATCCGAGGAAAGCCGCCTCGGGACGGGGATGAGCCGCATCGGCACACCGCCCTTCTTCAGCTTCTTCTCCGCCGACATCACCTGGTGCGTTCCCCGGAAGATGAGAATGATTTCCGGGGGAACGGCCTTCCCCATTCGCTGTCTCCCTGCCGCCTGTTCTCCGAAAACGGTTTTTCCATTATAATCATGTGCAGATTCGACGGGCGGGAAACCATCATTCTGGACAGCCACACCTTATCTCTCATGGGCGTAATCGGGGCTACCGCGCTGGCCCTCAATATCCCTCTCGGATACCTGCGCGAAGGGCAACGGAAATATTCCTTCGCCTGGTTCGTCTACGTTCATCTCTCGATCCCCCTGATCGCCTATCTCCGGATCACCAACCACGTCACCTCCTGGCTCATCCCCTTCTTCATCCTCTGCGCCCTTGCGGGGCAGATCGTGGGAGGGAGGGCCCGCAGGCGCGCGGAAAAGGGGGTCCGGTGAGCGTCAGGAAGCTGTCGGCGATCCTGGAGGCGGTTCTCGTCGACACGCTCCGTCTACCCGCCGCCGCGATCCAGGTCCGTCTCCTTCGTTCCTGGGCGGAAATCGTCGGTCCCCTCTTAAGCGATAAAACGGCCCCGGGCAAGGTCCGAAACGGCGTGCTGACGGTCTTCGTCCGGAACCATTCATGGGCCCAGGAACTCCAGCTGTCCAAACCGGCGTTGCTAGAGAGAATCCGGTCCGTCGCAGGCGAGGAGAAGGTCCGGGAAATCCGGTTCACCGTGGATGCCGGGAGCTGCCCTTCCGGCGTCCCGGCAGCCGGGGCGGACTCCCCCGGGGAGGAGAGGAAAACCTCAGGGGGCGAAGGAGATATTCACCACGACCGCCCCCCTCCTCCCGAGCCAAGCGGCCTCGAGGAGGTCCGGGATCCCGAAACCCGGGAGATCCTTCGCTCCATCTCCCGGAAATCCTCCCGCCGGAGCAAATAGACCACTGGTTAGACCCGGACTACCCGCGGAAAAAACTCGAGAAAATCCCCTCGACTTCCCGGTGGTACTGTCCCCGGGACGAGTAGACGACGAGGGGGGGGAGGACAGACAACTCCGGCGCCTTCCGCCGGCCTCCCATCACCAGCACGCGGTTTGCCGGCTCATCCGCATGCGGGTGGACAAACCGGACCGTCTCCGGCGGAATCCCCGCGGCGGCACCCTGGACGAAGGCCTCCGGAAGGCGGGGCGAGGGGCACACCAGGGCGTACCGGCCCCGCGGAGCGAGGTACTTCCGCGCGGCGGAGAATACGTCCGCCAAGGTGCACGCCACCTCGTGGCGGGCGATCTCCTTGCCAGGATCCGGGTTCCTTCTGCCCTCGCCGATTTTCCGGTACGGGGGGTTGGCGACCACGAGGTCGAAGGACCGCGGGGAGAGCCCGGGGACTTCGTCCCGGAGATCGCCCAGGACCGCGGACAGACGGTCCCCGAACCCGTGCTCCCCGATGTTCCGTCGGGCGGACTCCCACAACGGCCGCTGGATCTCCACGCCCACGCCTTTTTTCAGAATCTCGCACCGCCGGGCAAGGAGAAGGAGAACAACGCCCGAACCGGTGCACAGGTCGAGAACCGACCTGCCGCAATAGGGAGAGGCGAAATCGGCAAGCAGCACGGAGTCGATGGAGAACCGGTACCCGGTCTCCGGCTGGTGGACCCGAAGGAAGGGGATCGTTTCCCCCGTCTTCCTAGAGCGTTTCATCTCCCCGCGCTGAGTGGATCAGGAGCCCCGTCAGGATCTTCGGATAGAAGAAGGTGGTTTTCTGGGGAAGGACATGGCCGGAGAGGGAAACGTCCCGGAACTCCTCAACGGTGACGGGGTTCAGGAAAAACGCCGCCTGGATCGAGCCGCCAACCAGATCGGCCGCCGCAATGGCGGGATCCTTGTAATACTTTACGTGCTGCCCGGCGGTCACCGCCTCCGGAGTGATGCCAAGGATCTGCTCGAACAGGAAACCGTGCAGCATCACCACGTCGAGCATGCGGAGAGAAGCGGGGAATCCGGACAGCCGTTCTTCGCAGAACCGCGGGAAATCGGGAAAGGTGATGAGGTGGAACCGGTCTCCGCCGGTACTCCAGGCGATGGCCTTTCCTTCCCGCCCGGCCGCGGCTACCGCGCGCATCGCGTCCTGCGGGGAGCCCTTTCGGGTTTCCATGGGAAGAACGGCCCGCACCTTTTCGGCAAACGCATTCTCCGTGAATCCTGCGAGGGAATGAACCCCCCGGTGGGTGGGAAGGATCACGATCCCCTCGTCGTCCATGTTGCACAGGAACATGAGGACGTGCTCGTACGCCGCCTCCTCCCTCACGCCGTGTTTCCCCCGCATCTCGTCCCGGAAGGCGAGCGCCGTCTCGTACCTGTGGTGCCCGTCCGCGATAAAGATCTTTTTGTCCAACATCTGTCTGGCGGTGGCCGCAAGAACCGTCGGGTCGTCCACCGTCCACACGCGGTGCTTCACGCCCAGATCATCGGTCGCCAGAAAATCGGGCGTCCTGCGCACCTTTCCGAGCAGCGCGCTCACCACCTGGTTGGACGGGTCCGAATAGAGCGCAAAAACGGGGCTCATGTGCGCCTGTGTCGTCCGCATGAGCCGGAGCCGATCCTCCTTGGGGCGGGAGTGCGTCTTCTCGTGCGGAAACACCGTCCCTTCCCCGAAAGCCGAAAGCCTGAGAGCGCCAAGGAATCCCTTGCGCACGAAGACCCCGCGGCCCGGGATTTCGAACTCCTGCTCGTAATAGTAGAAGGCCGGGAAACGGTCGCGCACGAGGGTCCCCTCGAACTGCCACAGCCGGTAGTACCCGCCGGCCCGGGTATACTTGTTCTCCGAGGGGCCGTCACCCTCCTCCTCCAGGCCGAAATCGATCCAGACGATGTTCCGGAGGTTACGCAGGTGGAGCTGATTCTGTTCTTCCGGGGAAATCACATCGTACGGCGGGGCGACAACCTCGGACAGGTCGCCCACTTTTTCCACATCGTAATGGATGCCCCGAAACGGCGACACGATGCCCATGTTCTATCCCTTCCCGAGAAAGGCGGTTATGGTCCGGAAGGGGATCGCCCCTTCCCTCACGAGGAGAACCTTCCCCTCCTCGGCAAGCACGACGGTAGAACCG
This sequence comes from Candidatus Deferrimicrobiaceae bacterium, assembly GCA_049578085.1. Lineage (GTDB taxonomy): Bacteria > Desulfobacterota > Deferrimicrobia > Deferrimicrobiales > Deferrimicrobiaceae > CSP1-8. The sequence goes on from JBAULH010000113.1 coordinate 5,610, forward strand.
GGCGGCGACGGGAAAACGGAGGTACTCCCCGGCAATGCCGGCGCCGGCCCGTCCCAAAGAATCCAGTCCACCTCGCCGGCGAACTCGTGCAGGATCTCCTCTGGCGTTCTCCAGGCGCGGGGAGTCCCCGACCGGTTGGCCGATGTCCCCGTGATCGCCCCCCCGACCGCCGCGGCCAGCGTCCGCGGGACCGGATGGTCGGGTACGCGCAGCCCCACCGTCCCCGTTCCCCCGGTAACGGCCTCCGGAAGACCCGGAGAGGCGGGAAGAACGATGGTCAGCGCCCCCGGCCAGAATTTTTCCATCAGCCGCGTCGCGTCCGCGGAAACTTTCCGTGCCAGGGAAAACGCTCTTTCCCGCTTGTCGAGAAGGAGGGGGATCGGCTTTCTTCCCTCTCTCCCCTTCGCGGAGACAAGGCGCGCGATCGCCTTCTCCGAGGCAGGGTCGACGGCGAGTCCGTAGAGCGTATCCGTCGGACAGATCAGCAACCCTCCGGCGCGCAGCGAACCTACCACCCCCGGGGGCAGGAGAGGAGCGGTCCCTGCGTCCAGTCGGGCCAGGCGGGTCACCCCGCCTTCTCTCCATCCAGCACGACGAGGTCCCCTTCGGGAACCCCGAGTACCCGGGAGACGACGGGGCACTTGCAACGGAACAGGAAGTACGCGTGGCGGACGCGCCCGAAAAGGGTTTCAAAATTCGCCTGTCCTTTCGACAGGATCAGGTCGGACTCCGCGATCCTGTCGCGGAACGATTCCGCGCAGAGCCCGAGGTCGGTCCCCACCCCCCGGTTCCCGTTCGACACGATCTCGCCGTAGGCGGACAACCCGATCCGGTGTGCCTCCGCCTCGGTCAGGTCGTCGATGACGGGCCCGCCCTTCACGCCGATCCAGACGGTCTTCCCCTCTCCCGCAAGCCGGGCCAGGAGCGGCACGTCGAAGGCCACTTCCCCGGAATTGTCCAGCAGGATCCCGATCGTCCGGGAACGGAGAATCCGGTCCCGGAGCCCCTCCGGAATCTGCCGGACTCCGTCCTCCGCCGTGAGCCGTCCCATCTCGCTTTCCATGGATTCCTCTTCGATGATTCCGGAGTCCATGATATTGCCGAAGACCGACAACCAGACGGCTGCCGCCATCGGGTCCGGCGAGGCCGCAACGAGAGACTCCGCCCGCGAGGAAATCTCCCCGAACCGGCCGATCTCCCGCTCCTTCACGCCATGAAAGGGGTCGTCGGTTCCCAGCGTGTGCCGGACGATCTCATGCAGCCGGGTGGCGACCCTCGCCGGGATCTCCCCTTCCTGAGCATCGGCTATCATGCCGGTGATGCGCGCCGCCAGGGCCTTCCGGGCGGATGCGGAGGCACCGTGCGCACGGGCCGCAAGGTCCGCCTGGCGAAGGAAGCAGGGGAAGCACTCGGGAGAGAGAGCGATCATCATCCCTCTTCCGCCGAGGCAGCGACCTCCTCGGACATCCGCCGCCGGTGCTCCCCGACCTTCTTTCTGAGGCCCGGGTCCGCCAGGGCGAGAATCTGCGCCGCGAGGTGCCCGGCATTCTGCGCTCCCGCCCACCCCACCGCCATGGTGGCCACGGGAATCCCCGCCGGCATCTGGACCGTCGCGAGAAGGGAGTCGAACCCGGAAAGCGGGGAGCTTGTCAGCGGCACGCCGATCACCGGGAGGAGGGTCTCCGCGGCGACCACGCCCGCGAGGTGCGCGGCGGCGCCGGCACCGGCAATGACGATCGAATACCCCTCCCCCTCGGCCCGGCTCGCGATCTGCCGGGTGCGACCGGGAGACCGGTGCGCCGACGCTACGGTCATCGTGCAGGGGATCCCGTACTCGGACAGGACGCGGGCGGCCTCCCCCATTACCTCCTTGTCCGCACTGCTCCCCATAAGGATCAGAACCTTGCCGGCCATCGTCATGCCCCTTCCCGCTGGAGCGCCCGTTTCCCGATGTCGGTCCGGTAGTACGCCCCATCCCACCGGATCTTGTCGACGGCGCGATACCCTCGCTCGATCGCCTTCCGGATGTCGTCGTCCACGGCGGTGACCCCGAGCACCCTTCCCCCGCTGGTCACCAGCTTCCCGTCGCGAATCGCCGTCCCGGCATGGAAGACCTGGACGCCGCCCAGCCCTTTCGCCTCGTCGATGCCGGTGATCGGAAACCCCTTCTGATAGGAACCCGGGTATCCGCCGGAGGACATCACGATGCAGACGGTCGGCCTCGGATCGATCTCCATGACCGCGTCGGTAAGCTTCCCCTGGGCGCACTGCACCAATAGCGGGACGAGATCGCTCGAAAGACGCATGAAAAGCGGCTGCGCCTCGGGATCCCCGAAGCGCACGTTGAACTCGAGCACCTTCGCCACCCCCCTCTCGATCATCAGGCCGCCGTAGAGAATGCCCCGGAACGGTATCCCCTCGGCCCGCATCCCGGCCAGGAGCGGCTCGAAGATGTCCTTCTGCACCTTCCGCTCCACTTCGGGGGTCAGCACCGGTGCGGGAGAGTACGCGCCCATACCCCCGGTGTTCGGCCCCGTGTCACCGTCGCCGATCCGCTTGTGGTCCTGGGAGGAGGGAAGGGGAACGAACGTCTCCCCGTCGGTGAACACGATATAGGATGCCTCCTCGCCCGTTAAGCACTCCTCGATGACGACCCTTGTCCCCGCGGCGCCGAATACCCGCTTCTCCATCACGTCCCGCAGGAACGCGACCGCTTCCTCGAACGTTCCCGCCACCGACACACCCTTCCCCGCCGCCAGTCCGTCGGCCTTGATCACGACCGGGAGCCGGTGCGTGAGAAGATATTGTTCCGCGTCGTCGTAGGAGTCGAATACCCGGAAATCCGCCGTCGGGATCCCGTATTTCGCCAGGATGTTCTTGGTGAACACCTTGGAGCTCTCGAGCTGCGCGGCGGCCCGGCTCGGCCCGCAGACAAGCAGCCCGTGCCTCACCAGATCGTCCGTGATTCCGGCGGCAAGAGGCGCCTCGGGCCCCACCACGGTCAGGTCAACGCGCTGTTTCACGGCGAAATCGACGATCCGGTCGGTCTCGTCCACCGGCAACGGGACCTGCTCCGCATTCCTGGCGATCCCGGGATTTCCCGGGGCGGCGAAAATCTTCTCCACCAGAGGACTCTGCGCGATCTTCCAGACGAGGGCATGTTCCCGTCCCCCGCTTCCCACGACCAGAATCTTCAGACCCACCGGTCTCCTCCTTCCTCCGCACCTTGCCGGCCGGATCAGTGACGGAAGTGCCGCACCCCCGTAAACACCATCGCCATTCCGTGCTGGTCGGCCGCCGCGATCACCTCCGCGTCCCGCACCGAGCCTCCGGGCTGAATGACGGCCGTCGACCCTGCCGCGGCCGCCGCATCCAGGCCGTCCCGGAAGGGGAAGAAGGCGTCCGAAGCCACGACCGTCCCCGCCGTCGGACGCTGGGCCTTCATCACCGCGATCTTTGCGGAGTCCACGCGGCTCATCTGCCCCGCCCCCACACCGACGGTCCGGTCCTTGAGCGCATACACGATGGCGTTGGATTTGACGTGCTTGCAAACTTTCCAAGCGAAGAGAAGGGCTTCCCTCTCCTCTTCGGTGGGAGCGCGTTTCGTCATCACCCTAAGGGACGCAGGGTCGAGAACGTGACGGTCCTTCCCCTGCAGGAGAAGACCCCCGCTCACCTTCTTCATCTCGTACCCGGGCTCCCCGCTCCATCGGAAGGTCCCGCCCGTCTCGAGGAGACGGAGGTTGGCTTTCGCCGCGAGGACCTTGCGCGCCTCCTTGTCGTAGGACGGTGCGATGACGGCCTCGAAAAAGGTCGATGCGACTGCCCTCGCGGTCTCGCCGTTTACCGCCCGGTTGAGCCCGATGACCCCCCCGTAGGCCGATACCGGGTCGCACTCCCTGGCCTTCTTGAAGGCGTCCACGAGCCGCCGCCGGGACAGCCCCACGCCGGAGGGGTTCGTATGCTTGATGATCACCGCCGCGGGATCGGCAAACTCCAGGGCGAGCTGGAGCGCCGCGTCGAGGTCCACGATATTATTATAGGAGAGCTCCTTCCCCTGGAGCTGCTTCGCCCTGCCAAGCGTGGGTTCGCCGGGCACGCGGGAATCGGCGTAGAACGCCGCGCTCTGGTGCGGGTTTTCCCCGTACCGAAGCGACTGGGTCTTGTGCCACTGGGCGGTGAACGTCAGCGGGTACTCGCCCCCCCCCCCCTCTCCGCGCCCGAGATAGTTGGACACGGCGGCATCGTACCGCGCCGTGAGGACGAAGGCCTTCCGTCCCAGATCCGCGTGGGTCCCGGGGTCGAGATTGCCGTTTCCCTTCTTGAGTTTCCCGAGGATCTCGGGATAGTCCGAGGGGTCGGTAACCACCGCCACGTCACGAAAGTTCTTGGCCGCGGAGCGCAGCATCGCCGGCCCGCCGATGTCGATGTTCTCGATCGCCTCCTCGAGCGTACAGTCCGGCTTCGCGATCGTCTCTTCGAACGGGTAGAGGTTGACCACCACCATGTCGAACGCAACGATGCCGTGGGACGCAATCGTCTTCATGTGGGAGGGGTTTACCCGAACCGCCAGCAGTCCTCCGTGAATCTTCGGGTTGAGCGTCTTCACGCGGCCATCGAGCATCTCCGGAAAGCCCGTGTATTCCTCGATCAGCCGGACCGGGACCTTCTTCTCCCGGAGCAGCGCGGCCGTCCCCCCCGAGGCGAACAGCTCCACCCCCAGGCGGGACAGTCCCCTGCCGAACTCCGCGATGCCGGATTTGTCGGAAACACTCACGATCGCCCTGCGGATTCTCGCCATGGCCTCTTGCCCTTCCTTTTTCCCGAGAAATGGGGAGACGGCTACGGCCTGATCGGCACGGCTCCCAGCACGGTCTTCAGATCCTCGTCGGCGAACTTGATTCCGAACCCGAAGAAGAGGGTGCGCAGATTCGCCTCGTCGTTGAGGACATCGTCCACGCCGCCCGTGATGAAAAAGTTTTTCACGATATCATAGGTGCCGAACACTTTCAAATGCGGCGGCTGGTCCTTGCGGGTGAAATCGAACGCGTCCACTCCGATGCTCATCCGGTCCTTCATCAGGTGGTAATCGAGCCCCACTCCTCCCGTGGACTCCAGGACGCCCCCCCGGATCGTAACGTTTGAGAACCGCTTTGCAATCAGCGCGCTGAATAGCAGGTCGTTGGAGTACGACTCCTGCTGGGTGTACACCGTCCCGCCGGGCGTGGTCGTGGTCGTGGTATCGGTCGAATCGAACTTCCCCCTCGGGTCGTCCACGATCCCGATCAGGTAATACTTGTCGGCCGAGGGCTGGAGGCGCAGGTTCACGTAATGCTTGAATTCCGACGGTTCGGTCTGATACTCGAGGCTGTAGTCCAGAAAGGTCTTGAGCTCCTCCCTCCGCTGGATGTACCGGTTGATCCCCCCGAGCGCGTCGTCGATCTTGGTGATGGTCGTGTTGTCGGACACCAGCTTGCCGATCGTTCCCTCCCCGCGCTCGATCCGGGCCATCACCTTCCCCGCCGAGTCCAGGGTGTTGTCGAGCTTCGCGGAGGCGCTTCTGAGGTTCTCCATGCTCACCCGGATGTTCTCCCGGTTTTCCCCGACCACTCCGCTCACCCGCTCACTCATCTCCTGGAGCTTTCTGGCCAGCCCGGGCGCCTCGGTCTTCAGCGTTTCGGAAAAGACGCGCAGATTCGCGATCGTCACCCGGAGGTCCTCCTTGTTGGCGGAGGAAATTTCCTTCAGGTCCGTGGACAGGGTGTCGACGTTGGCCAGGATCCGGTTGAGCCGTTCCTCGTTCCCCGTGACCACCGCCCGGAGGACCTCGGTCGTCTCCCGGGTGTTCCGGATGATGTCGGCAAGCGCCTTCCTCCCCTCCTCCGTGCCCAGCGTCTCGGAAAGGGTATGGGTGAAGTTTTTCACATCCTCCGAGATCATCGACACCTTTTGGATGATCTCGTCGAGGTTGGCGGGAGGAACGGTGTTCGCCACCCGCCCCCCGGGGGGGAGCATCTGGCCGGTTTCCTTCCCCGGCAGTATCTCCACATACTTTTCGCCGAGCAGTCCCTGGGTCTGGATGGACACCACCGAGTCGATCGGGATCTTGATCCCTTCCTTGATCCGGAGCACCAGGCGGGCGTTGTTTCCCACCAGCTTGATCTCCTCCACCTTCCCGATCGGGACGCCTGCCATTTTCACGTTCGCCTTCGGCTCGAGCCCGGCCGCCGACTCGAAATCGACGGTCAGTTGATACCCCTTTACCCCGATGCCGCCCAATTTGCTGACGCGAAACGTGAAAAAGGTGAGGATCACGATCCCCAGCAGCACGAAGATCCCCACCTTCGCCTCCTTCGACATCAACGCCCTCCCTGCATCCCGCTTTCACCCGAGCGGTGGACAAAGCGGAGGAAGTCCTCGTGCTCCGCGGTGATCGGTCCCTCCGCCCTCCCCTCGATGAACTGGGAGACGACGGGGTTTTTCGTGTTCCGGATCTCCTCCGATGTTCCCACCTCGATGATCTTTCCCTTATACAACATGGCGATCTTGTCCGCGATCTTGTAGGCGGACGCCATGTCGTGCGTGATCGATACGGAAGTCACCGCGAGCGATTCCCGCATGGAGATGATGAGATCGTTGATCACATCGGCCATGATCGGGTCGAGCCCCGTAGTCGGTTCGTCGTACAACAGGATCTCGGGCTCCGATGCGATCGCCCGGGCCAGCCCGACCCGCTTCTTCATCCCCCCGGAAAGCTCCGCCGGCATCAGGTGCTGGATATCCCGCAGCCCCACCATGGAGAGCTTTTCCTCGACCACATCACGGATCTGGCGTTCCGGGAAGAGATGAAGTCTCCGGAGGACGAACGCGACGTTTTCCCCGACGCTCATCGAGTCGAAGAGAGCAGACCCCTGAAACAGCATGCCGAGTTTCCGCCGGACGCGCACGAGCTCCCGCTCGTTCATCTTCGTCACGTCCTCGCCTTCGATCAGGATCTCCCCCGCGTCCGAGCGCAGTAGCCCCACCACGCACTTGATGAGCACCGACTTCCCCGTCCCGCTTCCCCCGATCACCACGGTGTTCTCCCCCCGTGTGACGGTCAGATCCAGCCCGTCGAGGACGACCTTTTCCCCGAACCTTTTTTGCAGATTCCGGATCTCGATCATGACTTCCTGGGCGCTCCCTTGCCCTCCTCGAAAATTTCCTTCCCTCCACCCTTTCAGAACATGTACGACGTCATGAAGTAATCCGACACGAGCACCGTCATGGACGAAGCCACGACCGCCCTCGTCGTTGCGCGCCCCACCCCTTCGGCGCCTCCTTCGGCGATGAACCCGTTATAGCAGGAGATGAGCGCGATGAGAAACCCGAAGACCGCCGCCTTGACAAGCCCCGTGTAGATGTCCCGGAACTGGAGATATTGGTACGTCTTGTCGGTGTATACGTAGGCGTTGGCGCCGAGCAGGTATACGGAAACGAAGTACCCCCCCAGGATTCCCACCAGGTCCGCGAAGATGACCAGCACCGGGAGAACGAGAGTGGAAGCCACGACCCGCGGAACGACGAGGAACTTGACCGGGTTCGTGGCCAGCGTCACCAGGGCATCGATCTGCTCCGTGACCTTCATCGTCCCGAGCTCGGCCGCCATGGCGGCACCCACCCGCCCCGAGACCATGAGCCCGGCGAACACGGGACCCAGCTCCCTGGTAATCGAGAGCGCCACAACCGAACCGACGAAGCTCGTCGCCTGGAATCGCTGGAAACCCGACCAGCTCTGGAGGGAGATCACCATCCCCGTGAACGTCGCCGTGACCAGCACCACCGGCAGGGAGTTGATCCCCACCTCCTCCATCTGCTTTACAATGCTCCGGAATTCCGAAGGCGGCCGAAACAGCCACGTAACACACTGGAGGAAAAGAACGAAGAGGTTTCCCAGGTCTTCGATCCCCCGAAACACGCGGGTCCCGAAGGTATTCAGGAAGACGGCGAAGCCGTTTCTTTTCCGGGTTTCAGCCAACGACACGCCTCGGGACACGTCTCCCGACCTGCGTGAGGATCTCGTAGGAAATGGTGCCCGATATGCGGGCGAGATCGTCCGGGGACTCCCCCCCCTCTCCCATCACGAGGACATCCGTCCCTACCGAAACCCCGGGAACACCGGTGACGTCCAGCATCGTGTGGTCCATGCAGACCCTCCCGGCCACCGGGACCTTGTGCCCGTTCACCCACATCGAGGCGGCGTTGGAGAAGGAACGGCGGTATCCGTCGGCGTATCCCAGCGGGACCGCTGCGATCTGCCGCTTCCCCGCACAGTGAAATTGCCGTCCGTAGCTCACCGGGTGCCCATCGGGAAGCTCCTTGAGCGAGACGATTTTTGTGACCAGCCGCATGACCGGCCGCAAGCCCAGGTCGGCCCCGACACCCTCCGCCGGCAGGGATCCATAGAGAGTGATGCCCGGGCGCGCCATGTCGAAGACGTGATCCCGGTACAATAGGATCCCCGCGCTGTTCAGTGCATGGGCCTTAACCGCATCGCCGAACGCTTTCCGAACCAGAGGGACCTGTTCACCGAACGCTTTGAGCTGCATCCGGGTGTACTCCCTGTCCGCCTCGGTGAGTCCGTCAGCCGAGGAGAGGTGGGTCATGACCCCTTCGACACGCAAGCCCTTCCTGGACCCGATCGCCTCTATCACCGCCTTCGTCGCATTGCGAACAAGCCCGAGGCGGCCCATCCCCGTGTCGATCTTGATGTGGACAGGATAGGGCGTCCCTCTTTTTTCGGCCACCCGCGCAAGATAGGGAATCTGCCCACGGTCGAACAGGACGGAGGAGAGACCAAGGGCCAGGGCCTCCTCGGCCTGTCTCTCGTCCACCCCTCCCAGCACGACAATTGGCTCCTGGATCTCTCCCTGGCGCAACTCGATCCCCTCCTCCACCGTGGCCACCCCGAAAATCCTTACGCCCTCTTCGCGAAGCGTCCGGCTTACGGGGACTGCCCCATGCCCGTAGGCATTCGCCTTGACTATTGCGAAGATCGACGTCGGGGAGGGAAGAAGGGAGCGGATCGTCCTGACATTGTGGCGAAGCGCAGGGAGGTGGATTTCCGCCAAGGTGGGTCTTGCCAAACGGAAACTCCTTACCGATCGGAATGGGATTGATCTTTTTTGGAAAGTCTACTTGATACCCCCCGTCAAGTAAAGAAGGGTGGTTTTTCGCCCATCCGGAAGCACGCAATTGACAAGAATCGATGAGAGGAGCTATTATAATGTATACAAAGCCGCCAGGGGTGCTCTTCGCTGAGAGCCCGCGCGAAGCGCGGGCAACCCGTCGAACCTGACCCGGATAATACCGGCGCAGGGAGCGTGGTGCTCTTCGAGCCGTGCCTTATGGGGTACGGTTTTTTACTTTTTAGGGGGATACATTTCGATGCTTCCACAGAACATGGCTTCCCGCAGCGACCTGCTCCCCGTTTCCCCGGAGGAGACCTCCCGACTTCTCGCCTTCGCCACTCCCTTCGGGAGACGCGAGGCGTTTTCCCTGCTTCGGTCCCTGTCCCCGAGACGCAAACTCTCCCTCCCGGAAGCCGCCCGTCTGCTTGCCACCTCGGACCCGATGGTCTGGGAAACGGCGGCGGGGATGGCAAGAGCCGTCCGCGAGGAAGTCTTCGGGCGGCGGGTCGTGCTGTTCGCCCCGCTCTACCTCTCGAACGAGTGCGGCAACAACTGCCTCTACTGCGGTTTCCGCAAGGACAACCGGGAAGCCGGCAGAATCACCCTCTCCCCCGAGCATGCGGTCCGTGAGGCCCGGTTCCTGGAAAAGAAGGGATTTCACCGTCTCCTGCTGGTCAGCGGGGAACACCCGGGAAAGACCGACGCAGGGTACATCGCGGACGTCCTGAAAGCGATCTACCGCGAGACGGAGATGCGCATCCTGCATGTCAACGCCGCCCCGATGCCCGTGGAGGAGCTCAGGCTCCTAAAAGGAGCGGGAGCGGGTGTGTACCAGGTATTTCAGGAGACATACCATCCGGAGACGTACGCGACGATGCATCCTTCCGGGCCGAAAGCGGACTACGCCTGGCGCCTCACCTGCATGGACCGTGCGATGCGGGCAGGGTTCGAGGACGTAGGGATCGGCGCCCTCCTTGGACTCTACGACTACCGTTTCGAGGTCCTCTCCGTCATCCGGCACGCGGAATCTCTTCGGGAGGCCTACGGGACGTTCCCCCACACGATCTCCGTGCCGCGGTTCAAGCCGGCGTTCGGATCGCCGCTCCTCGAAGCGCCCCGTCCGGTCTCCGACGAGGAATTCGAGAAAATCGTGATCGTCTACCGGCTCTCCGTCCCGACGGCGGGCATCGTCGTGACCACGCGGGAGCCGGCGGCGATGCGCGACAGGATCCTGGACATCGGGGCATCGCAGATCAGCGCGGGGTCGAAGACCGATCCGGGCGGGTACGAGGAGGGGGTGCGCCGCACCGACGCGGAGCAGTTCGTGCTGGAGGACACGCGGCCGGTCGAGGAGATCGTCCGGATGATTCTCGGGCGCGGATATCTTCCCTCCCTCTGCACCAGCTGCTACCGGCGCAACCGAACAGGGGAAACCTTTACGGAGATGGCAGCCGACGGCCACATAAAGGGGTTTTGTCTCCCCAATGCGCTTCTGACATTGGCCGAGTACGCGGTCTCCGCGGAGGATCCCCTTCTGCGGGAGGAATGTCTCGCAGCGGTTACGGCGGGGAAGAAGGAGATGGAGAGGTCTCCCCTCGCCGTGGAGTTCGAGCGCAAGCTTTCGCGGGTACTTGCGGGGGAGAGGGACCTGTTCTTTTGAGGCGGCGGAGGGGCGTGTGGAAATCCTGGTGAACGGAAAAACACGGCAGGTCGACGCGGGGACGACGGTTTTCTCCCTGCTCCGGGCCCTCTCCCTGCCCGAGACGCGCGTGGCGGTGGAACGGAACCTGGCCCTCGTCCGAAAGGCGGAGTTCGCCGACACCGTTTTGGGCGAGGGGGACCGGATCGAGATCGTGACATTCGTGGGAGGGGGATAGAAGATGGACACTCCGCTTACGTTGGGGGGAAAGACGTTTCGTTCCCGGCTACTGGTGGGCACGGGGAAGTACCCGGATTACCCGACCATGGTGCGGGCGCTGGAGGCCTCCGGCGCCGATATCGTGACGGTCGCGGTCCGGAGAGTGAACCTGGACAGGAGCAAGGAGTCGCTCCTGGACCACGTCGACCTCAAGAAGTACACTCTCCTTCCCAACACGGCCGCCTGCTACAACGTGGAAGACGCGGTGCGCACCTGTTTCCTCGCCCGGGAAGCGGGGATGTCGAACATGGTGAAGCTGGAGGTGATCGGGAACGAAAAAACCCTCTTCCCCGACACGGAAGGATTGCTTAAGGCGTCGAAGCAGCTCGTCAAAGAAGGGTTTATCGTCCTGCCGTACACCAACGACGACCCGATCATGGCGAAAAAGCTCGAGGACGCGGGATGCGCCGCGGTGATGCCCCTGGCGGCACCGATCGGCTCCGGCTTGGGGATCCGCAACCCGTTCAACATCAGGATCATCCTGGAAAGCGTGAAGATCCCGGTGATCGTCGACGCGGGAGTGGGAACGGCGTCCGACGCGGCGGTGGCGATGGAGCTGGGGTGCGACGGCGTCCTGATGAACACGGGGATCGCGGGAGCGAGGGACCCGGTGCTGATGGCCGAGGCGATGCGGGAGGCGATTTCGGCGGGGAGGAAGGCGTTTCTCGCCGGCAGAATCGCGAAGAAACTGTACGCCACGGCGTCCTCGCCGCTTGACGGGACGTTCTTTTAGCAGGAGGAAGCGCTTGTCGAGAGTCGACTTCCGCGTCTACCTCATCACCGACCGCAGGCAGGCGCCGGGAGGCGACATTCTGCGGGCCGTCGAGGGGGCCATGGACGGCGGGATTCGCGCCGTGCAACTTAGGGAGAAGGACCTCACGGGGAAGGAGCTGTACTTGCTCGCCGACCGGATGCGCGAACTTACGGCAAGGCACGGGACGCGGCTGCTCGTGAACGACCGCGTCGACATCGCCCTGGCGGTCGGGGCCGACGGCGTCCACCTCGGGGGATCGTCTTTGCCCGCATCGGCCGCGAGAACGCTTCTCGGGGAGGAGGCGCTCATCGGATGCTCCACGCACAGTGTGCGCGAGCTTCGGGAAGCGGCCACTCAAGGGGCGGACTTTGCTACGTTCGGCCCGGTATACACCACCCCCTCGAAGGCCGCCTACGGGCCGCCGGTCGGGGTTACCGCCCTCGCGGGGGCATGCGGGCGGTCGGCCATCCCCGTGTTCGCCCTGGGCGGGATCAAAGCGGAGAACACCAGGGAAGCGATCGGAGCGGGGGCGTTCGGGATCGCACTCATATCGGGGGTGGTGGCTGCCACGGACCCCCGAGGGGCAGCAGTGGATTTGTTGACCCGTGTCGAAAATTCCCTCGCCATTGGAAAAGCAGCAGGGGGAGGCAACAAAGGAGGATGAGACATGACACTCATGCATAACGTGAGAAATGGGGTGCTGGTGCCGCAGGTGGCGTTCGCGGCCGCGGAGGAAGGAATTCCGCCGGAGAAGCTCCGGGCACTCATCGCCGCGGGGAAGGCGGTCATTCCCCGGAATATAAAGCGCAGGGAGATCCGCCCCATCGCCATCGGGGAGGGGCTGCGCGTCAAGGTAAACGCCAACGTCGGTTCCTCGCGCGACCGGGCGGATGTGTCGATGGAGCTCGAGAAGATGCGGGTCGCGGTGGCGGCCGGCGCCGACGCGGTGATGGACCTGTCCACCGGGGGCCCGATCGACGAGATCCGCAGGGCGATCCTCGCGGAGTGCCCGGTGCCCATCGGGACCGTCCCCCTCTACCAGGCGGCCGCCGACGCCGTCGGCAAAGGAAAGTCCTGGGTGGAGTTAACCCCCGACGACTTTTTCGAAGGGATCGTGAAGCAGGCCGAGGACGGGGTCGATTTCATGACGGTCCACTGCGGGGTGACGAGGGAGGCCCTGGAACGCCTGATCCGGGAAGGCCGCCGACTCGACATCGTCAGCCGGGGGGGATCCCTTCTGGCGGAGTGGATGGAGTACAACGACCAGGAGAATCCCTTCTACGAGCATTACGACCGGCTGGTCGACATCTGCCGGGAGTTCGACATCACCATCTCGCTGGGAGACGGCCTGCGGCCGGGATGCCTGGCCGACGCGACCGACCGCGCGCAGGTCCACGAACTGATGATGCTCGGGGAGCTCACCGAACGCGCCTGGGAAAAGGACGTGCAGGTGATGATCGAAGGGCCGGGGCACGTGCCGATGGACCAGATCGCCGCCAACGTGGTGCTCCAGAAGCGTCTTTGCCATGGGGCGCCGTTCTACGTTCTCGGTCCCCTCGTCACGGACATCGCCCCGGGGTACGACCACATCACCTCCGCGATCGGGGGGGCGATCGCCGCCTGGAGCGGCGCGGATTTCCTATGCTACGTGACGCCGTCCGAGCATCTTCGGCTCCCGTCGGTCGAGGACGTGAAAGAGGGAGTGATCACGTCCCGCATCGCCGCCCACGCCGCCGACATCGCGCGCAAGATCCCGGGTGCGATGGACAGGGACAACAAGATGGCCGACGCCAGGCGGAACCTCGACTGGAAGACCCAGATCGAGCTGTCGCTCGACCCGGAGCGGGCGCGCGCACTGCGCGGCGGGAGCATGCCGACGGCCGACGAATCCGCCTGCACGATGTGCGCGGATCTCTGTGCCATCAAGACCTCGCAGAAGGCGATCCGGCGACGGTAGCGCCCGGGGCGTCGGTCCTCTTGCGGAACTATTGCCTGGACCGGTTTTTCGGTTGAGGGGCAGCGGGCGATCCGTCCCCGCCGCCGGACAACGGCTTGGCATCGCCGGTCTTTTCCCGGAAGGCATCGCGAATTTTTTCCGGAAAGATCTTCGCCACCCACGTCGCCGCCACCATCGCCCGGGGAGCCAGTGTCGACTTACGGAGAAGCCCGGTATCCCGGGGCAGCAGGATAACGAGCACGAATACGAGAAGGACCGAAAGGAGAGCCCCCTTAACAAACCCCGCCAGCATCCCCGCAGCACGATCCGTCCCCGACAGTTCCGAACCGCGCACCCACCGTTCGATTAAGAGACCCACGAGGCGAAAGAC
>JBAULH010000114.1:0-17447 GCA_049578085.1 Candidatus Deferrimicrobiaceae bacterium
ATCATTTCCTGGCCGGCGAGAACGATCAGGAGGTTCGTGCGGGCGTCGGGGATGAACTTCGGGGAGCTCCCGCGGGCCTTCCCCGGCCGGGGGGCGCGGCCGCGGACGGCGGGCGCTTGGGGCGCCGTCTCCTGGAAGAGGAGGTCGAGGGTCTTGGCGATCTCCGTGACGGTTGCGTTCTTGAGCGAGAAGATGCGCATCGTGCTCCCCGTCCCCTCCTGGTCGATCTCCTTGAGGATCCGGAGCACCTTGTCGATGTTCGCCCGTGAATCGATGACGATGAGGGTGTTGGAGGGGGGGAATGACGTGAGCATCCCGTCCTTGGAGACCAGCGGGGTCAGCAGGGTGACGACATCGGCGACGTCGATATACTGCAGGGGAATCAGTTGGATGATGATCCGGGAATCGTGTTTCCCGACCCTGTCCGTCTCGGTGGGGAGGTCTTCCTGCCTGACGTCCCGCATGGAGACGATCTTGATCGTGTTGCCTTGGTCCACGGTGGCGAACCCCTTCACGTGGAGGACCGAGAGGAAGACGTTATACGCCTCGTCGAGGCTGATCCGGCGGGGCGAGATGATCGTGATCTTGCCCTGGACGCGCTCGTCGAAGATGAAGTTCTTCTTCGTTTGCTCGCTGATGAATTTGATCAGTACGGGAAGGTCCACGTCGGTAAAGTCCATCGACAGATAGACGGGAGGCGGACCGGATGCCCGGGGGGGCGGCGCCGCCTGTTTTCTGCCCGGCCCCTTGCCGGCTCCGGTACCGGCAGCGGCCGCCTGGTTATCGATCGCCGCCGTCTGGTTAATGGTCGCCGTCGCCGTCGTTTTCATCTGCGATCCCCCGACGGAAAGCACAAGCCGGTTTCCTTCGAGACTGACGATGAACGGAACCACCCGGTCCTCAACCGGTTCCACGATCATCCGCAGCGTGTTGTCGATCTGGAACAGCCGGACGGTTTTCACCTGGGGGGTTCCGACCGGAATCTCCGATGCCGCCGTGCCCCGGTCCACTCCCGAGACATCCACCATGATCCGGAAGGGGTCGATCAGCTTGACCGAGTTGTAGTCCCCGATTTTCCCGTCGATCTCCACCTCGACATTGGTGGAGTCGGGTGTGCTCGATACGGTGACGTTCCGGATTTTTCCTTCGAAGACGGCCTGGTTGTCGGCCGCGGGGGGTGCCTGGGTTTCCACGATCGCGGGCGGGCTCACCGGGGGGGGGCGATCCGCAACCGTGTGGGCACAGGCAGGGAACAGCGCAAAGAGTGCGGCGGCCAAGGCCAACTTTCTCATGGTTCTCTCCCTGCTCATCGGATTTCGTACGTGAGCGTGTTCTTCTGCCCCCGCCGGAGAATGTCCACCGCCACGCGCTTTTCGTCCTTGAGGTTCTGGAAGATCGTGTACATCTTCTCGGGGCTGGTCAGCTCGACGTCGTTGATGCGCTGGATGATGTCCCCCCCCTGAAACCCCAGCTGCGCGAAGGCGGAACCGGGCCGCATGGCGGCGAGGCGGTACCCCGCCGACTTGTTCGCCTCGAAATAGGGGATGATCCTAACCTGCGTCATGAACTGGTTGATGTTCCCCGTCAGCTCGGTGACCGTGGCTTCGTCGAGAGAGAAGGCGTTCTCTCCGATCTTGTTCACGTGAATCGAGGAATCCGCCGGGGTGGGCTCGCGGGTAGCGCGTGTGGTTCGAGTGGTTACGGGGGGCGGCGCCGGAGGAGTCACATTCTTCGTCCGGGAGCCGACGGGGAGGAGGTCCAGCTTTTCCTTCCCCTGCCCGCGCAGGATCCAGACGTGCTCCCGCTCGATGCTCGCCACCCGGACTCCCGGTTCGATTTCCGCATGCTCCCGGGCCAAAACCGGTTCCTTCATCCCTTCCGTCCACAGGACCGCGCGCCGGGTGGTGGGGGAGTCGGAAGAGATCGTTCCGAGCAGGACGTACGCGCTGGTGGAAGTCGTGACCGATCCAGAGGCCAATTCCGCATAATGCGAGGGGATGTTCATGCCGCTCGATGGGGCGAAGATGTTCGTCCACTGTTCCGGGGGCGGCCCGGGCGCCTGTTTGCCCGGGGCCGTTCCCCCCCCGCGGGGTGAAGGAGCAGGGGGAGCGTAAAACCGGGTGGAAAGGTAACGGCTCGCGGAATACCCGAGAGAGACGGCGGTGACGAGCAAGGATATGCCCACGATGGCGTAAAACGCCGATTTCTGCATCCCACCCTCATAACCTGAAGTAAACCGAGTTATTGTCCTCCGAATCGGCGGATGCAGTCAACCTTTGCGGCGTCCCCTGGGGGGGAAGGGAAGGGAAGGATGACGGCTCGGCAATCCCTTCGGTCGGGTCCCGGTTCGTCCTGCATTCGGATGAATAAAAAGCCTCCTTTCGGAGGCTTGGCCGTACTGGTAGTCCCAGCGGGGTTCGAACCCGCGTTTTCGCCGTGAGAGGGCGGTGTCCTGGTCCACTAGACGATGGGACCGTAATGGCTGAGGAGCCAGGATTCGAACCTGGAAAACCTGGTCCAGAGCCAGGCGTGATGCCGTTTCACCACTCCTCAACGGAAAAGTCAGGTTACCCGAAGCGTTCTTCCTCCGTCAAGCGCGTTTCCGTCCGGCGCTTCCGGTGAGCGTCGTGCGCGCTTCCGCGGGGAATCGCAGCCGCTCCCCCGCCCCTTTTTGACTCGGTCCCGTTGCCATGCTATTGCTGTATTCATGCGGGAGCTTGCAGGCGGCGAACCCCTCGATTTCCTCCGTGAGATCGTCCGGCGCGACACGCTGTCCGGCCGCTACACCGGCCGGGTGGTGACGCGATTTCCTCCGGAACCGAATGGCTATCTGCACATCGGCCACGCCAAGGCGATCTGCCTGAATTTCGGCATCGCCCAGGATTTTAGCGGCGTCTGCCATCTGCGCTTCGACGACACGAACCCGGAAACCGAGGAGATGACCTACGTCGAATCGATCATGAGCGACGTGCGGTGGCTCGGGTTCGACTGGCAGGACAAGCTCTTCTTCGCTTCGGATTACTTCGAGCAGCTCTACGGGTTCGCGGTCCGGCTGATCCGGGACGGCAAGGCCTACGTGGACAGCCTGAACGAGGAGGAGATCCGGCAATACCGCGGCACCGTCACGGAGGCGGGCGTCGAAAGCCCCTACCGGACCCGATCCGTGGAAGAGAACCTCGACCTGTTCGCGCGGATGCGCGCTGGCGAGTTCCCCGACGGGGCGCACGTCCTGCGGGGAAAAATCGACATGTCGGCCAGCAACATGAAGATGCGCGATCCGCTTCTCTACCGCATCCGTCATGCGACCCACTACCGCAGGGGCGACGACTGGTGCATCTATCCCATGTACGACTTCGCCCACCCGTTGTCGGATGCCGTCGAGGACATCACGCACTCGATCTGCACGCTGGAGTTCGAGAACAACCGGGCGGTCTACGACTGGCTGCTCGACAACCTCTTCCCGCGGCCGCGGCCTCACCAGTACGAGTTTGCCCGTCTCAATCTCGACTTCACGGTCCTGAGCAAGCGGAAACTTCTATTGCTTGTTGAGGAGGGGTTTGTCTCCGGATGGGACGACCCCCGCATGCCGACGATCGCCGGAATGAAGCGGCGCGGCTATACGCCCGAGGGAATCCGCCTGTTCGCGTCCCGCATCGGCGTCGACAAGGCCAACAGCCGGGTCAGCATGGAGCTGCTCGAGGATGCGATACGCGATGACCTGAACGCGCGCGCCCCCCGGGTGATGGCGGTGCTGCGCCCCCTGAAGGTGACGCTTTCGAATTACCCGGAAGGCAAGGTCGAATGGCTGGACGCCCCGTACTGGCCGCGCGACATCGACCGGGAAGGGTCGCGCAAGGTTCCGCTCTCCCGGGAAATCTCCATCGAACGGACGGATTTCCTGGAGAATCCCCCCCCCGACTGGATCCGGCTGCGCCCCGGCGGGGAGGTGCGCCTGCGAAGCGGATACTTCATCCGGTGCGAGGAAGTAGAAAAGGACCCGGCCTCCGGGGAGGTGGTCGGGCTGCTTTGCCGCTACGACCCGGAATCCCTCGGCAAACCGGCGAAGGGGGCGCGCAAAAAAACCACGGCGATCCAGTGGGTATCGAATACGCACGCAATACGGGCTGAGGTGCGGCTCTTCGACCGGCTGTTCACGGTTGCCGATCCGGAAGGGGTGGAGGAGGGGAAGACATTCCGGGACTGCCTGAACCCGGATTCGGCGGAAGCCCTTGGCGGCTGCCTTCTCGAGCCGGGGCTTGCGAAGGCCCGGCCCGGGGAGCGGTTCCAGTTCGTGCGCCACGGCTTTTTCGTCGCGGACGAGGTCGATTCGCGGCCGGGCGCTCTGGTGTTCAACTGCATCGTCCCGCTGCGGGACCGGTACCGGCAGACGGTCCGGGACCTGCTCGCCCGAAAACCGGAATAGGTTCCCAAGTCCCGTGAAAATCCTGGTCCTCAATGAGGACCGGGTCTCGACCTACCGGTAATTCCCCCACCGGAATCCGGTTTCCAAAAAACGCATCCCATCTTCGAAGTCGGTTTCATGTCAACGGAGACGTCATTTGCTATTCGGGGAGAAGTCCCCGTGAGGAGGAAAAATGAGAAGAACAGGGAAGGGAACGTCTTTCTGGTTGGTTGCTGCCGTCGTTTTCCTGATGATGGGCGTGCAGGCGCACGCGATGGACCACGAGGTGCAGACGCTTCATAAGGAAGGGGTCGGGCACTATCTCGCGGATGCCAAGGGGATGACCCTCTACTGGTTCAAGATGGACTCGCCCGGCAAAAGCGCCTGTGCCGGGCCGTGTGTCGACAAGTGGCCGGTCTATTTCCGGGAATCCGTCAAGGCGGGGAAAGGGCTTGTGGACGGGGATTTCGGGACGATCACGCGCGAAGATGGGAAGAAACAGTCCACTTTCCGAGGCTATCCCCTCTATTACTGGGCGGGGGACAAGGTTCGGGGAGATACCAACGGACACGAGGTGAAAAAGGTCTGGCATGTCATTGACCCGACCGATTTTCCGCCGAAGATGTAGAGAGCGATTCGTCCTCCCGTAACGTGTAGGGGAGACTTTCTGGATACATCCCGGAAGGTCTCCCCGGTTATTTCCCCCGGATGCTTGCCAAGGCGAGGGAGAGTCGGCGGATGACCTCTTCCCGACCGAGTACGTCCATCACCTCGAAAATCCCCGGAGACACCGTTCCGCCCGTAAGGGCGACCCGGATCGGCTGCGCCACCTTCCCCAGCTTCGCCCCCATTTTCTCCGCCACACGGTGGAGGACCGGTTCGATCGCGGCGGGGGTGAACTCGGGGAGGGCGCGAAACTCCCGGGCGATCTCCTCGAAGAGGGGGGCCGTCTCCGGGGTGAGGAACTTCTCCGCTGTTTTCGGGTCCGGATCCTTGGGACGGAAATAGTACTCCGACGAATCCGCCATCTCCGAAAGCGTCCTCGACCGCTCCTGGAACGTGCGCACCGCCTTCGCCAGCCACGGGGAGGGTTCCGCCTCGATTCCCCTTTTCCCGAGAAACGGGACGAGAAGGCCCGCCAGCCGCTCCGGGGACCCCGTCTTGATGTAGTGGGCGTTTACGTGCAGGAGCTTCTCCGGATCGTATCGGGAGGGCGACTTCCCCACGCTTTCCAGGGAGAAGATTTTCTGGAGCTCTTCCAGGGAGAAGATCTCCTGGTCGCCATGGCCCCAGCCCAGCCGGACGAGGTAGTTGACCATCGCCTCCGGGAGATACCCCCGGTCCCGGTAGGCGGTCACGGAGACATCGTCCTGCCGCTTGGAAAGTTTTCCCCCTTCCATCCCGTGGATGAGGGGAAAGTGACCGAACCTCGGGAAGGGGTAGCCGAGTGCCTCGTACAGGAGGGTTTGCCTGGGGGTGTTGTTGAGGTGGTCGTCGCCGCGCAGGACGTGGGTTATCCCCATCGATGCGTCGTCCACGACCACGACGAAATTGTACGTCGGCAGGCCATCCGACCGAAGTAGGATGAGATCATCCAGTTCCCCGACATCAAAGGCGACGTCTCCGCGGAGCATGTCGCGTACGATCGTCGTCCCCGAGAGGGGAGCGCGGAAGCGTACCACGAACGGCTTTCCTTCCGTCTCGGACGGGCGCAACTCCCGGCACTTCCGGTCGTAGCGCGGGGTTTCCCCCTTTGCCCGGGCGGCTTCCCGGCGGGCGTTGAGCTCCCCCGGCGTGCAGACGCAACGGTACGCCTTTCCTTCCGCAAGCAGCCTCCCTGCCTCCGCCCGGTACCGTTCCATCCGCTCCGTCTGGAAGAAGGGGCCCTCGTCCCAGGTGATCCCCAGCCACACAAGCCCCTCGAGGATCTCCTTCACGGCCTCCGGGGTCGACCGTTCCTGGTCCGTATCCTCGATGCGCAAGAGGAACCTTCCCCCGTTGCGGCGGGCAAAAAGCCAGTTGAAAAGGGCAGTGCGGGCGCCGCCGACATGGAGGTACCCCGTCGGGCTGGGGGCGAAACGCGTCACGACGTCGGGCATGCAGTACCTCTCTTACCGTGGGTTGGTGCGGTCGCCCGGGCGGCGGGACCTTACAGGAACGCCAGGCCCGCGTATCCGACCACCTGTTCCCGGTCGCCGCTCACGTCGCCGGAAGTCGAATACTTTATCAGGAGGGATGACGTGGCGCCAAGGGCCAAAGAAGCGAACAGCACGACGGTCGCGGGGATCACGCCGCACATCGAAATCCGCTCCGAGCGGACGACCCGGTGGAGCCCATCCGGGTCGAGCGCGAGCATGCGGTCGATCGCCGCGGCGTCTTTCTTGCGCGCAAGAGCGTCGGGTTCGTAGTGGGACATGTCGGAGCTCGCGATCAGCAGAGGCGGTTGGGGCTCCCTTGCCGCCACACGGGCCACGGCCTCTCCCAGCATCCGGCAATCCGAAAGGGAGAGATGCCCAAGGGCGACAGGGACGAAACGGAACGCCTCCCGGAACCGCCGAAGGAACGGAAGCTGCACCTCCAGGGAGTGCTCCCCGCGGTGCGCGGATGCGTCTTCCGAAAAAAGAGAGGACTCCGCAAGAAGGCGTGTGGCCAGCTCCTCGTCGATCGGCGCCTCCCCCCACGGCATCCGCCAGCCCCCCCGCGACATGACGGCCGCGTCGTTGCCCACTCCCGTGTGGTTGGGGCAGAAGATGACATTGCGGTCGGGAATCTCCACCGAGGAGAAGACTTCCCCCGCCACGCCGGCCGAGTAGACGTAGCCCGCGTGGGGCACGACGATCCCCTTGGCCCGGAGCTTTTCCGCGGTGTCCCGGGTGTAGGAGCGGACCACCCGGTCCAGTTCCCGCGCCGTTCCCGGGTAGAATTGCCCCGCGACGGCAGGATTCCGGCTCCTGTTCATACGGTATTTTATACCACAGGAGCCCCCCGGGAAGGCACATTCCCGATTGACACGTGGTGTGGGGTTTCCTATAGTATTTTATTTACTTTTCGGGGAAGTGCGTCGTTTGTACATACGAACGTCCGAGATTCCCCGCGATGGGCTGGATGTCGTTGCCAACCGCGGGAAGGTGTGGATTCCCCGGATGTTGGAGGGGATGAATGCGCACCCCCTCCGAGCTTGCCGGATGCGGGAGGTCACCCTTTTCCTCTCTCTGGAGGGCAGGGATCTGGAGGCCAGCGGGTCCTTCGTCGCCGAAGGGGAGACCGTGTGCGACCGTTGTGCGGAGCCCGTCACCCTGCGTCTGGAAAGGGACTTCCGGACGGTTTTCGTCCCGGCGGACCGGGGCCCGACCGAGTCCGGAGACCTCGAGCTTCGGGTGGACGACCTGGATATCGCCTTCTACGACGGTGCGGGGATTGAGGTGACCGATATCTTCTGGGAGCAGGTGGCCCTTGCCCTTCCCGCCAAGGTGCTCTGCCGGGAGGATTGCCGGGGCGTATGCCCCCATTGCGGAGAGGACAGGAACCGGTCGGAATGCCATTGTCCCGGGGAAGCAAGGGAAGGACCGTTCGAGGTCTTGAAGACATTGAGGAAAGGAAGGGAGTAAGCGATGCCGAATCCGAAACGACGCGGTTCCAAGTGCCGCCGGGACAAGCGGAGGACCCACAAGAAACTGTCCGAGCCCGCGCGCAGCACCTGCCCGCAGTGCAAGCAGGTGAAGCGGCCCCACGCCGTCTGTCCGAATTGCGGAACGTACAACGGCCGGGAAGTTATTGCCAAGGCCTGACCCCCATTTTTC
This sequence comes from Candidatus Deferrimicrobiaceae bacterium, assembly GCA_049578085.1. Lineage (GTDB taxonomy): Bacteria > Desulfobacterota > Deferrimicrobia > Deferrimicrobiales > Deferrimicrobiaceae > CSP1-8. Next base: position 8,203 of record JBAULH010000114.1, read on the forward strand.
CTGCCCTCGATGAAAATAGCGGTTGACGCGATGGGAGGGGATCACGCCCCGGGAGAAGTGGTCCGGGGCGCGGTGCATGCCTTCCGGGAGTTCGGCTTCCCCATCGTTCTCGTCGGACGGGAGGATGTGATCCGTGAGGAGTTGCAACGGGCCAAAGCGGAAGAACTGGAGGTACAGCATGCGTCCGAGGTGGTGGAGATGTACGACGCCCCGGGCGTGGCCTTCCGGAAGAAGAAGGATTCTTCCCTGCGCGTCGGTCTCAACCTTGTGGCGGAAGGGAAGGCCTCCTCCTTCGTGAGCGCTGGCAATTCCGGGGCGGTGATGGCCGGGGCGCTCATGGTGCTCCGGAAGATCCGGGGGATCGACCGGCCGGCGATCACCGCGACGATTCCGACTCCGACGGGCCCCATCGTCCTCATCGACGCCGGGGCGAACGTGGATTGCAGGCCGGAGCACCTGGTGCAGTTCGGGTGGATGGGTGAGGCGTACGCGAGAAAGATCCTCGGGATTCCGCGCCCTCGCGTGGGCGTGGTGAGCATCGGCGAGGAGGACACGAAAGGGACCGACCTTACCCGGGAGACGGCCGCTCTGTTTCGCAAGACCGACCTGTCCTTTGTGGGGAACCTCGAGGGGAGGGATTTCTTCATCGGGAAGGCCGACGTGTTCGTCTGCGACGGGTTCGTGGGGAACGTCATCCTCAAGACGATGGAAGGGATGGCGACGGCCCTGGTGGATTTCCTGCGGGAGGAGATTCTCAAATCGCAGATGGCGAAGGTGGGAGCCCTCCTTGCCGGGGGGGCCATCCGGCGGGTCAAGATGAGGCTGGACTACGCCGAATACGGTGGCGCTCCGCTGCTCGGGGTGAAGGGAGGAGTCGTGATCTGCCACGGCTCGTCGGACGCGCGTGCGATGAAAAACGCGATCCGTTCCGCGGGCTCGCTCCACCGGGACGGGGTGGAAGAGGAGATCGCGCGGGTGGTTACCTGAAGACGTATGCCTGATGGCGGCGGGGATGCCGGAAGGAGCAAGGTCCCCGGGACGGAAGGACCGGGGATCGGGAAGAAAGGGGGGAATGGTAATGGGATCGAAAATCGTCGGGCTGGGGATGTGCGCCCCGCCGAAAGAGCTGACCAATGCCGAACTTGAGAAAATGGTCGATACGTCCGACTCCTGGATCATGGAACGGACGGGGATCAAGCTGCGGCGAATCGCGGAACCGAATAGTGCCACATCCGATCTCTGCCTGGAGGCATCGCGTCACGCGCTGGCAGAAGCGGGCGTAAGCCCCTCCGAGATCGACATCATCGTCGTCGGGACCTGCACTCCCGACATGCCGCTTCCTTCCACCGCATGTTTTCTGCAGATGAAGATCGGCGCGGAGCGCGCCTTTGCGATGGACCTGAACGCGGCATGCTCGGGCTTCCTGTACTCCCTTGCTACGGCGGACGCGATGATCCGCGCCGGCCGCGGGAAGAAGGCGCTCGTCGTGGGAGCGGACCTCCTGTCGACCGCCACCGATTACACGGACCGGAACACGTGCATCCTCTTCGGTGACGGGGCGGGAGCAGCGGTGATCGCCGAGTGCCCGGACGGGGAGGGGGTGTTGAGCTGCCATCTTCACTCCGACGGGAGCCTGTGGGAGCTGATTTACGTTCCGGGGTGCGGGACGATTCACCCGTGCGGCCCGGAGATCGTGGAGAAACGGATGCACGCGATCCGCCTGGCGGGAAACGAGGTGTTCAAGCAGGCGGTTACGAAAATGGTCGAGGTTGCCCAGGAGGCCCTTAAGCAAAACAACGTTGACATTTCGGACGTCGACCTTTTCGTGCCCCACCAGGCCAACATGCGAATCCTCAGTGCGGTCGGGAAGCGGCTCGGAGTCCCCGAGGAAAAAGTGTTCGTAAACCTCGAGCGGTACGGGAACACCTCCGCCGCCTCCATCCCGATCGCCCTCACGGAAGCCCGGGAACAGGGGCGGTTCGCGAAGGGGGACCTGGTGCTCCTTACGTCCTTCGGAGCGGGACTGACCTGGGCCTCCGCCCTGCTGCGAATGTAGGGGGAGCGATGGGGATCGGGCTGCTCTTTCCCGGACAGGCGTCCCAGTTTCCGGGTATGGGAAAGGAACTCCACGAAGCCTACCCGGTCGCAAGGGAAGTCTTCGATGAGGTTTCCGCTGCGCTCGGGTTCTCCCTGGCCGACCTCTGCTTCCGTGGTTCGGAGGAGGACCTCCGGATGACCGAGAATACCCAGCCCTCCATCTTCGCCGTGAGCGTCGCCGCCTACCGGGTTCTCGCGGAAGAGACGGGAATCCGGCCCCTGTGCGCCGCGGGACACTCTCTCGGCGAGTATTCGGCCCTTGCGGCCTCCGGCGCCCTTTCCCTGTCCGATGCGGTCCGGCTGCTCAGGTCGCGGGGAAGATTCATGCAGGAGGCCGTTCCGGTGGGGGAGGGAGCGATGGCCGCCGTGATCGGCCTTTCGTCGGAAGCCGTGGGAATCATTTGCCGCGATGCCGGACGGGAAGGGGTGGTCGAGCCGGCGAACTTCAACGGAGGGGACCAGATCGTGATCTCCGGGAGCGCCCGTGCGGTGGCGGCCGCGTGCGAGGCGGCGAAATCGGCAGGCGCGAAGAAGGTGATGCCGCTTCCGGTGAGCGCTCCGTTCCATTGCGCCCTCATGAAACCGGCCGCCGACCGGCTCGCCCCCGACCTGAGGGCGGCGACACCCGGAAAGTTCTCCTTTCCGGTGGTGGCTAACGTTACGGCGGACACGTATCCGCAGGGAGAAGGCGTGGCGGAGATCCTCATCCGGCAGATCGTATCCCCCGTGCGGTGGGAGGAGTGCGTCCGGCGGATGCGGGCCATGGGGGTGACATCGTTTCTGGAAGTGGGGCCGGGCAAGGTTCTCACCGGACTGCTGCGAAGGATCGAGAGGGATGTGCCGGCGGCGGCGTTCGGATCGCCTGCGGATCTTCCGGCCGTCCGCGGCCTGGCCGGGTGAAGTTTTTCCTTGTCCGGTCGCTGATTTTATGGGTATGAACTTCGGGGAGGAAGGGGGCAAGATGCGGCTTTCCAGCAAGGTGGCATTGGTCACGGGCTCTGCGCGGGGCATCGGGAAGACCATCGTGGAACGATTCGCCGCGGAGGGCGCCGTCGTGGTGTTAAGCGATGTCACCAACGAGGCGGCAGCGGCGGAGACGCTTGCCGCCATTGTGAACACGGGGGGAAAGGGAATGGTGGAAATGTTCGACGTGGGCGACGCCGCCCAGGTCGACGCCGCCGTCCAGCGCATTCTCGCGGAGCAGGGCCGTATCGACATCCTCGTGAACAACGCCGGGATCACCCGGGACAATTTGCTGATGCGCCTGTCGGAGGAGGACTTCGACGCGGTCCTGCGGACGAATCTCAAGGGGACGTTTCTGCTGACGAAGGCCGTTTCGCGGCATATGATGAAGCAGCGCAGCGGCCGGATCGTCAACCTGAGTTCCGTCGTGGGGCAGATGGGCAATGCCGGGCAGTCGAATTATTCCGCGGCGAAGGCCGGCATCATCGGGTTCACGAAGTCGATGGCGCGCGAGCTGGCCTCGCGAGGCGTTACCGTAAACGCGATCGCGCCGGGGTTCATCATGACGGCGATGACGGCGGCGTTGCCGGAGAACGTCCGGAACGGGTTTCTCCATCAGATCCCGATGGGAAAATTCGGGACCCCGGAAGACGTTGCCGAACTCGCGGTCTACCTTGCCTCCGATGGTGCCTCGTACGTCACCGGGCAGGTGATCGGGATTAACGGCGGGTTATACATGTGAAGGGTATACTACCAGGAGGGAGGGCGTGAGATGTCGGTGGAAAAAAAAGTGAAGGAGATCGTGGCCGAGCAGCTGGGAAAGGACGCGAGTGAAGTGACCAACGAGGCGTCTTTCATCGACGACCTGGGGGCGGATTCCTTGGACATCGTCGAGCTGGTGATGGCGATGGAGGACGAGTTCGGGATCGAGATTCCGGACGAGGAGGCGGAAAAGATCAAGACAGTCAAGGACGTCATCGAATACATCAAGGCGCACGCGAAGTAACCAGCGAAGCGTTCGGGGTTCCGGCGGTGTGCCTTCCCGCCGGATGCGAGAGCCGGTTGCCGGGAGGTCAGGATGCGGAGGGTGGTAGTCACGGGACTGGGGGCAGTCACGCCGCTGGGCGTAGGGCTGGAACCTACGTGGGAGGCGATCCTCGCCGGCCGGTCGGGGGTGGGGCGGATCACGAAGTTCGATCCGTCGGATTTCCCGACCACGATAGCCGCAGAGGTGAAGGGATTTGTCCCCGAGGACCATGTCGACAGGAAAGAGGTCAAGCGGATGGACCCGTTCATCCACCTGGCCATGGCGTCAACCCGTTTCGCGATGACCGACTCCGGTCTGGCGATCGACGAAGAGCTTGGGCCGCGCGTCGGTGTATACATGGGCAGCGGGCTGGGCGGCCTATCGACGTTGGAGCGCTACCACCAGGCCTACCTCGAAGACGGAGTGCGAAAGATCAGCCCGTTCTTCATCCCGATGCTCATCTCCAATCTCGCCCCGGGGCATATCGCAATCCGGTACGGGGCGAAGGGCCCCAACATCACGACGACCACCGCGTGCGCCGCGTCCAGCCACGCAATCGGAGAAGCGCTGCTGGCTGTCCGCCGGGGCGTCTGTGATGCGGTAATCGCAGGGGGAACCGAGGCGACCATCACTCCCATGGCGCTGGGGGGATTCTGCGCGATGAAGGCTCTCTCCTCGCGCAACGACGACCCCACGAGAGCCTCGAGGCCTTTCGACAAGGACCGGGACGGATTCGTCATGGGGGAAGGGGCCGCCATGCTCATTCTCGAGGAGCTCGAGTTCGCCAAAAAGCGGGGTGCGAAGATCTATGCGGAGCTGTGCGGCTACGGCGCATCCGGCGACGCGCATCATATCACGGCGCCTGCGCCCGGCGGGGAGGGTGCCGTGCGGTGCATGCGGGCCGCCTTGGAGGACGCCCGGGTAAGTCCCGGTGAGGTCGGGTATATCAACGCCCACGGGACCTCGACTCCCTACAACGACTTGTACGAAACGATGGCGATCAAGACGGTGTTCGGGGACCACGCACGGAAACTGATGGTGAGCTCCACAAAATCGATGACGGGCCACCTTCTGGGCGCCGCCGGCGCCGTGGAGGGAATCTTTTCCGTCCTGGCGATCCACGAGGGGGCCATTCCCCCGACGATCAACTACGAGACGGCCGACCCCGATTGCGACCTGGACTATGTGCCCAATACGGCACGCCGGAAGGAGGTCAGGTACGCTCTCTCCAACTCGTTCGGTTTCGGAGGGACGAACTCGTGCCTGCTCTTCGGCAAGTTCTCCGGGTGAGGGTTCTCTTCGCGAGCGGTAAGAAGGCCGCCGACGCGTTGCCCGACGAAAGAAAATCCGCCGGATCGAAAATCGTTCGAGCCGGCGGGCCGAGAAAAGGAGAGATCGGATGTCCTTCTTGAGAACCGTCGATCCGGAAATCTACGAAGTGATCCGCAGGGAGACCGAACGCCAAGCGTTCGGGCTCGAACTGATACCCTCGGAGAACTTCGTGAGCGAGGCGGTTCTCGAGGCGACCGGCTCGGTGCTGACGAACAAATACGCGGAAGGATATCCCGGGAAGCGGTATTACGGGGGCTGCGAGTTCGTCGACCAGGCGGAGGAACTGGCGATCGAGCGGGCGAAGCAGCTCTTCGGGGCCGAGCACGCGAACGTCCAGCCCCATTCGGGGTCCCAGGCGAACATGGCCGTCTACCTCTCCGTAATGGAGCCGGGGGACACGATCCTGGGGATGAACCTCTCCCACGGAGGGCACCTGACGCACGGCAGCCCGGTGAACTTCTCGGGCAAGCTGTTCAAGGTGGTCTCGTACGGCGTCCGTCCCGACACGGAGACGATCGATTTCGACCAAGTCCGCGACATGGCGCTCGCGCACAGGCCGAAGATGATCATCGTGGGGGCGTCCGCTTATCCGCGGATCATCGAATTCGCCCCGTTCCGAGAAATCGCGGACGAGGCGGGCTGCATGGTGATGGCGGACATCGCCCACGTGGCCGGCCTCGTCGCGGCGGGACTGCATCCCAATCCCGTTCCGTACTGCGAGTTCGTGACCACGACGACGCACAAGACCCTCCGGGGCCCCCGGGCGGGTTTGATCCTGTGCCGGGAGGAGATGGCAAAGAAGCTCAATTCCTCGATCTTCCCGGGAACGCAGGGCGGCCCGCTCATGCACGTGATCGCCGCAAAGGCTGTCGCGTTCAAGGAGGCCATGTCCCCCGAGTGGAGGGAGTATCAGGGCCGGATCATCCGGAACGCGAAAGCACTGGCGGCCACGATCATGAATCGGGGATTCCGGCTGGTTTCCGGGGGGACGGACAACCACCTGATGCTCGTGAACCTTACGGAGACTCCTCTGACGGGGAAGGATGCCCAGGAGGCCCTCGACAGGGTCATGGTCACCGTAAACAAGAACACCATCCCCTTCGAGACGCGGAGCCCCTTCGTCACCAGCGGCATCCGCTTCGGGACCCCGGGGGTCACCACGAGGGGCATGGGAGAGAAGGAGATGGAAAGGATCGGGAACATCATCGCGGACGTTCTCTCCTCGCCGGGGGATGCCAAGACGGAGAAACAGGTCGCCGCGGAGGTGCGGGACCTCTGCGAGTCCTTCCCCCTCTACCCGGAGAGGATCGCCGCCTACGTGGGAAGGTAAGGGGATGAAGACCGCTTCGCGTGTTCGCCCGGACTGGGATTCGTACTTCATGGACATGGCGAAGCTTGCCGCCAGGCGATCCTCCTGCCTCCGGCGTGCCGTCGGCGCGGTCCTGGTGAAAGATCGGCGCCTGCTGGCCACCGGCTACAACGGCGTTCCTTCCGGCGTCACCCATTGCGAGGTCACCGGCTGCCTGCGGGAGAAGCTCGACGTTCCTTCCGGGGAGAGGCACGAGCTCTGCCGGGGCCTGCACGCCGAGCAGAACGCGATCATCCAGGCGGCCCTGCACGGCGTTTCGACACGGGATGCCGTCCTCTACTGTACGAATCTTCCCTGCATCATCTGCGCGAAGATGCTGATCAACTCGGGAGTCCGCCGCGTGGTCTATCTCGACGGGTACTGCGACCCCCTCACCGAGCAGATGATGACCGAGGTGAGAATGGAGCTGGTGCGGATGGAGGACAAGGCCCCTTGAAGTGCCCACGGTGCGGTCATGGGGACAATCGGGTCGTCGATTCCCGGGCCGGCAAGGACGGGGACGTGATCCGGAGGCGGCGGGAATGCCTCTCCTGCCGGCGCCGTTTCACCACCTACGAGCGGGTCGAGGAGGAGCTTCCCCTCGTAGTGAAGAGGGACGGGCGACGCGAGCCGTTCGACCGGCAGAAGATCCTCACGGGCGTCCTGAAGGCCTGCGAGAAGCGTCCGGTGAGCTACGCCGTCATCGAGGAGGTGGTCGACTCGCTGGAGGCGAGGTTCCAGTCATCCGGCGAGAAGGAGGTCACCTCGGTGCAGATCGGGGAGAGCGTCATGGCGGAGCTTCTCAAGATGGACGACGTCGCCTACGTACGATTCGCCTCCGTCTACCGCCAGTTCAAGGACATCAGCCAGTTCGTGGAGGAGATCAAATCGCTGATCTCGGATCCCACCGAACGGCTGCCGAAGCCGTAAGCGAAGGCAGAACGGATGCGTTTTCCCCACCCCGAGTTCATGCGGCTGGCCCTCCGCCTTGCCCGCAGAGGGGCGGGCAGGACGTCGCCGAACCCGGCCGTCGGAGCGGTTCTGGTGAAACGAGGCAAGGTCGTGGGCGGGGGATATCACCGTGCCGCGGGAATGCCGCATGCCGAAGTGGAGGCCCTCCGGGAGGCGGGGGCCGCCGCCCGGGGGGCGGACCTGTACGTGACCCTGGAGCCGTGCGTCCACACGGGGCGCACCGGTCCTTGTACGGAGGCGATCATCGGGGCCGGCGTGAAACGGGTCGCGGCAGGAATGCAGGACCCGAATCCTCAGGTCGCCGGGAAGGGGTTCCGGGCCCTGCGAACGGCCGGCATCCCGGTCGTCTGCGGTGTGATGGAGGAGGAGGCGCGCTCCCTCAACCGGGGCTACTGCCGGTGGGTGGCATCCGGCAGGCCGTTCGTAACCTTAAAGCTTGCCGTCTCGCTCGACGGGCAGATCGCCGCCGCTTCGGGGGAATCCCGGTGGATAAGCGGCGAGTCGGCGCGTAAGATAGTCCACAGGATGCGCTCGGAAGCGGATGCCGTTCTGGTCGGCGGAAAAACGTTACGGCGGGATGCCCCGCGGCTCACCTCGAGGATCCGGGGAGGGAGAAACCCGAAAAGGGTGATCGTTACCTCGGGGGCTACCGGGCTGCTCCGAAGCGAACGGTTCCTGGAAACGGGGGGAAAGGTCATCGTCGCGGCTCCCCGTAGCCTCCCCCGGGAGAGAGCGGACCGGCTCCGATCGCTCGGAATCCGGGTCCTCCTCTTGCCGGCGCGGAAGGGGCGGATCGAGGCGGGCGTGTTCCTCGACGCCCTGGGAAGGGAGGGGATCACCTCCCTTCTCGCGGAGGGAGGAGGCGAAACGGCGGGGTGGCTCGTGGATGCGGGCGCAGTGGACCGGTACGTAGTGTTCATCGCCCCGCTTCTTCTCGGCGAAGGAATCCGGTCGGTGTCCGGGTTTGCGGCACGCCGGGTGAACGAGGGGAGACGACTGGTCATTACGAAGACTGTGCGGGCGGGAGGCGACGTCATGGTCGTCGCGGAGCCCGTCCTCGAAGGCTGAGGGGATATGTTTTCCGGTATCGTCGAAGATGTGGGGACCGTCGTTTCGGCGGTTTCCCGGGGCACGGGCATCCTCCTGGGTGTATCCACCGGAATCCCCCTGGACGAGGTCCGCATCGGGGATTCCCTCTCGGTGTCCGGAGTGTGCCTGTCGGTTACCGAAAAGAAGAAGGAAACGTTTTTCGTGGAGGCATCCGAGGAAACGATTTCCCGGACGACGTTTCGGACGCTGGCTGCGGGATCGCGGGTGAACCTGGAACGCTCCCTCTCCCTTTCCGGGCGTCTCGACGGTCACTTGGTGTACGGGCACATCGACGGGACCGGGACGGTTCGCGAGGTCCGGCACGCGGGCCGGAGCCGGGTATTCCATATCCGGACCGATCCTTCTATAATGAAATACGTTGTTTTCAAGGGCGCCGTGGCCGTAGACGGGGTGAGC
>JBAULH010000115.1:0-3698 GCA_049578085.1 Candidatus Deferrimicrobiaceae bacterium
CCCTCTCCTTCGGCTTGCTGCGCCCGGTACCGGGGACCCGGGCGACGCGGGGGGTTCCCCGCAGCGGCCTGTGGAGCGAGGCTGATATTGCGTCGAGCGGAACCGGCAGCGAGCGGGCGAAGGTCGCGAGCGTAGCGGAGGGGAAGCCTCCCGCGAGCCGGAGGCCCCGGTAGCTGGACGGAGCCGGGGAGCGGACGCAGGAGGGGGCTCCGATAGGAGTTCTTAGGAACGTCCCTGTTCTAAGGAAGCCGGAGTATCCGGCGGGCGTTGGCGAGGAAAACCTTGTCGAGGACGGCGGCCGGGTACCCCTCGGCATCCCAGTCGCGGAAGAGCCGCTCGTAGGAAAGCACGGGGTAGTCCGACCCGAACATGACCTTGTCCTGGAGGCGCCCGGCGATTTCCTTCTTCAGCTCGGGCGTGAAATATTTCGGAGACCAGCCGGACGTCTCCATATAGACGTTTGCCTTGTGGAGGAGAATGGCGATCATCTCGCTCTGCCACGGCCATGAGGGGTGGCACGCAATGATGGTGAGGCCGGGGAAATCGGCCGCGACATCGTCGAGATGGATCGGCTGGGTGTACTTCAGCTTGAGCCCCATTCCCCCCGGCGTCCCCGCCCCCAGGCCGGTGGTGCCGGTGTGGAACTGCACGGGGACGGACAGCTCGACGCACTTCTCGTAGAGCGGGTAGAACCGTCGTTCGTTCGGGAAGAACGCCTGGGCGACCCCCTGAAACTTCACCCCCGTAAGCTGCAAATCCCGGACGGCGCGCTCGAGCTCCCGGACGGCCTCCTCCCCCTTCCACGGATCGACCGAGGCCCAGGCGCCGATAACCGAACCCGGAAATCGATCCCGGACGGAGGCCACGTAATCGTTGGTCGTCGCCGGCAACCGCGTGGTCGTTTCCGCATCCCAGGCCAGGATCATCGCGCCCACTCCGGCCTGGAGGAACTCCCCGGCCATCTCCTCGTCCGTGCGGACATGGAAGGGCGTCCGGTAATAGGACTCGAGCGCCTCGAAATACGGGCGCATCGACTCGTACCAGGGACGGGTGCTGGGGTGGGCGTGAACGTCGATCGCTCTCAAGGGCCTACTCGAGGAAGAGCCACTCCTTCAGGTCTTCCGACGTTTCGTCGAACTGCATGCCGAAAATGTAGGACCCCTCCGGATTATCGGCCACGCGGAACCAGACGACCTTTCCCGATACCCGGATCGGCGATTTCCCTTCCGGGAAGATCGTCGCGTCCACACGGTTCCGCGTGGTCATGAGCGTGTCGTACATCACATGGATCCCGTCCGGGCTGATCTTCGGCGTCACGACCGACATCCCCGCAGTGGAAAAATCCCTCGCAGTAGCCGTTACGGGGGACGACACCCGAATCGGCTGCTTCCCGCTCTTCACCGTGAACACAACCGTAGCCATACGCCGTTTCCTCTCCTTTTGCCTTCGTTCTCTGGAAAAAAGGGTCATCCCGGTGCGTTTTCCTTCTTCTCCTCGTCGAGACGGCGGAATCCCTCCAGAATCAACTGCATCTCGTCCATGTCGATCGTCCGCTTCTTGGTCGTCTGCCCGTGCGTGATCACGAACGCTCCCTCCTGCAAGCGCAACAGCCGGTAGAAGGCTTCCTCTCCCGCGAGATTTTCGGTTTCGCAATGGGAAATGCGCCCATTCGCGAAGTAGATCCGCCCCCCGTCGCGTTGCCCCGCCTTCAGGACCACGCATGCGGTCTTGAGGCCGAGGTGAAGCGTCTGGACGATATCGGGGATTCCGAGGTTCTTGAGATCCCCGATGACACCCTGGCTGGTTCCGGCCCCGACCCCCTTCTTCCTCCGAATGTCCCGCCGGATGATGTTCCGGATCCGCGCGGCCAGTTCTTTGAGGTCCACCGGCTTGAGGAGGTAATCCTCCGCGCCCAGGTGAAGCGCCTCGACCTTCTTGCTCGTATCATCCTTCCCCGAGAGGAACAACAGGGGGGTATCGCCGGCCCCGGGGAGTTCGCGCATCTTCCGGTACATCGCAATGCCGTCCATCTCCGGCATCATGACGTCGGCGATCACGAGGTCCGGGTGTTCCGTTTCCAAAACTGCCAGGGCATCGGCGGAGCTGTCCGTGACGACGACCTCGAACCCCTCGTTGACGAGCTTGAGCTTGAGGAGCATGAGGAAATCGACCTCGTCGTCGACCAGGAGGATTCTCGGCTTGGCCCCGATGCCGTGGTGGGAGAATTTCTGCTCCACCACGCGCGTGAAAATTTCGACGACCTCCGGGTCGAACTGGGTCCCCACGTTCTTGTGCAGCTCCTTGATTGCCTCCTCCTTCTGCAGGCTCTTGCGGTACGGCCGGTTGGCGGTCATCGCCGCGTAGGCGTCGACTACGGACAGGATCCGCGCTCCCAGCGGAATCTCCCGTCCCTTGAGCCCCCCCGGGTATCCCTTCCCGTCGTACCTTTCGTGGTGATGCACGATGATCGGCTTGATCTTCCACGGGAAGTTGATCGTCTCGAGGATCTTGGCTCCGTTATCGCAATGGGATTTCACCGAGTTGTACTCGTCCTTGGAGATCTCCTTTTTCCCGGTGAGGATCTCGCTCCGGATGCCGACCCTGCCGATGTCGTGCAGCAGGGACGCCACGACGATCTCGTCCACCATCTCCTTCGTCAGCTTCATCTCCTCGGCGACGGTGCGGGCGTACTCCATCGTGATGTGCGAGTTCCCTCCGAAAAACGGGTCGTTGATCTCCAGCAGGCCGACCAGGACATCGATCGTCTCGATGAGGCACTTCTTCAGGTGTTCGTCGGTCACCGGCGGCGCCACCGGAGCCCTGTCCTCCCCCGCCGCCTCGAGGAGGTCCAGAAGCTCGCGCTGGTCCAGGATGAAATCGGAGGACCCGAACCGCAGGACGTCGTCCGAACTCCGGATGATGGTGAAGGAGGAAAGGATGATCACCCGGGATTTCGGAGACAGACGGAGAATGCGCCGCTTCAGCTCCACCCCGGAGATATCGGGCAGGAATTGCTCGCACAGGATGAAATCGGGGGCGGAGTTGGATACGATCTTAACGGCCTCCGCGCCGGAGCCCGCGAGCGACACCCGGTAGCCTTTGTCGGTGAAGAGGTTCGCCAGCATGTCCCGGACGCTTGCCTCGTTGCTGATGGTAAGGATCAATTTCTGCGTCATTCCTCTATACCACCTTTGCCGCCTGCCGGATGTCCTCGCCGGTCATCTCGGCCGGCGCGGATATCCCCAGCATCATGAGAATCGTGGGGGCGATGTCCTCCAACGCGCGGTCGCTTCGAAGTGTCATCCCCCTTGCCTGCGGATCGGCGAGAATCAGCGGGACGGGGTTGGTCGTGTGGGCTGTGTGCGGCCCCCCCGTATCGGGGTCGACCATCTGTTCGGCGTTGCCGTGGTCGGCGGTCACGAGCGCCACCCCTCCCACCTCCCATATTACCTCCACTACACGCCGAAGATTCGCGTCCACCGCTTCGATCGCCCGGATCGCCGCGGACAGGATCCCGGTGTGCCCCACCATGTCCCCGTTCGCGAAGTTCAGGATGAGCACGTCGTGCCTGCCCGAACCCACCTCGGCGACCGCCCGTTCCGCAACTTCGTATGCGCTCATTTCCGGCTGCAGGTCGTAGGTCGGAACCGAGGGGGACGGAACGAGGATCCGCGACTCTCCCGGGAACACCTTCTCCG
>JBAULH010000116.1:0-27833 GCA_049578085.1 Candidatus Deferrimicrobiaceae bacterium
CGGATGTTCGGCCGCACGTAACCTCCCCATGGAAGATAACCCGATTCTCGTCCTGTCAGGTCCCACCGCATCCGGGAAGACGGCAATCGCGCTCTCCCTCGCGCGCGCATTTTCCCTGGAGATTATCAGCGCCGATTCGATGCAGGTCTACCGCGGCATGGACATCGGGACGGCGAAGCCGACCCCCGCCCAACGGGCGGAAGTCCCCCACCACCTCGTGGACGTGGCGGATCCGGACGAGAAATTCAGCGCCGGCCGTTTCGTGGCCGGGGCCGAGGAGGCGATCCGAGGCATCCGCAAAAAGGGCCGTCTTCCGCTCGTTGCAGGGGGAACGGGGATGTACATCCGGTCGCTCCTTCGGGGGCTCGACTCGCTTCCCGCCGACCCGGGCGTCCGGGCCCGGCTCATTCGCCGCTGGGAGGAGGACGGGGGGAAGGCGCTGTTTGGCGAGCTTAAGCGCATCGATCCGGTCTCCGCGGCGAAAATCCATCCTTCGGACCGGGTCCGGATAGTACGGTCCCTCGAGGTGGCGGAGATGACGGGAGAGCCGGCCGGCGGACGAAAGGCGAGCTGGGCTTCCGGGGGAAGCCGGTACCGGGTCCTGTTTCTGGTGCTTTCGATCGAGCGGGAGGAGCTGTACCGGCGCATCGACCGGCGGGTGGAAGAGATGTTCCGCGCGGGGCTTGTCGAGGAGGTGAACGGGCTTCTTGCCAGGGGGTATGGCCGGGACCTTGCGAGCATGGGGGCGCTCGGATACCGGCACGTTCTCTCCCATCTTCTGGACGGGATCTCCCGGGACCAGGCGGTCGGTCAGATGAAGCGGGACACCCGCCGGTACGCGAAGAGGCAGGTCACCTGGCTGTCGGGAGAAACCGGCGTGATCCGGCTTGCGGAGGGAAGGGCCTCCGAAGCGGCCGCCGAAGAGGCCAGAAAGTTCTTGTTTTGAGCCCCTTTTTCCAATAAATTACATATTTACCCTCTGCAAGGAGCGCGGATGATTCTCCAATACCTCGACTTCGAGAGGCCGATCGTTGACCTGGAAAGCCGTTTGGAACAGCTTCATCGGCTTGACGACGGGGCCAACAAGAACCTGCGCGAGGAGGCGGAGAAGCTGGAGAAGAAGATCGTCAAGATCCGCAAGGAGATCTTCTCCAATCTTACCCGGTGGCAGATCACCCAGCTGGCCCGTCATCCGAACCGCCCCTACATGCTTGACTACGTGAACCACTGCTTCAAGAATTTCCTCGAAATCCACGGGGACAGGTCGTTTCGCGACGACCCGTCCATCGTGGCCGGCTTCGCGGAGCTCGACTCCGAAAAGGTGATGCTCATCGGCCAGCAGAAGGGGAGGAACACCACCGAGAAGATCAGCCGCAATTTCGGGATGGCGCACCCGGAGGGGTACCGGAAGGCGCTCCGGCTGATGAAGCTCGCCGAGAAATTTCGTATCCCCGTCGTCACCTTCATCGACACGCCCGGTGCCTTCCCGGGGCTCGGCGCCGAGGAACGCGGCCAGTCCGAGGCGATCGCCCGGAACCTGCTCGAGATGGCGAAACTCGAGACGCCGATCGTGGTCGTCGTGATCGGCGAGGGGGGGAGCGGCGGCGCGCTGGCGCTGGGGATAGGGGACGAGATCCTCATGATGGAATACGCGATCTACTCGGTCATCTCTCCCGAGGGGTGCGCATCCATCCTGTGGCGGGATACGGCGCGCGCGGAGACGGCAGCGGAGATGATGAAGATTACCGCGCCGGATCTCAAGAAGTTCGGCGTCGTGGACAAGATCCTGCCGGAGCCGGTGGGGGGGGCGCACCGCGACCACAAGGCGGCCGCCGATACGGTCCGGGCGGCCCTGCTGGAATCGCTCGAGTCGGTTCGGTCCATTCCCGTCCGGAAGCTTCTCGACCGCAGGTACGCCAAGTATCGGGAGATCGGCCGGATCAAGCGGAAGACAGGTGGGTCGTAATTGACAAAGGACCGGATGAAGGAGCTCCGCGAGGAGATCGACGCGCTGGACGACCAGATCCTCACCCTCCTTAACCGACGCGCAGAGGCGGTGATCGAGGTGGGGAAGATCAAGACGGACCAGAGCCTGCGGTTCTACGTCCCGGAGCGCGAGGTCGAGATCCTGCGACGCCTCACCGGGATCAATCCCGGCCCTTTCCCGAGCGACGCGCTCAAATCGATCTACCGGGAGATCATCTCGGCCTCCCTCGCTCTCGAGAAACCTTTGAGCGTGGCGTTTCTCGGCCCCCGGGCGACGTTCACCCATCTGGCGTGCCTCAAACACTTCGGGGAGAGCGCCGCCTATGTCCCGCAGATCAACGTCTCCGAGGTGTTCGAGGCCGTGGAGCGCGGAAACGCGGACTTCGGCGTCGTACCGATCGAGAACTCGAGCGAGGGGATCGTGAGCAACACCCTCGACATGTTCGTCGACCACAACCTCCTCATCAGCGGAGAGATCCTGATCGAGGTGGCCCACGACCTCCTCTCGGTCACGGGCGATATGGACCACGTGAAGAAGGTCTACTCCCATCCCCACGCCATCGCCCAGTGCCGCACGTGGCTCGAGCGGAACCTGCGCAGCGTCGCGGTCTTCGACGTCGAGAGCACCGCCCGGGCGGCAGAGCTTGCGGTCGACGACCCGTCTGCGGCGGCGATCGCGGGGGACGCGGCCGCCAAGATCTACGGGTTGAAATGCATCCGGAAACGTATCCAGGATAACGCGAACAACTTCACGCGCTTCATCATCATAGGAAAGATCGCCCCGGAGCGGACCGGGAACGACAAGACATCGGTCCTGTTTTCCGCACGGGACGAGGTGGGCGCGCTGCATCTCATGCTGGAGCCCTTCTCCCGTCACCGGATCAACCTCACGAAGATCGAATCCCGCCCCGTGAAGAAGAAAGCGTGGGAATATCTCTTCTTCCTCGACATGGAGGGGCATATCACGGACGATCAGGTGTCGAGGGCCCTGGAAGAGCTCCGGATGCGCGCCTCGTATATGAAAATCCTCGGATCCTACCCCCGGGCGATCTGATCCCGTAAAGACGACGAAACGGCGGCGGGAACGGCGGAAGACGAAAACGGGAGGACAAGTACATGATCATCGTGCTGAAGGCAGGCGCCACCGGCCAGGAGGTCGGCCTGGTCGAGGAGAAGATCAGGGCGTACGGCCTTACGGCGCACATCTCGCGAGGGGTGGAGCGCACCATCATCGGTGCCATCGGGGACGAGCGGAAGATGCAGCCCGAGGCGTTCGAGGGCATGGAATGCGTCGAGAAGGTGCTCCGCATCCTCAAGCCCTACAAGATCGTCAGCAGGGATTTCCAGAAGGAGGACACCGTCATCACGGTGCGGGGGCAGAAGATCGGGGGCGGCACGGTCGCGCTCTTCGCGGGTCCGTGCGCAGTCGAGGGGAGAGAAATGATGCTCGGGATCGGGGCGCAGGTCGCTTCGTGCGGGGCGTCGTTTCTCCGCGGGGGGGCCTTCAAGCCGCGCACCTCCCCGTACGCCTTCCTGGGGTTGGGGGAGGAGGGGCTCAAGCATCTTGCCGAGGCGCGCGAGGCGACGGGCCTTCCGGTGGCCACCGAACTCATGGACCCGCGCGACATCGATCTCGTGGTCAAATACGCAGACGTGATCCAGATCGGTGCCCGGAACATGCAGAACTTTCGGCTTCTGACCGAGGTGGGCCGCCTCGACAAGCCCGTCATCCTCAAGCGAGGGTTGAGCGCGACGATCATGGAATGGCTGATGTCGGCGGAGTACATCGCCGCGGAGGGGAACCGGCAGATCATCCTCTGCGAGCGCGGGGTGCGGACCTTCGAGACGTCCACCCGGAATACCTTCGACGTCTCGGCCATCCCCGTCGCGAAGAGTCTCTCCCATCTCCCTGTGATCGCCGACCCCAGCCACGCCGCCGGGAAGATGAGCCTGGTCGAGCCTCTCGCCGCCGCGGCCATCGCCGCCGGGGCGGACGGCGTCATGATAGAGGTTCATCACGATCCCGAGACGGCGCTGTCGGACGGGCCGCAGTCGCTTCGGCCCGATACCTTCCGGGAGGTGACCGCTCGGCTCAAGAGTATCGCGGCCGCCGTCGGGAAAACGCTGGGGAGCGCGTGAAGGCGGAACGAATCGGCATCGTGGGGCTGGGGCTCATCGGGGGGTCACTCGCCCTGTCGCTTAAGGGAACGCCGGGGGCGCCCGAGATCTGGGGGTACGACCGTCGCAAGGAGACGGTACGGAAGGCGCGGGAAGGCGGCATCCTCGCCCGCGCCTGCACCGAAACCGAGATCGCGGCATGCGACATCGTCGTGGTGTGCGTGCCGGTGATCCGTTCCCTCGACCTTATCCGCCGCATCGGGAAGAGGATGCGGCCGGGGACGGTTCTCACCGATGTCGGAAGCGTCAAGGCCGAGATCGTCCGGGCCGGACAGAAGAGCGTGTCGCACGGAGCGGAGTTCGTCGGCGGGCACCCGATCGCGGGGACGGAGAACTCGGGATACGCGGCGGCGGACCCGTCCCTGTTCCGCGGCAGGACGTCTATCGTCACCCCGTGGGGTGGAAACAGCGAGGCCGCCCTTCGACGCGTCGAGGCGATGTGGAGGAGGACGGGAGCCCGGGTGCTGCGGATGGACCCGGAAACGCACGACCACGTGTTCGCCTACGTCTCTCACCTTCCCCACACCGTTGCCTACGCCCTGGTCCACTCGGTAGCGACTCTCGATTCCCGGTTCCCCCTCGGGTACTCCGCGGGCGGCTTCCGGGACTTCACGAGGATCGCCTCGAGCAACCCGGAGATGTGGAAGGACATCGTACTTCAGAACCGGGAGGAAATCCTCCGGGCCACTGCGCACTACCGGAAGAACTTCACGCTGCTCGAGGAACTTATCCGGCAAAGGAACGAAAAAGGCCTGCTGGCCTACTTCCGGAGGGCGAAGCGGACGAGGGACCGGCTGTAGTATGGGGAAAACGAAGAAGATATCGGGTGCCATATCCGTTCCCGGGGACAAGTCGATCAGCCACCGGGCCGTAATGTGCGCCGCAATGGCCGAGGGGCAAAGCCGCATACAGGGCTTTCTCCCTGCGGAGGACACCCTGCGGACGGTGGGAATGATGATCGCCCTGGGGGTAGACATCCGGGAAAGTTCCCCGACCGAGATCCGCATCGACGGTCGCGGGATGCGGGAATTTAAGGAGCCCCAGGACATCATCGATGCGGGAAACTCCGGAACCACGATCCGAATCGGGTCCGGGATCCTCGCCGCCCAGCCGTTCCTGTCCATCGTGACGGGTGACCCCTACCTGCGCCGCCGGCCGATGGGGCGCATCGTCCGCCCGCTGGCCCAGATGGGCGCAACGATCACCGGCCGGAGGGAAAATACGCTGCCGCCGCTCTGCATCCGCGGGGGAACCCTGCGCGGGATCCGGTACGAAATGCCCGTCGCCTCCGCTCAGGTGAAGTCATCGATTCTGCTCGCCGGCCTCTACGCCGACTCCCCCGTGACCGTGGTCGAACCGCTCCCTACGCGGGACCACACCGAGAGGATGCTCGTCTCGATGGGGGCAAGGGTTGTCCGGGATGGAAGGAGCGTCACCGTACACCCGGCCTCGCGGCTTCACCCTCTTGCGATCACCGTTCCCGGGGACATTTCGTCGGCGTCGTTCTTCATGGTCCTGGCCGCCGCGGTTCCCGGCGCGAGTATTGGCATCCGCGGGGTAGGGATCAACCCGGGCCGCACCGGTTTGATTTCCGTGTTGCTCCGGATGGGCGCGGAAGTCAGGCTCGAGTCTCCCCGGGAGGAGGGGGGCGAGCCGGTGGCCGACATCGTGGTCCGGGGGCGCGGGCTTGCCGCCGCGGAAATCCCTCCCGAGGAGATACCCTTCCTGATCGATGAGGTCCCGGTACTGTGCGTGGCCGCCGCTATGGCGGAGGGGCGCACGGTTATCCGGGGGGCGGGCGAGCTTCGGGTCAAGGAATCCGACCGGATCGGCGCGATGGTGAAGGAGCTTACCACCCTCGGCGTGCCATGCGGCGAATACCCCGACGGGCTCTGGGTCCGGGGGCCCGCCCGGATCACCGGGGGGCAGCGGGTCGACAGCTACGGCGACCACAGGATCGCGATGGCGCTGATGATCCTCTCCGCGGCGTCGGGCATCCCGGTGGAAATCTCCGACACCGCGTGCATCGCCACCTCGTTTCCCGGGTTCCCCGAAACGTTGGGGGAGGTAGTCCGGTGAGGGAACGACCGATCGTGGCGATCGACGGCCCCTCCGGTGCGGGGAAGACGACGGTCTCCAAGCTTCTGGCGGTACGGGCGGAACTCACCCGGCTGGATACCGGAGCGATGTACCGGGCGTGCGCGCTCGCCGCCCGACGATCGAATATCCCCTGGTCCGACGGGAAGCGTCTCGGGCGGATGTGCGCGGGGCTTTCGATCGGGTTCCGGCGGGAGGGGGAGGAGATGCGGCTCACCCTGGCCGGAAAGGACGTGAGCGCCGCGATCCGGACCCCGGAGATCAGCATGGGGGCGTCGGAGGTCTCGGTCCACGTCCCGGTACGCGAGGCCATGGTGGCCCTCCAGAGGTATATGGGAGAGGGAGGCGGTGTCGTTCTCGAAGGGCGCGACACGGGAACGGTGGTCTTTCCGGACGCCGATGCGAAGTTCTTCCTCGATGCCCACGCAGCGGTGCGGGCCCTGCGACGGTTCCGCGAATGGGCGGCGGCGGAAGGGAAGACGTACGAGGAAGTCCTGCAGGACGTGCTCCGGCGGGACATCCAAGACAGTACGAGGCAGCACTCTCCGCTCCGGATGGCGGAAGGGGCGGTCTACATCGACTCGACGACCCTCACGGCGGAAGAAGTAGTCGAGGAAATGCTTCGCCACCTTCCCTCTCCGAAGGCCCGGACGAGCGGGGGGGGAAATCGGTGAAGCGCATCCTCATCGCCCGCAGCGCAGGTTTCTGCTTCGGCGTGAAAAGGGCGATCTCCATCGCCAACGAGACCGCCGGAGGCGGGGAGGGCGACGCTCCCGCCGAAGTCCCGATTTACTCCCTCGGGCCCCTGATTCACAATCCCCAGGCGGTGGAGGAGCTCGAACAGCGCAGTGTGCACGTCGTCCAGTCGGTGGACCAGGTCCCCTGCGGAAAGGTCATCGTCCGCTCCCACGGCATCACGCGGACCGATCATGAGTCACTGGTCGCGAAGGGGGTACGGATCATCGACGCCACCTGTCCTTTCGTGAACAAGGCGCAGGAGCACGCAAGGTCATTGAGCCGCGAAGGGTACGCCGTCATCGTGGTGGGGGACCCTAACCACCCGGAAGTAAAAAGTATTGTCAGCTTCATCGAACCCGAAGTGCCGATCCTTACTTCCCTTTCGGACATCCGGCGCGCGGCCGGAGTCCGGAAGGCGGGCATCGTGGCGCAGACCACCCAGTCGTTCGACAACTTGATGCAGTTCGTTTCCGCGGCGCTCAAAAAATTCCCCGAAGTGCGCGTCTACAACACGATCTGCCACGCCACGATCCTCCGGCAGAAGGAGTCCACCGCGGTCGCCGGGAAGGCGGACGTCATGATTATCCTCGGCGGGTACAACAGCGCGAACACCCGGCGCCTCGCGGAAATCTGCCGGGAAATCAACCCCCGGACGCTCCACCTCGAGACGGACTCCGAGCTTTCCCCCGATCTGGTGGCCGAAGCCGCCTGCGTCGGAGTGACGGCGGGGGCCTCCACGCCGCAGTGGATCATTGACAATCTGGTGGAGAAAATCCGGGGAATGTGGGAGGGCGAACAGATCGACGTGGCGTACTATAAATGAGGATATTGGCAATTTCTTCTAATGGCTTGTATCATTTACGGGTTATGATATACGTGCAGAACATCCCAAGAGGAGCTAGTTGATGGAGGAAAAGCCAACGAACCCCGACCTTCCC
Organism: Candidatus Deferrimicrobiaceae bacterium; assembly: GCA_049578085.1. Classification (GTDB taxonomy): domain Bacteria; phylum Desulfobacterota; class Deferrimicrobia; order Deferrimicrobiales; family Deferrimicrobiaceae; genus CSP1-8. Next base: position 7,938 of record JBAULH010000116.1, read on the forward strand.
GATGAGAAAAACGGAGAAGAGAGCAAGGAAACAGCAGGAGAGGCAAAGGTCGAAATAGTAAGGCCCGAGGACGACTTCGGAAAGATGTTCGCGGAGAGCATCGAAAATCCCGAGGAAGGGGAAATCATCCACGGGGTGGTGATCAAGATGCTCAAAGAGTACGTGGCGATCAACATCAACCGGAAGTCCGAGGGGATGCTCCCCCTCACCGACCTCACCGAAGAAGAGAGAGAAACGTTTTCCCCCGGAGATCCCATCGATGTCATGGTGGAGCGGTATGACTCCTCGCAGGGGTTCGTCCTTCTCTCGCGGGAGAAGGTACTGCGGATCCGGGTCTGGGACGACCTGCAGAAGGCCCAGGAGGAAGGGACCGCTGTCCCGGGAACGATCGTGGCGAAGGTGAAGGGCGGCTTCACGGTCGACATCTGGGGCGTGAAAGCCTTCCTGCCGGGGAGCCAGGTGGACATCCGGCCCGTTCGGGACAACGACAGCGTGATCGGCCTGGAGGGAATGTTCAAGGTCCTGAAGCTGTCCCGGAAGAAGGCCAACGTCGTCGTTTCGCGGCGGTCCCATCTCGAGGAGGAGCGGGAGAGCAAAAGGAAAATCCTTCTCGACAGCATCCGGGACGGCGACGAGGTCGTGGCGAAGGTCAAGAACATCACCGACTACGGCGTTTTCATGGACCTGGGGGGCTTAGACGGGCTGATGCACATCACCGACATGAGCTACGGCAAGGTCGCCCACCCCTCCCATGTCTGCAAGGTAGGCGATACGCAGCACGTGAAGGTCATCCGGTTTGACCGGGAGAAGGGGCGCATCTCCCTGGGACTGAAGCAGATGCGGCCGGATCCCTGGCTCGATATCGAGGAGCGGTACAAGGTCGAAGCGAGGCTCTCGGGGCGGGTCACGAACATCACTCGGTACGGCGCGTTCATCGAGCTCGAGGAAGGCGTGGAGGGGCTCCTCCACGTATCCGAGATGTCCTGGAGCAAGCGCCTCAAGGACCCGTCCGAGGTCATGAAGTCGGGGGACATCGTTGACGTCGTGGTCCTCAAGCTCGAGAAGGAGAACAAGAAGATCTCCCTCGGATACAAACAGCTCCTTTCCAATCCCTGGGACGAGCTCCGGTCGGCGCACCCGGAAGGATCGGTGGTCGAGGGCGTGGTAAAAAACATCACCGATTTCGGCGCGTTCGTCGACATCGGCGATGAGATCGACGGGCTGATCCACATTTCCGATCTCTCCTGGAACCAGCGGATCAAGCATCCCAGCGAGGTGCTCAAGAAAGGCGACCGGGTCCAGGCGAAAGTCCTCAAGATCGACCCGGAGGCGCACAAGTTCTCGCTGGGGGTCAAGCACCTGTCCCCGGACCCGTGGGAAGGGGTCGAGCGGCGCTTCAAAAAAGGGGACTCCGTGAGCGGCCGGATCACCCGGGTTGCCGAATTTGGTGTCTTCGTGGAGCTCGCCGACGGGGTCGAAGGGCTCGTGCACATCTCCGAGCTCTCCCGGGAGAAGGTCGACACCCCGAACGCCCTGTTCAAGGAGGGGGACGAGGTGGGGGCCGTCGTGCTCTCCGTGGACCGCAACAACAAGAAGATCTCGCTCAGCATCCGCGCGCACCAGGATGGGGCGGAACGCAAGGACATGGAATCCTACCTGTCTCCCTCCTCCGACCCGCCCGAAGAGACAACCGCTTTTGGGGAAGCTCTCCGGGCCAAGCTGAATATCAACGGGGATTGAATCCGGTGGTCGGATGAACGCTGAGAGGTTTTCCTACAAACCGCCGCGGCCCCGGCGCCCGTTTCTCCGCGGGTGCCTGATCATGGTCCTCGTCCTGGCGGGGTTCTTCGTCCTGCTCGGGGTCGTATCGAATATGGAGTGGTTCACTTTCTTGCGGGGGGAGAAGGTCGCCGTGCTCCCGATCACCGGGCTGATCATCGACTCCGAGGCCACCATCGAGCAGCTCAAGAAGTTCTCCAAGGACGACTCGGTGAAGGCGATCGTCCTGCGGCTCAATACGCCGGGAGGGGGCGTGGGGCCCTCCCAGGAGATCTACGAGGAGGTCAGGAAGGTCGGGGGAAAGAAGGTGGTCGTCGCGTCCATGGGGGCGCTGGCCGCCTCGGGAGGGTTTCTCATCGCCTGCGCCTCCGACAAGATCTACGCCAACCCCGGGACGATCACCGGCTCGATCGGCGTCATCATGAAGTTCGTGAACATGCAGGACCTGATCGAAAAGATCGGGGTGAAGGGGTTCGTGATCAAGAGCGGCACGTTCAAGGACATCGGCTCCCCGCTCCGGGAGATGAGCCCGGAGGAGAAAAAGCTTCTCCAGAGCGTGATTGACAACGTCCACTCCCAGTTCGTGAACACCGTGGCCGAGAGGCGCAAACTCCAGCGCGACGACGTTCTGGCGATCGCGGACGGACGGATCTTCTCCGGGGAGCAGGCTAAGGAGCGGGGACTGGTCGACATGCTCGGCAACCTGGAGGACGCCGTGGCCGAGGCGGGGATTATGGCGAAGATCGAGGGGGAGCCCCGGGTCGTTACTCCGCCGAAAAAAAAGTTTTCCATTCTCGAATTGCTAAGGGATGAAGCGAAAAGTATAATCGATGAACACCTGACCCGAACGCAGGTCCGGCTCGACTATCTGGCGCAATAACATACTCGGAGGGATAGGGGATGACGAAGAGCGATCTCGTGCAAACGCTGTCGGAGAAAATTTCCACCCTGACCAAGAAGGAATGCGAGGTCATCGTGGACACGGTCTTCCAGAACATGAGAGCCGCCTTGCACCGGGGGGAGAAAATCGAGATCCGGGGATTCGGCAGCTTCACGGTGCGCGTCCGTCGGGCCAAGGAGGGACGCAACCCCAAGACCGGGGAGAAAGTCTCCATCCCCGAAAAGCGGATACCTTTCTTCAAAGTCGGTAAGGAACTGCGAGAACTGGTCAACAGCTGACCTCTTCCCATGGAAAGGATGTTCTCTCCCTGGCGGATGGAATATATCCGGGGGGGCGGTGCGGGCGGATCCCGTTGCATCTTCTGCCTCGGGGAGGAGGACCGGCGGGACCCCGAACGCCTGGTTCTGGGCATCTACCCGAACACCGTGGCGATCTGCAACCGGTACCCCTACAATAACGGGCACGTGCTCATCGCACCCCGCCGTCACGTCGCCGATCTGCTTCAGCTGTCGGGGGAAGAGCGCGGAGAGCTCCTCTCCCTCGTCGCGCTGGGGACGAAGGCCCTGAGGGAGGAGTACTCCCCTGAGGGGTTCAATGTGGGGATGAACCTCGGCAAGGTTGCCGGGGCGGGGATTTCCGACCACCTCCACGTCCACCTCATTCCCCGCTGGGGCGGGGACACCAGCTTCCTGACTTCCGTCCTGGCGACGCGCGTTCTCCCCGAGTCGCTCTCCCAGACGCACGGGCGGCTGGTGGCCCGGTTCGAAGCGCTTACACCGTAACGTCACCCGGTTTTCCGGAAGGAAGATGTCGACCCAGCTCACTCCCGCCATGCGGCAGTACGTGGAAATCAAGTCCCGGTTCCGGGACTGCATCCTCTTCTTCCGCATGGGGGATTTCTACGAGATGTTCTTCGAGGACGCGATCCGAGCGTCCCGCCTGCTCGACATCGCGCTCACCTCCCGCGACAAGGAGGCGAACATCCCGATGTGCGGGATCCCGTACCACGCCCGCAACGTCTATCTGTCGAAACTCATCCGGCAGGGATGCAAGGTGGCGATCTGCGAGCAGATCGAGGAACCGGGGGGCCGGGGGCTGTTCCGCCGGGAGGTGACCGAGGTGGTGACCCCGGGCCTGGTCTTCCACGAGGAATGCCTTGACGCGCGGGGAAACAATTTCCTGGCCGCCGTGCGGGCCCTTAACCCATTCGCCTACGCGGCCCTCGACGCCACGACGGGCGAGTTTTTCTACGAGGTTTGCGGCTCGGGGGAAGCGCTGGCGGACGCCCTGTACCTGTTGTCCCCGGCCGAACTCGTTTTCCTGGAAGGAGAGGGGACGCCTCCGCCCGAGGCGGCCGGCGGGACGAAGGGTAGGCTCGGGCGGATCCTGGAGGGAAAGCTCGCCACGTCGCTGTCTCCCTCGGCAGTCGGGGACTTTTTCGTCCCGGAGGGGATCGAGGGAGTGCCGGAACGGGATCATCCGGCGCACGGCGTGGTGCGCGCCACCCTGTATTATCTGCACCTGCACCAGCCCGCGGCGCTTGCGGAAGTCTCCCGGGTCTCCGAAAGGGAGGGGCGGCGGTACCTGGCGATGGACGAGACCGCCGTACGGACGCTCGAGATCTTCTCCACCCTGTCCGGGGAGCGCAAAGGGAGCCTGCTGTGGGCCGTGGACCGGACCCGAACACCGATGGGGGCCCGGTTGCTGCGCGCCTGGCTCTCGGCTCCCCTGGTCGACGTGGGGAGAATCGGGGAGCGGCACCAGGCGGTGGCCGAGCTCTTTGTACACCCCGCGGGCCGCAGGGAGATGGCCGACCGTCTCTCCGGGATGCCCGACCTTTCCCGGCTCGCGTCCCGGCTCGCCCAGGACCGGTCGGGACCGCGGGACGTCGTCGCACTCTCCTCCGCCCTCAAGATCCTCCCCGGCATCCGGGATCTTCTTGGGTCCGCGGTTTCGCCGCTGCTTTGTGGGGCGAGGGACCGGTTGGGGGAGCACGGGGAGGCCATCGGGAAGATCACCGCGGCCCTCCACGAGCAGGCGCCCGCCGGGACTAAGGACGGAAGGGTAATCCGTCCGGAGTACGACGCGCGCGTCGACGAGCTCTCCCACCTGCTCACCCACGGGAAGGGGATGCTTGCCGAGATGGAAGCGCGGGAGCGGGAGCGGACCGGGATCACGAACCTGAAAGTCCGGTACAACCGCGTTTTCGGATACTACCTCGAGGTGTCGCGCTCTCACCTCGACCGGGTGCCGGACGACTACATCCGGAAGCAGACCCTGGTGAACGCGGAACGGTTCATCACCCCGGAGCTCAAGGACTTCGAAGCGAAGGTGCTGCGGGCCGAGGAGGAGCTCCACGCCCGGGAAGAGGAGCTCTTCCTTGCGCTGAGGGAGGCGCTTAAGGTTCACCTGCCCGCGATCACCCGGGCCGCGGAGGCAGCAGGGGAGATCGATGTCCTGCTGTCGTTCTCGGACCTGGCCGCCGCGGGCGATTACTGCCGGCCGGTCGTCACCTCCCGCCGGGACATCGTCATCGAGAACGGAAGGCACCCCGTGGTTGAGCAAATTCTCGGACGGCACGCCTTCGTGCCCAACGACTGCCGGCTCGACCCCGGGGAGACGCAGATGGCCCTGATCACGGGGCCCAACATGGCGGGCAAGTCCACCTACATCCGGCAGGTGGCGCTCATCGTCCTACTGGCCCACGTCGGATCCTTCGTCCCTGCCGAGAGGGCGGAGATCGGCGTGGTCGACCGGATTTTTACGAGGATCGGGGCGTCCGACGACATCTCCCGGGGGGAGAGCACGTTCATGGTGGAGATGCGGGAGACCTCCCGGATCGTATCGGGACTGACGGAGCGGACGCTCGTCGTGCTCGACGAGGTGGGCAGGGGGACGAGCACCTTCGATGGCCTGAGCATCGCCTGGGCGGTGGCCGAGTTCCTCCACGAGTCCCCGCATCGGCCCAAGGTGCTCTTCGCCACGCACTTCCATGAGGTGACCGACATCGCGCGGACTGCGCTCCGGGCGAGGAACTTCCACGTTTCCGTCCGGGAGTGGCAGGGGGAGATCATCTTCCTGCGCCGCATCGACGAGGGGAGCGCGAGCAAGTCGTACGGGATCCAGGTGGCCAGGCTGGCGGGCCTGCCCGACGAAGTGATCGCACGGGCCCGAGATATTTTGAAAAATCTCGAGTCCGCCGAGTATAATGAATACGGTATGCCCAGCATCGCCGGACCGGGCGCCGCGGGGGGCAGGGATTCGAGCCAGATGGAGTTGTTCGGGGGAGGCAGGGGGTCCCCCGGCGGCGAAGATGTGCTCGAAGAGATCCGGAAGGCAGACGTCGACCGGTTGTCGCCCATGGACGCGCTTCTCCACCTTGCGGCGTGGAAAGAGAGGTTGTCAAAGGGAAAACGGTGAGTTCCCTCACCCGCCATCTTCTCGCGGCCGCCATCGTCGCGTCCCTTTTATTTCCGCCCCACGTGTCGCCATCGCCCGCCCGCCTCGCCGTGGTGTCGGGTATCCGCCACTGGACGAACCAGGAGTACACCCGCGTCGTCATCGACCTGGATGAGGAGGCGAAGTACGAGGCGGATTTCCTGCCCGCCGACCCCGCAAGAAACCTGCCCCCCCGGATCTTCATCGACATCGATAAGGCGTCCCTTCGCGACGAGATCGTCCAGCACCCGACGGAAGTGAACAACGGACTTCTCACCCGTATCCGAGCCGGCCGGTTCCAGGCGGACGTGGTGCGGGTCGTCATCGATCTCGAACGGGAGAGCGGGTATCGCGTGTTCGACCTTTCCGGCCCGCCCCGGATCATTGTGGACGTGGAGGGGACGCCGTCGGAGGGACAACGCATTGCGACCCCCGACAAGGGCGGCAAGATCGTCGTCATGCTCGACCCGGGTCACGGCGGAAAAGATCCGGGGGCGACCGGCCCCACGGGATTGAAGGAAAAGGACGTCGTGCTGACGATCGGGCGGATGGTACGGGAGAAGCTGTCCCGGTACAGTCAGTTCAAGGTCGAAATGACCCGGGACTCCGACGTGTTCATCCCCCTCGAGGAGCGGACCGCGATGGCGAACCAGGCCAACGCCGACATCTTCGTGTCGCTCCATATCAACGCGAGCAGGGACCGGAAGGCCCGGGGGATCTCCACCTACGTGCTGAGCCGCGCCACTGACCGGGAGGCGCTGGAGCTCGCCGCACGCGAGAACGGGGTCTCCGTGAAGAAGCTCTCCGAGGTCAAGTTCATCATCGACGACCTGTCCACCTATGGAAGGAAAAAGGAGTCGCTCAAGCTCGCCAAGACCGTCAACGACGCCATCGTCCGGAACATCAGCAGCCGACACGGCCCCGTGAACGACCTGGGGCTGAAGCAGGCGCCCTTCTACGTCCTTGTGGGCGCCCGGATGACGGCCGTTCTCGTGGAGACCTCCTTCATCAGCAACCGCACGGAAGAGGCCCGGTTGCGCCGGCACGCATACCTGGAGACGATTGCCGACAGCGTGGTGGAGGCCATCCGGTACTACGGGGATAACGGCGCGCTGGCCCGCGCGGGGTTGTGAGGGGCCCCGTGTCCGTTCCTCTCTTTCGCTTGGAAACCGGTTTGCCAGGCCTTTCCGAGGGAGACCTCTTCGACTATCTCAAGTCCTACCTGGCCGGGACGCTCGCCGCGGTGCGCGAAGAGCAGCGCGTGGGGACTGCCGGGGGGAACGTCGCCTGTCATACGCTCGCCGATGCGATGGACAACGTGCTGCGCGCCCTCCATGACCGCGCCCGGGAGAAGTACCTTGCCTCCTCGACCGACCTGAATTACCGGATGGCGGTCATCGCCGTCGGCGGGTACGGGCGGCGGGAGCTGTGCCCGAAGTCGGACATCGACCTGCTCTTCCTCCATTCGTACAAATCGGATCCGTACGTGGAAGCGGTGACGGAGCGGATCCTGTACCCTCTCTGGGACCTGGGGCTGGACGTAGGGTACAGCGTCCGCAACCTCAAGGAGACGTTCAAGATGGCGGCGGCGGACGATTCGATCCGGACAGGGCTCATGGATTTCCGTTTCGTCGCGGGGCAAGAGGGGTTATTCCGGGAATCGGCGAACGAGATCGAGAAGTTCCTCTTCTTCTCGGACGCCGACCGGTTCATCGGGAAGAAGCTCGACGAGATGCGGAAACGCCACGCGAAATACGGAGAGACGGTCTACGTGCTGGAACCCAACGTCAAGGAGGGGAAGGGGGGGTTGCGGGATCTTCACTCCGCCCTGTGGGTGGCGCGCGTCAAATACAAGTGCCGGAACCTCAACGAACTGCGCAACAAGGGGGTGGTCGGCGAGAAGATCGTCCGGGCGATCGGGCACGCCCAGGACTACCTGCTCCGGGTACGGAACGAGCTGCACTTTCTGGCGGGCAATAAGACCGACGTTCTCTCCTTCGAGGTCCAGGACCCCATGGCCGAAGTCTTCCGGTACCGGGACCGCGGAAGGAACCTGGCGGTGGAGCGGTTCATGCGGACCTACTACATGAACGCCGCCATCACGGCGGGGCTGGCCGATGAACTCCTGGAACAGGTCGACCGTCATCTCATGGAAGGGTTCCGAAAGCCCCTCTACTCCCTCCAGAAGAAGAAGGTCGGAGGGGTCGGCGTCCTGTACAAGGGGAAGCTCAGCACCCTGGCCGGCGTTTCGTTCCAGAGGGAGCCCCTGCGGATCCTCGAGTTCTTCCGTGCCTTGCAGAAGACCCGGGCCGTCCCCACGGCGCATGCCAAGCAGGGCATCCAGAGGGCCCTTTCGTCTCTGGGGCCCGAATTCATCCGGGATCCGAGGGCGACGAAGCTGTTCCTGTCGATCCTGTCGGACCCGCACTACCTGCACGAGACCCTGCTGGCCATGCACGAATGCCGGTTCCTGGGGAAATTCATCCCCGAGTTCGCCTCCCTCTCCTTCCTCGTGCAGCGGGATATCTACCACGTCTATACCGTGGACATACACCTCATCCTTGCCGCGAGCATCCTCCCCGGCCTCGCGGGGATCCAGCGGCGTACAGGCGAAGAGGAGGGGTTTCTCGCTATCTACCGGTCGATCCCCCGGAAGGATATTCTCGCGCTCGCGATCCTTTGCCACGACATCGGGAAGGGGAAAGGGCACGGCCATTCAAGCATCGGCGCGCAGATCATGGCGCGCATCGGGAAACGGATGGGGTTTACACGGGACGAGATCGATGACCTCGTCTTCCTAGTGGAACACCACCTCCTGATGGCGCACGTTTCCCAGCGGAGGGACATGCACGACATCGAGCTGATCATCCGCTTCTGCGAGACGGTGGATACTCCGGCGCGGCTCGACATGCTCTACCTTCTCACGTATGCCGACATGCGTGCCGTGGGTCCGGAAGTGTGGACCCAGTGGAAGGCGATGCTTCTGCTCGAGCTGTACGATAAAGCGAAGAACGTCCTCGAGACCGGGAGGCTCAAGCGGCCGTTCACGGAGCGGGCAAGGCAGCGCCGCGACCAGGTGGCCGAGATGCTTTTACAGTTTCCGCCCGCGGTTGTCTCGGAATACCTCTCCCGGTTCGACGACCGGTATTTTCTGGGGACGCCAGACGATCGGTTCGCCGACCACCTGCGCATCCTGTCCTCCTACGACGGCACCGCTCCTCGGATAGAGACGTTCGACTCCCCCCAGTTCGGCACGTCGGAACTGATCGTCGTCTGCCCCGACCAGCACGGCCTCTTCTCCAAGATCGCCGGCACGATTTCGGCCAACGGGATCAACATCCTGAACGCCACGATCGCGACGTCGGGCGACGGCGTGGCACTCGACACCTTTTTCATGACGTACATGGGCAAAAGCCTGAAAGGCAACCCGAAGAAGGAGCATGTGGCGGTCGACCTCTCTGCCGTCCTGCGCGGGGGAATCGATGTCGGGGAACTGATCGCCGAGAGGAAGGTCGCCCGGTTCTCCCGGGAGAAGGTGGCCAAGTTCCGCCCTACACACGTGCTCTTCGACAACTCGGTCTCCTCCCGGTTCACCGTGGTCGACATCTTCACCTACGACCGCATCGGTCTCCTCTACGACATCACCCGCACGCTCGCCTCCCTGGGGCTCGATATCGTCCTGTCGAAGATCTCCACGAAGGCGGACCAGGTGGCCGACGTCTTCTACCTCATGGACAGGGACGGAAAGAAGATCGTTCACCCGGAACGGGTTGAGGAGATCCGCCAGGCGCTCCTCGAGGCGATCGGCGACTGAGGGGGGCGGACGATGAAGGCGGGGATCCTGTCCGACTCGCACGACCAGAGGGGCTTTGCCGAAGACGCCCTCGCCCTCTTCCGGGAAGAGGGGGTCGGGGTGATCCTGCATTTGGGCGACGTCTGCCGCCCTGAGACGATCGATGCGTACAGGGAGTGCGGAATCCCGCTGGTCGGCGTCTACGGCAACAACGACTCCGACAAGGAGGGCTTGCAGGCCGTCTCCGGGAGCGGTTTCCACCAGGGGCCCTACATGCCCGAGATCGGCGGGCGGAAGGTCCTCATGGCCCACTCCTTCGACGAGCTCCAGGAGGAGATCGGCGAGGGGGGCAGGTTCGACCTGATCCTCTTCGGCCATACGCACCGGCCGCTGACGATGCGCATCGGGCGGGCCTTGATCCTGAACCCCGGCGAGGCTTGCGGGTTCGTAAGCGGGAAGGCGACATGCGGCTTGATCGATCTCGACAAGATGGAGGCAAGCATCCGCGAAATCCGGCCCGGTGTCGCGAATGGGCGGAATCTACCGGGGGACGCCGCCCGGCAGCGCCGGATCCGGTAGGCGGGCATGGATATCGACGCCCTCGCAGACGCTTTCCTCCTGCACCTGCGGACCGAGCGGCGGCTTTCCGCCAATACCGTCGAGGCGTACGGCTTCGACATGCGTCGGTTCGCCTCGCACCTCCTCTCCGCAGGGGGCGGGCTGCCGGCTTTCTCCCGTTCCGACTTCCTCTCGTTCCTTTCCGCCCTTCGGGACAAGGGACTCTCCGCGCGCACCGTCGCCCGCCACGTCTCCACGGTCCGGTCGTTCTTCCGCTACCTGGTCCGGGAAGGGCTCCTGCCAGCGAGCCCGATCGCCGACGCCCGGGGGCCGAAGATCGGGCGCCCCCTCCCCAAATACCTGACCCATTCCGAAGTGGAGAGTCTTCTGTCCGCCCCCGACCGGGACACGCCCGAGGGGATGCGGGACCGGGCCATGCTCGAGCTCATGTACGCATCCGGCCTGCGTGCCACGGAGGTCGTGTCCCTTCGGCTCGAGAACGTGGACGGCAACGCCGGATTCCTCCGCGTCGTCGGCAAAGGGGGGAAGGAACGGGTCGTCCCCGTCGCCCAGCCCGCACTCGAGACGCTCGAGGAGTACGTAAATCACGGGCGGCCCCGGTTCCCCAGGAAGAAGGGGGCGACCAACCTCCTGTTTCTCTCACGGCTGGGGCGGCCGATCACGCGGCAGACGCTCTGGAACCGGATCGGCCGGTGGGCGAGGGAGGCCGGGATCCGCGGTCCGATCTCTCCGCACACGTTGCGTCATTCCTTCGCCGGGCACCTTCTGGCGGGCGGAGCGGACCTGCGGGCGGTGCAGGCGATGCTCGGGCACGCCGACATTTCGACCACCCAGATCTACACGCACGTGACGGCGGAGCGGCTCCGGGAGATCCACCGGAAGCACCACCCGAGGGGGTAGATGTCTGTTGGGGTTGGTTACGTACTTCGCGAAACGATGCAACCCTCGATCATCGGGGTCATTTTTCTTCCCTGAGGACGACCTGGATATCCTCGTCCGGCGATTCCGCGAATTTCCGTTTCGCCAATTTCACGAGCTCCTCCCGGTTGGATCTTCCACGTCTGGATTTCCGACGTTCCACCAGTCCTCCCAGCAGGATCCTGGATTTACCCTCTACTTTGTATACCGAGAATAGCCGTTCCAATTCGCGGATGTCCCCCACTATTTATCCACATGCCTAAAGCAGGCCTGTGGATAAGTTTTGCAAAATCGATGCCCTTCATAAATTTATTTAATTATCAGATGGTTACGAGTAGTTACCCCATGGGACGAGGAAAGCAAATACATAATAATTCCATTTTATTTCAACAAGTTGACATACGGATCCGAACGGATTACTTCGGGCCAGCAGGGATAAAAGGGAATGAGTACCCTGGACGATCCGAAAGCCGAAGCGGTGGACGTCAAGGTTTGGATAGATCGTAGGTTTCGACTATTGGAATTTTCCTCGCAATGCAAGCGCGATCACGGAAGTCAGAATGAGGATGAAAGTTATTAATGAGCTATTCCCGGAGTAATTGTTTAAACCCAGTGAACAGCCTCCCCCACTTGCACTTCCACCGTCTCCCCCTCCATCGCCGCTTATCGTCACCGTCACCGTATCGTTGCTCACGAGCTCTCCATCGTTCGCCGTGAGGCGCAGGACATAGGTCCCCGCCCCGGAAAAGCTCGCCGTCGTATCCACCGCGTTCGGATCGGCAAAGGTCACCGTCCCCGGGCCGCTGACCTGGCTCCAGGCAGTGGTCATTGCGCCGGGCGGGTCGGGCCGTCCGTCATCGGTCACCGTCCCGTCCAACGATGCAGCGGCCGGAAGGGTCAACGCCAGGTCCGGGCCGGCATTCACGACGGGCGGCTGGTTCGCTGCTCCACCGCTCACGCCGACGCTGCTCTGGACGTAGAAATCGTCCACAATGGTCCCGTTGATGTTCTTGAAGTAGAAGTGCGCGAGCCGGGGATTTCCCTGGTAGTTGAAGACACCGAACAAAGCACCATAAGTAGCCCCCTGAGTGGAGGTATAAATGCTTGCCCACCACGCTCCGCTTCGCGTCTGCGAATATATACCATTCCCGCCAAGCCCGGAGACAAATGCGAAACTTCGCCCCTCGTCGGACGGTGTGCTTGGATTGTCGGAAGCGAGAGTGAGCGTGTTGCTTGTGCTTGCAACCGTCTGGTTTTGGAAACTGCTGAGTAGGTACGTTCGGGCGTAGGAATGATCGTGGCCTGTTGCGACGATTGCCCCACCTTTCCTTGATTCCTCGTAGACATCCCAGCCCGTATCGTCGGTCTTAGATTCAACCTGCATCAAACGCATGTTCTTGTGCCAGCTGCTGATTCGCCAAATGGAGTCGTCCGATGCCAATTGGTCCCGGATGTAGGTAGCGTGGCCCGTGCCGACAGTCCCCGGAGCCGTAAGCAAGATGAAAATACCATTGTAATGGAACGAGGACCGGACCCCCAGGTCACCGTCCCAGGGGATTCCCAACCGGTTCATCCGGGCTGCGAGGAACTCCTGGTAACCGCCCGATCCATAGAAGCGAGCCTCATCATGATTCCCGACCGAGGCGAAGTAAGGAAAGTCAGGACCGAGGATGTCATTGATCTGCCCGTCCCAGCCCGCAGGATTATTGTTGTAATCGAAGTCGCCCGAATGGACTACGGCATCTGCTCCCTCATTCTTAATTAGATTGAGGACCGCCCTGGCGTTCGAGCCCAACCCCTGGTCGCCGATGAAAGCGACCGTGAAGTTGACCGGCGGCAGGTCGCCCTGCGCCCAAATCTGCGACGGGAGTACGATTGCGACAAGGAGCGAGAAGACCGCGGCCAGCGCATTTCTCAATGTACCTATCTCCCCTTTGCGGGGACTTGGCTCGGACTTGGTGATGCGCCGAAACTGGCGGCGTCCCTATACCCGTGCCTTCCGCTTTCCCGATCCATTCTTATCCGTCGGTGAGGAAAGAACCACGATGTAGTGTACTATATTACCTCTATGCGAATCCTAGGATACTCGCATGTGAGGTACAATCGAAAATTCCGGAAACGATAGAGCACTACGTGTCAACATAGATGCAGGCGAAGATATCTGGTTGTAAATTATCGTAATATATAGTATTTTCCCATCATGGAAGTCATCACCACCCACATTAACGCGGACTTTGACACCATCGCCTCGATGCTGGCAGCCCGCAAGCTCTACCCCGGGGCCGTCCTGGTGCTTCCGGGCGCGAAGGAGGAGACGGTCAAGGGGTTCCTCCTCCAGTCGGCCCTGTACGCGGTAGAAATGAAGAAGCTCCGCGAGATCGACCTGAAGAAGGTGACCCGGCTGATCCTCGTCGACATCCGGAAATCATCGCGGATCGGCCCGTTCCGGGACCTGATCGGCAAGCCAGGCGTGGACGTCCATGTCTACGACCACCATCCGGAGGCGGAGGCCGACATCGAGGGGAGTCTGGAGGTGGTCAAGAAAGTCGGGTCGACCACGACGATCTTAGTCGAGATCCTCAAAGAGCGGGGCATCCCGATCACGCCGGACGAGGCGACGGTGATGATGCTGGGGATCTACGAGGACACGGGGTCGCTCTCCTTCCCCTCGACGACGGGTCCTGACTACTTCGCCGCGGCGCACCTTTTGTCCTGCGGGGCCGACCTGGGGGCGGTGACGGACATCCTCACCAAGGACTTCACCGCCGAGCAGGTTTCGCTCCTGTACGACCTCATCCAGGCAGCGAAAACGTACACCATCCATGGGGTGGAGGTGGTCATCGCGGAGGCCCGGCGGGAGGAGTACGTGGGGGACCTGGCCGTCCTGGTCCACAAGCTGCGCGATATGGAAGCGATCAGCGTCCTCATCGCCGTCTGCCAGATGGGGGACCGGGTCGTGCTGGTAGCGCGCAGCCGCAAGTCCGAGGTGGACGTTGGGGTATTGATGCGCGCGTTCGGCGGCGGCGGACACCACTACGCGGCGTCGGCCACGGTCAAGGACGCAACGATCTTCCAGATCCGAGAGAAGATCCTTTCGACACTGGCGGAAAAGATCATACCGCGGCGCACCGCGGCCGACCTCATGGCCTCTCCCGTGCGCTACGCCACGGTCGAAAACACGATGACCGATATCCACTATCTCTTGACCCGCTACAACATCAACGCCGTCCCGGTCCTAAAGGGAGGGGAGGCAGTCGGCATCATCACCAGGCAGATTATAGAAAAGGCTCTTTTTCACGGACTTGGGGGTGAAAGCGTAGAGGAATACATGAATGGCGATTTCGACACCGTAGCGCCCGGAGACGGGATCGAGCGGGTCCAGGAGATCATCATCGGGAAGAACCAGCGGCTGATTCCGGTGGTTTCCGAGGGGCAGATAATAGGGGTCATCACCCGGACCGGGTTCCTGCTGTTCCTCCACGACGTGCGGGACGTGGTGCCCCCGGATCCCGGAGAGGACATCCCCGCGGAAGGAACGCTCACCCAGCGCAAGATGATCCACAAGCTGATGCAGGAGCTCCTTCCGGCCCGGGTGTTCGAACTGCTGGTCGGCGCCGGGGTGGTGGCGGAGCGTCTCGGGATGAAGGCGTACGTCGTCGGCGGCTTCGTGCGGGACCTGGTGATGCGCAATCACAACCTCGACGTCGACATCGTGATCGAGGGGGACGGGATCGCCTTCGCGGACGACTTCTCGCAGGAGTACCCGTGCCGGGTGCGGCCCCACCACAAATTCGGGACGGCGGTCCTCGTTTTCCCGGACGACTACAAGATCGACGTAGCCACGGCGCGAGTGGAGTATTACCGGGAGCCGGCGGCGCTTCCCATCGTCGAGTACAGCAGCCTGAAGCTGGACCTGTACCGGCGGGACTTCACGATCAACACCCTGGCCGTACGGCTGAACCCCGGCGTGTTCGGTGAGATGATCGATTTCTTCGGGGCGCAGCGAGACATCAAGGAAAGGGTGCTGCGCATCCTTCACTCCCTGTCCTTCATCGAGGACCCCTCCCGGATCCTTCGCGCCACGAGGTTCGAGCGCCGGTTCGGCTTCGCGATCGGCAGGCACACCCAGAACCTCATCCGCAACGCTGTCCGGCTCGACCTGATCGCCCGGCTGCCCAAGCCCCGGCTGTTCAGCGAGCTGGAGCTGATCCTCAAGGAGGAGGAGCCCATCGGGATCCTGAAGCGGCTTGCCACCTTCGGCATCGGTCCCTCCCTCCACCCGAGGATCACCCTCGACAAGGACCAGATCGCCCTGCTGGAGGACACCTCCGAGATCCTCGTGTGGTTTTCCCTTCTCTTCCTGGAAGAGAAGGTGGAACGGTGGTCGGTCCTGTTCCTGTCGCTCTTGAACCCTCTGTCTCCCGAGGAGGCGAAACAATTCGCCGGCGAATCAGGCGTGGGGCGGAAGCTTCGGGACCTGGTTCGCTTTGCCAAGGACGAGTCACCCGGCATCACACACAGGCTTCTGTCCGCCCGGGTCGTCTCGCGGAAGTTCATCTACGATTGTTTGAACCCGCTGCCGAATGAGGTAATCCTTTACCTTATGGCAAAGGCGAAACATAACGATATCAAAAGGTATATTTCCCTTTATTTCACCCAGCTCAAGTACGTTCGGCCGATTCTCACGGGGAAGGACCTCAAGGAACTGGGATATCCGGCCGGTCCCTTCTACAAGCAGGTCCTGGACGAGATTCTCGAACGAAAATTCGTGGGGGAACTGCGCACGAAGGCCGACGAGATGTCGTTCGTCCTCACGCGATTCCCCAAGTTGTAACTTCCCCGCAATCGGCAGGGGGCACCCCGTTCGCGCCCCCGATCTGCTAAGATAAATTCTCTGAGAGGAGAGAGGTTCCCCGTTGCCCGATATTGCTTCGTTTCTGCACAGGATATCCGTCGAAGCGCTTCCGCTTGTGCTCGCCATCACCTTTCACGAGGCGGCGCACGGGTACGTGGCGCGTAAAAAGGGGGATCCGACCGCCCAGATGCTCGGCCGGGTGACGCTCAACCCCCTGGCGCACATCGACCCGGTAGGGACGATCCTGTTGCCCGCATTCCTCATCCTTACCCGGAGCCCGTTTCTGTTCGGATGGGCCAAGCCGGTCCCGGTGAACTTCCGGCTCCTCCGGGACCAGAAGCGCGACCCGATCTACGTCGCCTCGGCCGGTGTGGTGACGAACCTGGCGCTGGCCGCCGTCTCGGGGCTGATCTTCCGTTTGATCGGGTTCTTCGACCCCTACGCCATCCAGAAGGCGTTTTACCAGGGACTGTCGGCCCAGCCGGACGGTTCCCTCCAGATGGTCTTGATCCCCGTGTCCCTGATGTGCGTGGCGTCGATCAAGTGGAACGTACTGCTGGCGATATTCAACCTGATCCCCATCCCCCCTTTGGACGGGGGGAGGATCGCGGTGGGGCTGCTTCCGTACGGTCCCTCCCAGGCGCTTGCCTCGGTGGAGCGGTACGGGATTTTCATCGTCATTGCCCTGTTCATGTTCGACCCGTTTGGTATAATCCGGGGAATCATCTACCCTGTGATGAACCTGCTTTTCTCCATCTTTCTTGGTGGATTACCGTAAAGGGGGAATTTTCGTGCGCAAGCGGGTGCTAAGCGGCATGCGGCCGAGCGGCAAGCTGCACCTCGGGCACTATCTCGGCGTGCTCGTGAACTGGAAGAACCTCCAGCAGGAGAACGACTGCTTCTACTTCGTGGCCGACTGGCACGCGCTCACGACCGAGTACGAGCGCACGGAGATCATCGGCGAGAGCGTCGACGACATGATCATCGACTGGCTGGCGTCGGGGATCGACCCGAAACGGTCGACGATCTTCATCCAGAGTAACGTGCCGGAGCACGCCGAGCTGCACCTTTTGCTCTCCATGATCACCCCGTTGCCGTGGCTGGAGCGCAACCCCACGTACAAGGAGCAGCTGCGCGAGCAGTCGTCGCGTGATCTGCAAACCTATGGATTCCTGGGGTACCCCGTCCTTCAGGCGGCGGACATCCTCATGTACGACGCGGCTCTCGTGCCCGTGGGGATCGACCAGGTCCCGCACCTGGAACTGACGCGCGAGATCACCCGGAGGTTCAACTTCCTCTACCGGGAGGTGTTCGCCATCCCGGAGGCGTTCCTCACCGAAACCCCCAAGCTGATGGGGACCGACAACCGGAAGATGAGCAAGACGTACGGCAACGCGATCCTTTTGTCCGATACCGCCGAGGAAGTCTGGGCGAAGGTAAAGCCGATGGTGACCGATCCGGCGCGCGTCCGGCGCACCGACCCCGGCAATCCGGAAGTATGCAACGTCTACTCGTATCACAAGATCTTCTCCCCGTCGGAGACGGTCGGGAAAGTCGATGTGGGGTGCCGAACCGCCGGGATCGGCTGCATTGAGTGCAAGAAATGGATGTACGAGAACATGGAGAAGGTTTTGGGGCCCGTCCGCGAGCGCAGGAAGCAGATCGTGGACAGCGGCATCTCCGTGCGGGATCTCCTTACGGAAGGAACGGAGCGGGCGCGGGAGGTGGCGGCAAGGAAGATGAAAGAGGTGCGTGAAGCTGTCGGCCTATAACGGAAACGACGAAAAGCGGCTTGCCGGCGCAGGCGGGGCGGGGGACGAGCCCTCCCCAGCGAACGGCCAGGGTCCGGGGATCCGGCTCCAGCTCGAGGTCTTCGAGGGGCCGCTCGATCTTCTTTTGCATCTTGTCCGGGAGAACCGCCTCGACGTCTACGACATCCCCATCGCCAAGATCACGGAGCAGTATCTTGCCTACATCGACGTGATGAAGGCGCTCAACCTGGACATCGCGGGGGAGTTCCTGGTAATGGCGGCGACGCTTCTGTACATCAAGTCGCGGTCGCTGCTCCCCCGGCACGAGGACGAACTGGAGCCGGAGGAGGACCCGGAGGTGATGCGGGCCGAGCTCTCCCGCCGGCTGGTGGAGTACGAGCGGATGAAGGAGGCGGCTGCGCGCCTGGCCGAACGGCCGCTGCTGGGGCGCGATGTCTTCGTCCGGGATTTCCTGGGCGAGGAGATCCCCGAAGAGGGGGTGGCGATCACCGAGCTGTCGCTTGCCGACCTGATCTCCGCCTTCAAGGATGTCCTGGAGAAGATGCCGAAGGGGGAGGGGGTCGAGATCTTCGTGGACCGGCTCTCCATGGCGGACGCCATCGCCTTTCTCCTCGACCGGCTGAAAGAGGAGGGGGCGATCCGGTTCGACAAGCTTCTTCTGGAATTCACGACGAGAAACGAGATTCTCTCGTTCTTTCTTGGCATACTGGAACTGATCCGGCTGAGGACGGTGAAGGCCTACCAGGCGACACCGATGGGGCTGATCACGATCGTGCCCGCCGTCCGGGAGGGGGAAGATGGAACAGGACCCGAATACCCCGATGCAGGGTGAGGAGGCGCCGGACAGCCCGGGGCAGCAGGCGCAACCGGACATCTCCCGGTCGGTCTCCGTACTGGAATCCCTTTTGCTCGTCTCCTCGCAGCCGCTTCCGTTCGACAGGATCGGCCAGCTCTTGGGCGGCCTCTCGAAACAGGAGGTGCGCGAGGTGGTCCAGGCCGTGCAATCGAAATATTCGGCGGACGGGTCGGGGATCCTCGTCGAGGAGGTGGCAAAGGGCCTCCAGCTGCGCACGAACCCCGCGAACCAGGAATTCATCCGCAAACTCTTCGAGACGAAACCGCAACGGTTTTCCCGGCCTTCCCTGGAGACGCTGGCGGTGGTCGCCTACCGCCAGCCGGTGACCCGCCAGGAGATCGAGCAGGTACGCGGCGTGGACTGCGCCGCCTCGCTTAGAACCCTCATGGAACGGCGGCTTGTCAAGGTGGTGGGGAAAAAGGACGTGCCGGGCCGGCCGTTCCTGTTCGGCACGGCGCGCGAGTTCCTCGAGGTCTTCTCGCTGTCCAGCCTCTCCGAGCTGCCCTCCATGCACGACATCGAGGACTTCCTGGCGGCCAAGACGGGCACGCCGGTTCCCTTGGCCCCCGGTGCGCCGCAGCTGTTCGCAGGATTCGGCGGCCAGGCCGGGGCGGGAGAGGAGCTCGCGGTCGAGATGGAAGAGAGTGAGCACGGGGACCTCTTCGTCGCTACCACAAGCGTTCTGCCGGAAGGCGTCTCCGACGACGTGTTGGTCGATGCCGCATCGAGGACGGAGGCGGACGACGCCGAGATCAAGCCCCTGACACCCGCCGGCAAGGGATTTTCCAAGTTCGCCTTATCGGGGGAGCACTTTTCATCCGACCCAGCCGAGCCGCTGGTGACCTCTCCTTCCTTCCTGCCGAAGGTGGGAAACGATGAGGGGGATGACCAGCCGGAAGAGTAACCGGTAGAGGGATCGGCATGCCCACGGACAGGCTGAACCGCTATCTTTCGCGTGCCGCCGGGGTCTCCCGCCGCACCGCCGACGAGATGATCCGCATGGGG
>JBAULH010000117.1:0-3601 GCA_049578085.1 Candidatus Deferrimicrobiaceae bacterium
AACCTGGGGACCCCCTTCGTGAGCGCGGCTCCGGGCGCGCACGACTGGGCCGTGGTCGAGGTCTCGAGTTTTCAGCTGGAGACGATCGACGCCTTCCGGCCGTCCGTGGCCGTTCTCCTGAACATCACCGAGGACCATCAGGACCGATATCCCGACTTTTCCTCCTACGCCGAAACGAAGATGGGGATATTCCGGAACCAGGGGCAGGAAGATACGGCCGTCGTGAACGCCGACGACCGGGAGATTACCGGCCGGTTCCGCGGCGTCCCTTCCGTGCAGGTGCCGTTTTCGCTCTCGCGTCCTCTCACCACAGGCGTGTTCCGGGACGGAAAGGACATGGTGTACCGGGGCGGCCCCGTCGAAGAGCGGTACCCGGTCTCCCTCCTCAAGATCCGGGGGATACAGAACGAGGAGAACGCCATGGCGGCGATCGGGGCGGCCCGGCGTATGGGGGTCCCTCCCGATGCGGTCCGGGAATGCCTCCAGGCCTTCCGGGGGCTTCCGCACAGGGTGGAGTTCGTCCGGAAAGTGCGAGGGGTGTCCTTTATCAACGACTCGAAGGGGACGAACGTGGGCGCGGTCATCAAGTGCCTTGAGGGATTCTCCGAACCCGTGTGGCTGATCGCCGGCGGGAAGGACAAGGGACTGGACTTCCGTCCGCTCCGCGAGACGCTTGCGCGAAAGGTACGTGCGGCGATCCTTCTGGGCGAGGCCCGGGACCGCATGGTGCAGGATCTTTCGGGGACCGTGCCCCTTCTGGAAGCCGACTCTCTGGAGGAGGCGGTCCGCACGGCCGCCGCGAGTGCGCGGGCGGGCGATGTCGTGGTGTTCTCCCCGGCATGTTCCAGTTTCGACATGTTCCGCAACTTCGAGGAGCGCGGCGAGGCGTTCCGCGAAGCGGTGAGGGGGCTCGCCGAATGAACATCGGGAAGCGGCACGAGAACCTGATTCTTACCCTTTGCACGCTTTTCCTCGTGGGCTTGGGGGCCGTGATGGTGTACAGCGCCTCGTCGGTGACGGCAGAGGCGTCCGAGAAACTCGGACACGATGCGGCGTACTATTTCAAGCGGCAGGTTCTCTTCCTCGCCCTGGGGGCATCCCTGGCGCTCTTCGTCTCCCGGGTCGACTACGATGTCTTCCGCCGCCGGATCGGGGTCCTCATGGGGGGGACCCTCCTGCTCCTCGTCCTTGTTTACGTGCCCGGGATCCGGCACTCGGCAAACGGCGCTTCCCGGTGGATCGACCTCCGGTTCTTCACCTTCCAGCCTTCCGAGCTCGCCAAGTTCTCCCTCATCGCCTATGGCGCCTATGCGATCGACCGGAAGGGGGAAAATTTCCGCGAAGGGGTACGGGATTTCCTGCCGTTGCTCGCCGTGTTGGCGGGCTACGTGGCGCTGATCCTCAAGGAGCCGGACTTTGGGATGGCGGTGGTCATCATCGCGTCGTTCATGGCGCTTCTGGTGATCGCCGGGTTTCCGTGGAAATACCTCGCGGGATGCGGTGTTTTGGGGATTGTCGGTGTGGCCCTCGCGATCGCCGCGAGACCGTACCGGATGGCGCGCCTGTCGGCTTTCCTCGACCCGTTCTCCCAGGCCAAGGCGGCGGGCTACCAGGTGGTGCAGTCCCTCATCGCGTTCTCGAACGGAGGTCTCCTCGGGACGGGGATCGGCGCCGGAAAGCAGAAGCTTTTCTACCTCCCGGCAATGCACACGGACTATATCTTCTCCGTCATCGGGGAGGAGCTCGGGTTTGCGGGGGTCGTCGCCGTGGGCGCCTGCTTCATGACGCTCGTCTGGGTGGGGTTCCGGATCGGTCGTCGCGCCCGCGACCCGTTCGGGAAGTATTTCGCGATGGGAGTGTCTACCGTGATCGGCGTGCAGGCGCTCGCGAACATGATGGTCGGGTTGAAGATGCTTCCGCCCAAGGGAATGGTCCTGCCGTTCCTGAGCTACGGGGGGAGCTCCCTCGTCCTCCATCTGGCGGCGATCGGTGTCCTCACCAACATCTCGATGAAAGGAGCGGAGGTATTTGTCGCTGAACCTGTTGATCGCCGGCGGGGGAACCGGCGGGCACGTGTTCCCGGGGATAGCGCTTGCTGAGGAATTTCTCTCCCTTTTCCCGGGAGGTTCCGTCTGCTTCGCCGGAACGGAGAGAGGCCTCGAGGCAAAGGCCGTCCCGGCCCGGGGCTTCGAGATCGAATTCGTCTCCGCGGGGCAGGTCCGCGGCAAGGGAGCGGGCGGGTTGCGGGGGATGGGCATGATGCTCGGCGGGCTTAGGCACTCGTACCGGATCCTTCGCCGCAGGCGCCCCGATTTCGTGTTCGGTGTGGGGGGATATGCTTCCGTCCCCGTGTCGCTGGCGGCGGCAGCCTCGAGGATTCCGCTGTTTCTGCAGGAGCAGAACGCGGTCCCCGGCCGGGCGAACCGGATGCTCGGGAGGATGGCAAGGCACGTGTACGCGGGATTTACGGGCGCGACGTCCTATTTCCCGCGGGAGCGCGCTTCCGTGTACGGGAACCCCGTCCGGCGGGAGATCGTGAAGGCGGCGGAGCGGGCGCGGAGCGGTTCCCCGCTTCCGCCGCCCTTCACCGTCCTTGCGATGGGGGGGTCCCAGGGGGCCAGGGCGATCAACGGGATCGTGCTCGGTATGGGGCGGGCCGCGAAGACCAGGGGCAAAGCAATGCGGTTTCTCCTGCAGACCGGGGAAAAAGAATTCGCCGCCGTGGAAGATACGGTAAGACGGGAAGGGCTTCCCATCGAACCGTTTCCCTTTACGGAGCGGATCGGGGACGCCTTCGCCCGCTGCCACGCCGTGCTGATGCGCGCCGGTGCCCTCTCCCTCGCGGAGGCGGCGCTTTTCGGCAGGCCGTGCGTTCTGATCCCGTATCCCTATGCCGCCGACCGCCACCAGGAAAAAAACGCAGAGGAGTTCTGCGCGGCAGGCGGCGGGATCTGGATCCGGCAGGAGCAGGCGTCGGCGGAGACGGTGGGGAAGGCGTTTTCCCTGTGGGCGGAGGAACCCGACAGAAGGAGAACGGCGGAAGAGGGAGCCCAGGCGTACTCCCGGCCGGACGCGGCCCGGCAGATTATTCGTTCGGCATTGCGCGAGATGGGGATAGGAGCGGACGAGGGTGTATAGAAAAGGGCTGGGAATCCACTTCGTCGGAATCGGCGGGATCGGGATGAGCGGAATCGCGGAGTTGCTCCTGAACCTCGGCTACCGGGTCACCGGATCGGACCTGCGACTCTCCGACACCACGGCCCGGCTTACGCGTGCCGGCGCGAGGATCCAGTCCGGACACGGCGCCGCCAACATACCGGAAGACGCACACGTCGTGGTGGTTTCCTCGGCCATCCGGCCGGGCAACGAGGAAGTGGTCGAGGCGCACCGCAGGAAGATCCCGGTCATCCCCCGGGCGGAGATGCTCGCCGAGCTCATGCGGATGAAATACGGCATCGCCATCGCGGGAACGCACGGAAAGACGACCACCACCTCGATGGTGGCCACCGTTCTTGCGGCGGCGGGGTGGGACCCGACCGCCGTCGTGGGAGGGAAACTCAACAGCCTCGGATCCAACGCCAAGCTCGGCTCCGGGGATTTT
>JBAULH010000118.1:0-2116 GCA_049578085.1 Candidatus Deferrimicrobiaceae bacterium
CTCCACGGGAGTCATGGGATCCCAGGCGTGGACCCAGTACAGGTCGACGTAGTCCGTCTTGAGACGCGTAAGGCTTTCCTCGAGAGACCGGACCATGTTCTTCCGGTGGTTCCCGCCGGCGTTCGGATCGTCGGGCCGCATGTTCAGGGTGTACTTCGTGGCGATGACGAACCGTCCCCGCTCGGGGGCGACAAACTCCCCCACGAACCGCTCGCTCGTACCAGCGGTATAGTAGTTGGCGGTATCGATAAAGTTGCCTCCCGCCTCCGTAAACGCGTCGAAGATCCTGCGGCTCTCCTCTTTCGACGCCCCCCAGCCCCAATCCTCGCCGAAGGTCATCACGCCAAGGCATAGTTCCGATACCCGCAATCCGGTCCGCCCGAGGAGCTTGTAGCGCATCTCCGCCCTCCTGTAAGGGATACCCCTGTTCTCGCTGGATCCTCGATTATCGTTCCGTGAAGGACTCACGGTGAAGGAACATCGACTGCCTCATTTGACAAACATTCCGTTGCGCAGTTCCGACAGCGCCTGGTCGATTTCCTCCTTCGTATTCATCACGAACGGGCCGTATCGAGCGATCGGTTCGCCGAGCGGCTTCGCCGAGAGAAGCAGGAACCGGACGGGGTGGCGACCTGCGCGGACAAACACGGAGTCCCCGTCTCCGAAAACCACCAGGTTCGGTGAGGAAACCTCGATCCCTCCTCCCTTGACGTCGCCTCCAAAAACCCCCTTCCCCTCGAAAACATACGCACAGGCCACGTGCCCCCGGGAAACGGGCTGCCCGAACGACCGTCCGGCAGGTATCGAAACATCCATGTAACCGGGATCGGCGTGGATTTCCGTAACCGCTCCCCGGACTCCATCCACTTCCCCTGCGATCACCCGGATGCGGACGCCCCCCTCGCGGTCGATCTGGGGGATGCGGGACGATTGCACGTCCTGGTAGCGGGGCTTTGTCATCTTGCGCTTCGCCGGAAGATTGACCCATAGCTGGAACCCGTACATCTTCCCGTTCTTCGGCCGGGGCATTTCCTCATGGAGGATCCCGCTGCCCGAGGTCATCCACTGGACGTCCCCGGCCCCGACCGTGCCGGAATTCCCCAAGCTGTCCTTGTGATCCACGATCCCGTCCAGCATGTAGGTCACTGTCTCGATCCCCCGGTGGGGATGCATGGGGAAACCCGCAAGGTAATCATCGGGATTGTCCGACCCGAAGTGATCGAACAGAAGAAACGGATCGAGGTAGTCGATCCTGCGGGTCGCGATGCTCCGCCGAAGCCGGACCCCTGCCCCTTCCCTTACGAATTGCGGCTCGATAACATCCTTGACCGGCCTGGCATTCATGCCGATGTCTCCCCCTTATTCCTCCATCGTGAATTCCTGCATGTCGAACCAGAAGCCGCTCTGGCCGATGGAGTCGATCTCGGCCTTGAGGATCTTCATGTGCAGCTCCTCTTCCTTGGCCAGGGAGAGGAACATCTCCTTCGCCTCGGGAGACTCCGTCCTGGCGGCCAGGTCGAGGTAATACCGGTTCGCGATGATTTCCCGGTCGACGGCGAGATTGAGGATCCTGACTTCGTCCACGTTGACCAGGTCCTCTTCGCGGATCTCCTTGTCCGGATAGGCGCTCGAGGTAAACACGGCGGCCACCGCGTCGATCTCGTCCGCCTTGGGGTACAGCCACGGCTGGTCCTTCAATATGTTCATCAGGTGCCTTTCGAGCTTGGTCAGGTGCCCCACCTCGTCGTCGGCGAGGTTGATGAGCACATTCTTCGCCCTGGGATCCTTGACCGCCTTCGCGAACTTGATGTAGGCCCGGATGGCATCCTTCTCGCGGAAGATCCCCCGGTGGATGATGGCGACCGCCTCGGACGTTTTCATGCCCTACCCCCTTCGATTGATTTCGTTGGCGAATTCCCTTGGAAAAGGAACTATCGCCTATCCTACTCAGGCACTTGCCCGTTGACCATACATCCTGCAAAGAAAGCGGCTTCAAAGAGATCTTCTTATCGAACCCGACCTCGACTTCGAGGGCGAATAGGAGCTCTGATAAGGAAAGAACCCCAGCCATCTAATATATATCGCTATCTACAGCCCTCTAAATATCGGGTGACCT
>JBAULH010000119.1:0-7482 GCA_049578085.1 Candidatus Deferrimicrobiaceae bacterium
GGGCACGGCAAGCGGTGTCCTGGATGGGAAAACCTTTATGGCCAATCAGGGAGAGAAGGGGAAGGAGGCAAAAGGAACGGACACCTTGATTTTTAAAAATGGGAAATTCCGGTCGGCCGGGTGCGACCAGTATGGCTTCGGTGATGGCGCGTATTCGACCAAGGTACAAGGAGACGAAGTGCATTTTTTCGCGGATACCGAAAGCGAAACGAAAGGAAAGATGCACGGGGAGGGATCGGTCCGGGGTGACAAGATCGATGTCACCTACGTCTGGACCGACAAATCCCACTGGTACAAGCCCAACCCGAAACCGTTGGGAAATGGGCCAGGGGGAGAATTGAAGAAGTCCGAGTAAAAAAATGGCAGGATGTCAAGGACTGGGTGCAAATAACCTGCTTTTTCAGGCCACTAGGGACCGAAGAGAGAGCGGATGAGATCCATCAGGTCCGACTTGGCCTCGAAGCCGACGCCCGGAACTTCCGGCAGGCCGATCATTCCATCCGTAACGGGTGTGTCATCGGCGAACCCCCCGAACGGGGCGAACACCTCGGGGTACGATTCGTTACCCCCCAGTCCGAGGCCGGCGGCGATGTTGAGGGCGAACTGGTGTCCGCCGTGGGGGATTAAGCGGTCTCGGGCCCAGCCCATCTCGCCTAGCACCTCGAGCATCCGGAGATACTCCACCAGGCCGTAGGACAGGACCGGGTCCATCTGGAGAACGTCCCTGTCCTTCCTGAGCCCCGCGTGGCGCAGCAGGTTTCTCGTATCCTGCATGGAGAAAAGGTTTTCCCCGGTGGCGATCGGACCCTGGTATCGGGCCGCCAGATCGGCGTGGAGCTGGTAGTCCAGGGGGTCTCCGGGCTCCTCGTACCAGCGCAGGCCGTAAGGGCCAAGAGCATCGCCGTACTCCACAGCGGCGTCGAGGTGGAAGCGGCCGTTCGCGTCGACAGCGAGGCGGTCTCCGCCTCCCACCAGGGAAAGAACCTCCTCGATCCTTCTCAGGTCGTCCGCCAGGGGGGCCCCGCCGATCTTGATCTTCACCACCCGGTACCCGGCGTCCAGGTAGCGGCGCATTTCGTCCCGCAGTTCCCGTGTCCCTTTCCCGGGGTAGTAATAGCCGCCCGCGGCGTAGACGAACACCCGGCTTGCGGCGGCACCGCCGTTGTAGCGGTCGGCGAGCAGCCGGTAAAGGGGTTTTTCCTCGATCTTGGCCACCGCGTCCCAGACCGCCATGTCGATGACGCCCACCGCCACCGAGCGCTCTCCGTGGCCGCCCGGCTTCTCGTTGGCCATCATGATGTCGCGGAGTCGGAAGGGATCGAGGTTGTCTTCCGCCTCGGACACGTACGTCGAGGGATCGGCCTCCCGCAAGCGGGGGAGGAACCGCTCCCGCAGCAGGGATCCTTGAGCGTACCGGCCGTTGGAGTTGAACCCGTATCCCACGACCGGTTTGCCGTCCCGGATCACATCGGTGACCACGGCCGCGACCGAAACCGTCATCTTGCTGAAGTCGATGTATGCGTTGCGGATGGGGGAGGCGATGGAAGCGGTGCGCTCCTTTATGTCGACGATCTTCATCGGCAGGTCATTTCCCCAATTCGGCGATCACAGCGTCCGTGACCTCGCGGGTCGATGCCGTCCCGCCCAGATCAGGAGTCAGGGTCTTGCCCGCGCCAGTCACCTTCTCGATGGCGCCCATGAGGCGCTTGCCGGCTTCCCCCTCCCCCAGGTGCTCCAGCATCAGGACCGCGGTCCAAAACGTTCCCAGAGGGTTGGCAATCCCCTTTCCCATGATGTCGAAGGCGGATCCGTGGATCGGTTCGAACATCGAAGGGTACGTTCTTTCCGGGTTGATGTTCGCCGTCGGGCCGATCCCAAGGCTTCCCGACAGCGCCGCCGCGAGATCGGAGAGGATGTCCGCGTGGAGGTTGGAGGCGACGAGCACGTCGAGCGTCTCGGGCTTGAGCACCATTCTCGTGGTGACCGCGTCGACGAGCATCCGGTCGGTCGTCACATCCGGAAACTCCCGGGCGACCTCGGCGAAGATCTCGTCCCACATGACCATGCCGTGACGCTGAGCGTTCGACTTCGTCACCAGCGTCAACAGCCGCCGGGGCCGCTTCCGCGCCAGGCGGAAGGCGAACCGCATGATGCGCTCCACCCCGGGGCGGGTGAACACCGACACCTCCATCGCTACCTCTTCGGGCAGACCCCTGTGGGCCCTTCCTCCGACGCCCGAATATTCCCCTTCCGTGTTCTCCCGGACGATGATCCAGTCCAGGTCCCTGCCGGTGCGTCCCCGAAGCGGTCCCGTGATCCCGGGAAGGATGCGCGCGGGCCGGTAGTTCCCATACTGGTCGAACCCCTGGCAGATGGGAAGGCGCAGCCCCCACAGCGTGATGTGGTCCGGGATGGAAGGGTGCCCCACGGCGCCGAAAAATATCGCATCGAAGGCACGCAACGTTTCCAGGCCGTCGGGGGGCATCATCTGTCCGTGCTCGTGATAGTAGTCGCTCCCCCACGGGAACGTCTTGAACTGGAAACGGAACGCGCCCTCGCACTCCGCGATTTCCTGGAGAACGCGGACTCCCGCGGGAATGACCTCTTTCCCGATGCCGTCGGCCGGTATCACGGCGATATTGTGCGTGCGCATGATCGTTCCTCCTATCGGGCCTTGGGACCGATCTTGCGGATCTTCGCGCAGATGGCGTCCGTCACCTCGGCGGTGTTCGCTTTTCCCCCGATGTCCGCTGTGCAGATCCCCCCCGCAAGGACGGACTTCATCGCCTCCATGACGATATCGCCCGCCTCGGGGAATCCCAGGTGCTCCAGCATCATCGCGGCGCACCAGATCTGCCCCATCGGGTTGGCGATTCCCTTGCCCACGATGTCGGGTGCCGAGCCGTGCACCGGTTCGAACATGGAGGGATACTTCCGTTCCGGGTTCAGGTTCGCGGAGGGAGCGATTCCGATGCTTCCCGCGATGGCGGGGCCCAGGTCGGAAAGGATGTCGCCGAACAGGTTGCTCCCCACCACGACGTCGAATTGTTGCGGGTGGGTGACGAACCGTGCGACCAGGGCATCGATGTGGTACTGGTCGGCCTCGATGTCCGGATACCCCTTTGCCACGGACCAGAACCGTTCGTCCCAATACGGCATCGTGATGTTGATTCCGTTCGATTTGGTTGCGGACGTGACCCGCTTTCTGCCTTTTTCGCGGGCCAGCTCGAAGGCGTACCGTATGACCCGTTCCACCCCCAGGCGCGTAAAGACGGTGTTCTGGACGACGATCTCGTTGGGTAAACCCTCATACAGGCGGCCGCCCATGTTGGAGTATTCTCCTTCGTTGTTCTCCCTGACGACATAGAAGTCGATATCGTCCGGCCCCCGGTTTGCGAGGGGCGTTCGCACCCCGGGTAACAGTTTGACCGGCCGTAGATTGATATATTGCTGGAACGTCCTGCGAATCGGAATAAGGAGACCCCACAGGGAGACATGGTCGAGGACCCCGGGATATCCCACGGCCCCGAGAAATATCGCATCGTGCGGCCGAAGAAGGTCGAGGCCGTTTTCCGGCATCATCCTTCCGTGCTTCGTGTAGTATTCGCAGCTCCAATCGAACGTCTGGTATCGGAAGCGAAAGCCCCCGTGCACTTCCGCCGCGGCGTCGAGCACTTTCTGCGCGGCGGGCACGACCTCTTTGCCGATCCCGTCCCCCGGGATCACTGCCAAACGGATCTCTTTCATGGAACGGTTCCTCCTGCGCGCTCTGCTGCTCTCAGATGTCGACGGTTTGGCGACGCCCGTCACCCGAAGATCGCACCGGGCGGAAGCGGGACCTCCAACAGGCGTTGGAAGACAAGTACCATCAGAAAGGTCATGGCGACTCCAATCAGGAGGCATCTTCCGACATCCTTGATGTCCTTCCGCATCCCTCCCAGGTACCACGAGATCGCCCCGAACCCCAGAACGCCGGTGAGAGCGAACCCCAGGTACCGAAGCAGTACGGCCCAGGCAAGCAGCATGCCGCCCACGACGGCCATGTCCTTCCAGTTGATCTTCCCGTCCTCCCCATTCTTCTCTCCGGCCTCCTTCATGGCCGCGTACTTCGTCAAGGAGAGGACCAGGGTCGTCACCAGGATCCCCCCCATGATCTCCATGACGATGTCCGGGAAGATCCCCCCGAACCGTGTCATGTAGCTGCGCTGCATCCAGAGCGAGGCGACGAACGCCAGCATGAGGATGGATCCCAGGCGGTCCCGCGTGCTCGTTTTCATGCTTCCGACCTCCTATTCACCGTTTCCGGAACCCAATCCTTCCGGTTTCTGGAGCCTCTGCTTCAGGAATCCGAAGTATGGCCACAGGAACGACAGGACCGACATCGCAATCAGCACCCAGGAGATCGGGTTGACGAACAGCGCGAGCCAGGGCCACGAATACCCTTGCCCCATGAGGTAGGTCTGCACCAGGCCGGCCTCCATGATGGGTCCCAGGATGAGGCCGAGCACGATGGGCGCGGCCTGGAACCCCAGGTACCGGAGGGCATACCCCACGACCCCGAAGGCGAGCATCAGGATCACGTCGGTGAAGTTGTTCCGGATCGCGTAAGAGCCCACGATCGTCAGGATGCCGATCCCGGGCACCAGGTACCGCGCGGGGAGCGTCGCCACGAACCGGGTGAGGAGCCGCCCGCCGTAGATCCCGATGGGGACCATCACTATGGCGGATACGCCGAGCGCCAGCATGAACGTGTACGTGATGTCCGCCCGCTCCGTGAAGAGCTCGGGGCCCGGGTGCAGTCCCTGCAGCATGAGGACGCCGTAGATGACCGCGTCCGGCGGCGCCCCGGGGATCCCCAGGGTCACCAGCGGAATGATGCCGCCTCCCACGACCGCGTTGTTGGCCGTCTCCGTCGCCACGACGCCCTCCAAGTGGCCCGTGCCGAACTTCTCGGGGGTCTTGGATGCCCGCCGCGCCTCGTTGTACGACACGAGGTTCGCGATGTTCCCTCCGGCTCCCGGGAGGATACCGATGAACGTCCCGATGACGGAGGAGCGGATGAGGTTGGCGCGCTGGGAGAGGACCTTCTTCGTCGTCTCCCAGAGGACCCCTTTTGTGCGATGGTACTCCACCGCCGTGTGCCCGCCGATGCCCTTGGACACGATGTTCAGCACCTCGGGAATGCAGAACAGCCCGATGAGGATGACGATCAGATCCACGCCGCCCTGCATGGCGGGAAGGCCGAAGGTAAAGCGGACGTCCCCCCCGATCGGGGCGATGCCGATGGTGGAGATGAGGACGCCGAACGCCGCGCCGGTGATCCCTTTGAGGAAGGACCCGGCCGCCAGGCTCGAGATGATGGTCAGCCCGAACATGCCCACCCAGAAATATTCCGCAGGGCCGAACTGGAGGGCGATGCTGGCCAGGGGCGGGCTCAGGAAAATGAGGACGATCACCCCGAAGATCCCCCCTATCGCGGAGCCGACCGTGGCCCCAACGATCGCCTCCTCGCCCCTTCCCTGCCGGGCCATGGGGTACCCGTCGAAGGTGGTGCCGATGGAGCTTGGCGTCCCCGGCGTGTTGATCAGGATGGCGCTGAACGCCCCCCCGTAGATGCACCCCATGTAGATGGCTCCCAGCAGAACCAGGCCGCTGACGGCATCCATCGTGTAGGTGAAGGGAACGAGAAGCGCGACGGCCATCGTCGCGGTGAGGCCGGGAAGGGCCCCGACCATCATCCCCGACACCGTCCCGGCAATGATCAGAAGAAGGTTCTGGAGCGATACCACGTGCTGGAGTCCCAGCCAGATGTTTGCCAGCAAACGCGTGCCCCTCCGTTCCAGTGAAGGCACCCCGCCGGCGATCGAAAGCCGGGCGGGGTGCCGGCTCGTGCCTGATCCGGTGCGGCTATTTCTTGATGAGTCCCATCTCGGTCATCAGGTCCTTGTACAGGACCATTCTTTTCTTTACCAACGCAGTGGCCGCTTCGGGGCCCATCCGCTCTATTTTAAACCCGTTCTCGTCCATCTTCTTCATCACGCCGGGGTCTTTCATGACCTTGTCGAAGATGTCCGCGGCCTTCTTGACGATGTCGTCCGGGGTCCCCGGAGGGGCCGCCACGCCGCGGTAGGCCCCCTCGACCAGGTCATACCCCAGTTCCTTGAACGTGGGAACGTCGGGCAGCACGGACATCCGTTCGTCGGACATGATGGCGAGGGGGCGGAATTTCCCCTTGTACTGAACCGCCATCGTCGAGTAGGTCATCAGCGACGTGACGTGCCCACCCAGGAGCGACGGAACCGCCGCGCCGGACCCCGTGAACGGAATGTAGATCGTCTTGATCCCCGCGGCCTTGTTCAGCATGATGGTCCCCAGCTCGTTGGCGGAACTGCTCCCGCTCCCGCCCAGGGTGAGGACTCCCGGCTTCTCCTTGGCTGCGGCGAGGAAATCCTTCAGGGTCTTGTAGGGGCTGTCCTCCCGGACGACCAGGATGTTGGGGGTGCTTTCGAAGATGTAAACGCTTTTGAGGTCAAGGGTATTGTACCCGGCGTTCCCCCGCTGCAGCGGCTGCAGGATGACGTGGGGAAGGTTGTAGCCCGCCAGCGTGTAGCCGTCGGGCTTGCTGGCGATCAGTTCCGACCAGCCCACGGAGCCGCCGCCGCCTATCTTGTAGCTGATGACAACCCCTTCCTTGTAATACTGTTTCAGCGGCAATTCCTGGATGCGCGCCGTGATGTCGGACTCGCCCCCGGGGTTGAAGCAGATGATGTAGTTGAGGGACTTGCTCGGGTACTCATCGGCCTGGGCGGGGACAAGGAAGAACCCTGTGGCGAGTACCATCGAGAACGCAACGATGCCCTTTAGGAAACCGTTCCTTCCCATACGCATACCTCCTCTCTGAGGAAACTTCATTGGGGGTTGGGATTACGAAGATATCCAAAACGACATGTAATATCCACACAAATTTTGCTCGGGGCCCCTGAGAGGATACGCTCATATTCTGCCGCGCGGGGAGCCATCCTCTCCTACTCCGGTTTTGGTCCCCGGGTGATCTGGACCAGGTCGTTCGGCCGGATCCAGCGGGCAAACGCCTCCCGGACCCGACGGGCCGTCATCTTCCGGTAATTCCTGGCGGCCCGGATCGGTTCGTCCAGGGGCACCCCTTCCTCCTGACGCTCGATCAGTCCGTGGGCAATTTCGTCCACGCTCGATTCCGAAAGCGGAATCTGCCGGATCAGAAGCATCTTGGCCTGGAGAAGCTCGGCATCGGTCACCGGCTTCTCCCGCATCGCGCGCAGGTCCCTTTCCACGATCGCGCGAACCTTCGATACGTTCTGCGGATCGCACGCGTAGAAGACGGCGAAGAGGGAGCGGGTTTTTCCCACATCGAACACCGTATCGACGGTATACACCAGACCGGCACGCTCCCGCAGATCGCGGGACAGGCGGGTTGCATAGAACGCGCCGGACAACACGTTCCTG
>JBAULH010000120.1:0-7214 GCA_049578085.1 Candidatus Deferrimicrobiaceae bacterium
TGTGCCAGATCTGCCGCTCGTCCTGCCAGCAGGTCCACACCGTAATCGTTCGCAGTGTCGCCGGAAGCGCTGGAGTCACGAACCATACACGGTAGTACGTCGTCCCCCGAGACGTGGCGCTGTTCCCCATACTCCCCGGCAAACTCGTATAAACGGGCGCCCCCCCTCCCGGGGTGTACCCTGCCGTCGGAGAGGATGCGATGGCCGTCCACGCCGTGTGGCGGAACTGCTCCATCTGGTCCTGGGCGAGCTGCGTCGCAACCGTCGATTTCGCCGCCAGGGAGTTCCCTTTGATGGCCGTCGTCTGCAGGAGCGCGAGGGCCAGAAGGCCCACGGCGAGTATCGTGAGCGACACCATCACTTCGATCAGGGAGAACCCTTTCTCTTTTTTCCTGTCAGATCGTTCCAATGGAGAGCCTCGCCTTTCCCGTCCAGCAGAAGAGCTGGACCGTCGCTGTTTCCCCCATATCGCTCGAGAAATGGATGTTCGCGGTGTCGAGGGGAGTTACCACAGGCCCGGAAGCCCATTGGTACACATCGCCGCCGGGGCTGAACAACAGGTAGAACATGCCGTTCGACGGAGTCGCGCCCGCCCCTGCGCGCAACCACGCGACATCGTCGATCGTGCACCCCCCGGGAGCGGTTACGACCGCCCGGTCGGCCGACCAGACGGTGGACCCCGATGCGGCGTCTCCGCGTTCCAGAAGTACCGTTCCCGCATCGAGATCGAACGCCAGGCGGTATTGCCTTCTTATGGAAAAGGCCCGCGACCGGCCCTCCTGCAACTCCGAAAACACCTCCCGCTGAAAACCGACGAAGTTGTTGTGCCGGTTCCAGCCGTGAAGATTGGAAATGGCCATGATCGCCCCGATGCCAACGATGGCTACCACGATCATGATTTCAATCAGTGTGAATCCCTTCTCGGATCGCATGGCCTTCATCCCACGGGTTATACGGGCAATACCCGTGCCAAAGCCTTCTTACCCCTAACTACCTAAAATATATAGGCTCTGCTTTCTGGCGAGACGAGGGAGGGAGAAAAAAAATTAATGGATATTAAAAATATTAATGTAAGAACGTCGTCAACGGGAAGGGTCGGGAGGGCGGATCTCCCGTTCCAGCAGAGTCAGGGCAATGCCTGCTTTCTCCCGCAAATGCAGGTCGGCGACCGACTTTGTCAGGGGGGTCTCTTCGGGATTGATCTCGATGATGACGGCCCCCGACCTCTTGGAGAGAAGGGGGATGTCGCAGGCGGGGGCCACCTGCGCGGAGGTGCCGATCACCAGCAGGACGGAACAGCGTTTCGCCTCGGTTTCGGCCTCTTCCTGCGCGTTCCAGGGGATCGGTTCCCCGAACAGGACGAGATTCGGCTTGAGAATCTTTCCGCATGCACACCGCGGGGGGATCCCTTCCGGGATCTTCACCCGCGAAGGATACCGGTTCCAGCAGGAAAGGCAGATCAGTTCCTCCGCGTTTCCGTGGAACTCGATGACCCTTCGGGAGCCTGCCGCCTGGTGCAGCCCGTCCACGTTCTGCGTGATCACCGACCGCAGAACCCCCCTTCTTTCCATCTCCGCCAGACCGAGATGGGCGGGGTTGGGGACGGCGCGGGAGAACAGGTCGACCATCTCGGAGAGCATCCCCCAGACCTTCTCCGGGTCCTGCAGGAAGGCGCCGATGGTCGCGTACTCCATGGGGTCGTACTTTCCCCACATCCCCTGGGTGCCGCGGAACGCGGGGATCCCGCTTTCCACCGAGATGCCGGCCCCGGTGAGCGCGACCGCGTTTCCCCGTGCCCGGAGCGTTTCGGCCGCCTCCCGGAAAATCCTGTCCGTCGGATGCGCCAACGGTTTTCGTTTCGTCAGGCCTTCAGGAAGGACTCGAGCTTGAGCGCCAGTCCCATGTCCCCCGCCACCTTCAATTTCCCGGTCATGAACGCCATCTGCCCGTTCAGGCGCCCCGCGATCATCTCGAGGAAGTCGGTTTCTGCCATCGTGACAGTGCAGTTCGGGTCGGAAGCCGCAGCCGACGCCACGGAGCCCTTTCCGTCCTTCATCGATACGCAGTAGGTCTCCTCTCCCACCTGGAACTGGTAGACAGCGTTCATGCCGGCCAACTTCGACGGTTCGGAGTTGAGTCTGGACTCGAGCGATTCGAAGAACCCCTTCACGGTCGTTTCGGCCATGGCGCTCCCCTCCTTCTCTTCGATGAAAATGAACAGCCGTTCATTTAATCCGACGCTACCACCGCTCCCCCCGGCTTGTCAACGCCGCAACCCAGACGCCGGATGTTTCGAATGGACCTCCGCCGGTGGTATGATCTCCGCCATGCGCGTATTCGGCCTGACGGGGGGAATCGGGTCCGGGAAGAGCACCGTGGCCCGCATGTTCCGGGAGGAGAAAATCCCCGTCGTCGATGCGGACCGGATCTCCCGGGAGATCACCTCTCCGGGGATGCCCGCCTACATCGACATCGTCGGTCGGTTCGGAGAGAAGATCCTGTTGCCCGACGGCCGGATCGACCGGAAACGGCTCGGCGCGATCATCTTCGCGGATCCCGGAAAACGCGCGGATCTCGAAGCCATCACCCATCCGCGCATCGCCTTGGGGATACGGGAGGCGGTCTCCGCACTCGCCTCGGACGGGCATCCGGTCGCCATCGTCGAGGCGGCGCTCATCCACGAGAAGGGGCCCCAGGGATTGTTCGAAGCGGTGATCGGGGTGCGATGCGGCAGGGAGTTGCAGGTCTTGCGCCTCATGCGCCGCGACGGAATCCCGCGGGAGCAGGCGCTCCAAATCGTATCCTCCCAGATGGATCCCGAGGAGAAGGCCCGGGCGTCGGATTACGTGATCGACAATTCCGGAGACCTCGCCGGAACGCGCCCCCAGGTCCGCGCCCTCGCGGAAACACTCCGACAGGCGGCTTCCGGGAACTAAAACTCTACAGCAGCGTCTCCGGGGCCGTGTATTCCCTGCCAAGCGCCCGGGCGACCCCTTCGCAGGTCACCCGTCCCCGGAACGTGTTGAGCCCGGCCCGCAGCCCGGAATCTTTCCGAAGGGCGTCGAGCACGCCCCTCCGGGCGATCGCCTTCACATACGGAAGGGTCGCCTTCGTCAACGCCTTCGTGGAGGTCCGGGGAACAGCCGCCGGCATGTTCATCACGCAGTAGTGGACAACCCCCTCCTCAACGAAGTACGGATCCGCGTGCGTCGTCGGGCGGGACGTCGTAAGCGTTCCCCCCTGATCGATGGAGATGTCCACCACGACCGCCCCCCGGGTCATGCGACGAAGCAGCTTCCGGGGGATCAGGACGGGTGCCCTGTCCCCGACGAGGAGCACAGTGGAGATCACGAGATCGGAAGAAACAACCGCCCGTTCGATTGATCCCGGCGTGGACAGGACTGTCCGGACGCGCCCGCCGGTCTCCTTCCGTATCCGCGCAAGCTTTTCCCGGGAGATATCGAGCACCGTCACGTTCGCCCCGATCCCGGCGGCTGTCCGCGCCGCGCTGCGGCCCGCGATGCCTGCCCCGATAACGCAGACCGAAGCGGGCTTCCCCCCTTCCACCGCGGAAAGGAGAATCCCTCTCCCCCCGGCCTCCTTCTCGAGGCCGCGGGCACCGACCTGGACGGACAGGATCCCCGCCACCTCGCTCATCGGGCCGAGCAGGGGGAGGCGTCCCCCTTTCGTCACCGTTTCGTAGGCGATCGCCGTGACTTTCCTGGCCAGCAAGGTATCCGTCAGCTTCGGAAAGGCGGCAAGATGCAGGAAGGTGAACAGGGCGGTCCGCTCGGAGAGGAACCGGAACTCCCGGGGAAGGGGCTCCTTCACCTTGACGACGAGATCGGCGTTCCACACGTGCGCCGGGTCTTTTACCAGGGACGCTCCCGCCCGGGCGAACTCCGAATCAGGGAATCCGCTTTCCAGCCCCGCGCCGCGCTGGACGAAGACCCATGCCCCCGCCTTGCGAAGCGCCGCTACGCACCCGGGAGTCGCCGCGACCCGGTTTTCCCCCTCCTTGATCTCCCGCGGGATGCCGATGCGGAGTTTCATCGCCTTTCCTCCGCGAGGACCACACGGGCATCCGCTACGATCAGCCCCTTCTCGTGAACGATCACCGGGTTCAGGTCCATCTCCTCGATCCCGGGATGCCGCGAAACAAGATCCGACACCCGGACGAGGAGATCGCGGACGGCAGCTACATCGGCGGGCTTTCTTCCCCGGAGCCCCTCCAGGGCCTGCGCCCCCCGGATTTCCGAGGTCATTTCCGCGGCGTCTTTTCCCGAAAGAGGGACGATCCGGAACGAGACGTCCTTCATCACCTCCACCATGATCCCTCCGAGCCCGAACATCACCGCGTGCCCGAACTGAAGGTCCTTCGTCACCCCGATGATGACCTCCTGCCCCGGGGCCGCCATCGCGGCAACGAGCACGCCGCCGTCCCTCGCCCCGATCCTCCCGGCCGCTTCCGCGATGAGGCGATACGCCTTCCTGACCCCCTCCTCGTCGGGCACGTCCAGGATCACCCCGCCCACGTCGGTCTTGTGCGTCACGTCCGGGGAGTTCATCTTCACCGTGACCGGGAAACCGATGCGCCGGGCGGCCGCAACCGCCTCCTGCTCACTCCCCGCGGGATGCGCAGGGGTGACGGGGAACCCATTCCCGGCGAGAAACACCATCGAATCGGCGGGGGTCATCGCCCGCAGGGACCCCGGAGGCCTTTCCGCCGACACGGCAACCGCCCGATCCGTCGGGAAGGTAATTCTGTCGAAACGCGCGTAGCAGGACAGGGCATTGACTGCCCGTTCCGGCGTCGGGAAGACGGCGATCTTCTTTTCGTGCATCTTCCCCCGCTCTTCCCTTTCGACGTCGGCCCCGCCGAGGTAGCAGACGAGATCGCACTTCCCCGGACGGATGACTTCGGAAGCGCCCGGGATCGGGTCGCCGAAGATCGTCATGACCACGTCGTAGTGCCCTTCCGCGCCGGCAAGGACCTTCCGGTACCGCTCCGCATCCGTGTCCCCCGTGAGGTCGAGCGGGTTTCCGACGATGCAGTGGGCGGGGAGGATCTCCCGCAGCCGGTCGGCCAGTTCCGGGGGAAGGGAGGATACACGGAAGCCTTCTTCCTCGGCTACGTCGGTCGCGATGATGGCGGACCCCCCCGAGCTGGTGACGATCAGCATGTTCGGACCCGCCGGCGGCGGCAGATAGGCCAGCGCCTTGGAAAAGTCGTACAGCTCCTCGAGGGTGGAGGCGCGGTGCACACCGAACTGGCGGAACACGGCGTCGTAGATCTCGTCCTTCCCCGCAAGCGACCGGGTGTGGGATTCCGCCGCCTTTCTCCCCTGCTCGGTTCGCCCCGCCTTGAAGATCACGATGGGCTTGCGGCACTTCCTGACGGCCGAGAGGAATTTCCCCGCGTCTTTCACCCCTTCAATATAAAGAGCGACGACCTTCACGTTCGGGTCGTCCGCGAAATAGGCGATCAGGTCCGCCTCGTCGACGTCGGCCCGGTTGCCCATGCTGACGAATGCGGAGAAGCCGATTCGGTCTTCGGAGGCCCAGTCGATCAGCGCCGCGCCCACGGTTCCGCTCTGGGACACGATCGCGATTTCGCCTCGCCGCGTGATGAGCGGCCAGGAGGCGCAGACCCCGTGGTACGGATAGTTGACTCCCTGGCAGTTCGGCCCGATGACGCGTATCCCGCACCGGCTGGCGTTTTTGACCAGCTCTTCCTGTAGCGCCGCGCCTTCCTCCCCCGACTCGGCGAACCCTCCCGTGATTACGATCGCGGATCGCACCTTCCTCTCCCCCAGCTGAAGCATCGTCGCGGGCACGAACTTCGCCGGAATGATGACGACCGCAAGATCCGTCCCCTCCGGGATTTCGGAGGCCGATCGGACGGAGGGGAGCCCGAGAATCACTTCTCCCTTCGGGTTCACGGGGACCACTTCTCCGGAGAATCCGGCATCCAGAATGTTGCGGAAGATCTGGAATCCCATTTTTTCCGGATTGCCCGACGCACCGATGACGGCGATCCGGCCGGGTCGGAACAGAGGCGTGAGGGCGGAGAGCATGGGGTCACCTCTTCGAGATGCCCCTCCCCCCTTCCGGCCAAGGGGATGACCCGGGGCTTGAGGTTTGCGTTTCCCGGCGGAAAGCAGGGCGTCCGGAATGTTGGGGACAATCTAGCAAAGGGAAACCGACGTGTCACTTTCTTTCGGAACGTGCGATGCGGGGGATATAAGAAAAAGCGCCGCCGGGAGGGTTTCCTGGGGCGCTTTCCCCCGTCTCGTCTCAGTACTCCGTTTACACTTTCCGCACGTTGGAGGCTTTTTTCCCCTTGGGTCCGTCGGTCACCTCGAACTCCACTTTCATCCCCTCGGTGAGGGATCGAAAGCCGTCGCCCACAATCTCGCTGAAATGGACGAAAATGTCCTCCCCGTCGTCCGGTGTGATGAACCCGTACCCTTTGGAATCGTTGAACCACTTCACCGTCCCTGTTGACATCCCTTTTTTGTCTCCTTTGCTTTTCTCGCCCGTGGATCGGCGGATTGTTCCCTCCCTCGCATCGGCAGGCGACTTGAGTTCAAGCGGGTATTTACCCGGCTAAAAAAGAGCCCTCCGGATCGCGCGCGACTTCGGCGCGCTCCAGTGCGGATTCGGACCCCAGATAGATGATATCGCCCGGCCCCACCGTGAAAATTTTCTGGGCAAGTTTTGCCAGGGAGATCCGGTTCATGCTCCTTCTGCTTTTCCGGAATTCCAGCATCGTCCCGACGCGCAGGATCGTGTCGGTGGAGGTATCCAACCTGTATACAGGGTATCCGCGCATAACCTGTTGAAATCTTAGCAAATATCGAGCCCCAGGGGCAACCGGAAAATCTGTATGGTTTTAAGGGGTTTATCCTGTTATTTTTATTGTTTATTCGGGACAGTGGGAATCGATTTGCCAGATGTTGGCTATAATTTTCCCTCTGTTTCTAAAAAGGGAAATGGTTTTCCCAGACCTATCTTTTCAGGATCGAGGATTTATCGACGAGTGCCTTCCAGTGATCTCTCTCCCTCTTCCCGTTCCAGATCGAGCGGAAAACGGATACGATCATGGCGATCATCACAAGGAACCCGATGACAAAGAACCCCCAGAACAGGACATCCATCATGGCACCTCCTTGCCCCTCCTGAGGCCATGATTGTTCGCCCGCGGTCTTCCC
>JBAULH010000121.1:0-1612 GCA_049578085.1 Candidatus Deferrimicrobiaceae bacterium
GCAGTAGGGTGCTCGTAAAACTCGGTACGGGCAGAAATCAGATCAAGGAATTCTGGGATCGGGAATCGGGAATCGGCAGATGATTGCTTCCAAAATTTCGAGCCTTGCACATACCATTTTGCTGTTCCAAAGCGCGTATGGCTGGTCACACGTCCGCCGAATTTTTTACCCAATGCCTTGCCCAACGCAATTGCATCTCCTTCAACAACAATATCAAAATCCAGGCTGGGGCGCTCCAGCAACAGATCTCGGACAAAGCCGCCCACGATGTAAACTGCTATGTGCTGGTCAGCAGCCTGATCAGCCACGCGTCGGATCAAATCCAGACGAGCGGGCGGTAACGCTTCATCCAGGCGAATTGCCAGGTCTTTAGCGCTCGCAAAAACAGCAGGAGGCGCAAGCATCTTAAGTAAATCGGTACGGGTTACGATCCCAACCACTGCTCCCTCCGGGTCCACTACCGGCACCTGACCCCAGCCGCTGTCAATCATTCGCGCCTGAAGGTATTGCAATGAATCTTCAGGGCGCACTGCTACTTCTCCAGCATCCATCAGGCTGGAAGCGGTCAGATTGAGTTTATGCGCCAATGCGCGGTCAACGGCTCTACGGGTAAGCAGACCAACAACTTTTCCATTTTCTACTACAGGAAAACCCTCGAAGCCGGTGCGCTGCATTAACTGGGCAACTTCCTTGACAGGCGTTTCCAGATCGAGCAACTGCGGACCGCGGGACATGATCTGCGCGACGGTGATGGATGGCTGAACATGATCTGGCAATGCCTTCAGCAATCGATCACACGCTTCCTTCAAAGCCTCAGCCTGCCTCCCCTCCCCGTTACGGATCAGCGCCGCGGCAGCCCGGTCGTGACCACCGCCGCCAAACTCCGCCATAACGTCCGATACGTCGACAGCATCGCTGGTTGAGCGCGCAACGATGCGCACACCATCCTGCGTTCCTGCAAGTACAAAGAGCGCATCGGGATCGAGCAAATCGCGCAGCTTGTGCGCCAGAGTTGAAATTTCTTCATCGACATCACTGGCATCGGCGCAAGCGATCACGATCCGATGCCCGTTGATATGGTGAGTCTGCGCATTATCCAGCAACTCTTCATAGAGCCTGCGCTGATCGGTTGAAAGCGGCGGGTTGAGGAAATCGACAGCGATATTGAGGTTGGCGCCACTCTCCAACAACCAGGCAGCCGCGCGCACATCGCGCGGAGTCGTGCGAGAATAGGTCAGGGAACCGGTGTCTTCGTAAATACCGAGCAACAAGAGTGTAGCCTGGAGTGATGAAAGGCGTCCATTCTGCGCCTGCATAGCCTCGATCATCAAGGTTGTGGTTGCACCAATTTCGTCGATAGTCACCTGCCAGTCATCCGGCAGGCCGGAACGCAACGGATGATGATCTATCACACGGACAGTCGTTTTTGCGCTCATGCCCTTCAAAGTTATAAGCGACTGCGTATCCACCAACATGACGTGCTCTACCTTACCCTGCGGTAGATCGCGCGGATCCATAAAGGTAAAATCTGCACCGTAGAGTGTGACAAATGAGCGCACATTTCGGTTAATGCGTCGTGGCAAAACAGGAATCGAGCGCTCATCTAATAGAG
>JBAULH010000122.1:0-2623 GCA_049578085.1 Candidatus Deferrimicrobiaceae bacterium
GGGACTGATCAGGACCAGATAAGGCCGGGACTCGATGAAAAACACGGTAACGAAATATCTTCCCCTGGCTCCCGTACTGGCCGGCTACCTTTTCCTCTTTCTCGTGGGGGAAAACCTGGAGGGGAAGTGGCAGCTCATCGCCATGCTCGCGTTCTATTGCGCCCTCGGGCAGGCTTTCAACCTCTTCCTGGGCATGACGGGATACGTCGACTTCGGATACGTCGCCTTTCTCGGTGTCGGCACGTACGGGATGGCCATCGCCATATCCCGCTTGTTCGACAAGGGGCTGGGGCTGTGGCTCCTCGTGATCGGCTTCCTGATGGCGATCGGGATGGCGACCCTTCTGTCGCTGGCCGTCGGTGCGGTCGCGTTGCGCCTGAGAGGAGCGTATTTTGCGATTGCGACCATCGGCGTCAACGAAGGATTCCGATACCTGATCGAAGGGGCCCGGTTGTGGGGCGGGTCGGAAGGGATCATCTTTACCGCCCAGCTCAACGAGGCCTTCGGCAGGGAGTTCGCGAACGTTTTGGCCACGTACTGGGCGGACGTGGCGTTGTTCGTCATCGCCGTGTTCGCCGCCTTCCTGACTCTTGTTTTCCTGAGGAGCAAGATCGGGTACGCACTGACGGCCGTCCGGGAGGATGAAGACGCCGCAAAGGTGATGGGGATCAACGTCACCAAGTTCAAGATCATCGCGTTCATCACGAGCGCCTCGCTGGCGGGCATGATCGGGGCCGTTGCGTGGGCCCTCAAACTGACGTACGTGTTCCCCCCCGACGTGTTCGAGATTCACTACACCGTCGAGGCGATCATCATCGTCCTTCTCGGCGGGGCGGGGACGCTCCTCGGACCGATCGTGGGGGGGCTCATCTACGGCCTTTCCAAATATTATCTTGCCGTCATCCTCCCCGGGTTCCAGCTCCTCATCTTCGCCCCGATCATCATCATCATCATCGTCCTGTTCCCGGAAGGGACCGTCGGTGTGCTCAAGAAGCGGATCCAGGGCACCTTTTTGGCCAAGATCATCGTATGAGGGAAGAAATGCCGCTGCTCAGGCTGGAAAACGTGACGAAGCGGTTCGGGGGCCTGGTGGCCGTCGACGACGTGAGCCTGGAGATCAAACACGGTGAGGTTATCGCGATCGTGGGGCCGAACGGTGCGGGGAAAACGACCCTCTTCAACGTCATCAACGGGGTCTTTCTTTCCGACGCCGGAAAAATAACCTTCGAAGGGAAAGACATTACCAACCTTCCCCCCTACAGGAGAGCCCCCCTGGGAATCGGAAGGACCTTCCAGATTCCCCGGCCTTTCGGGTCCGCCAGCGTGCGGGAAAACGTCGCCATCGGGGGAATGTTCGGGGCCCAGGGGCACAGGATGAGCGTCGACCAATGCATGGAGATGGCGGATCGCTATATCGACCTCATCGGCCTCAAGAGGCACATCGACAAGCCCGCGGGAGGTCTTACCCCCACCGAGAAAAAGCTCGTCGAGATCGCGAGGGCCCTGGCGATGAAGCCGAAGCTCCTCCTGATGGACGAGGCGATGGCGGGGATGAACCCGAGGGACATCGACCAGATGGTCGACCTCATCAAACAGATACGGGAGACCGAAAAGATCGCCATCGTGTCGATGGTCGAGCATATAATGCGAGCGGTCGCAGGGCTCGCGGAACGGGTCATGGTCATGCACCAGGGCGCCAAACTCGTGGACGAACCGACGAGAGAGGCGCTCAGCGACCCACGCGTCATCG
Source organism: Candidatus Deferrimicrobiaceae bacterium (assembly GCA_049578085.1). Classification (GTDB taxonomy): domain Bacteria; phylum Desulfobacterota; class Deferrimicrobia; order Deferrimicrobiales; family Deferrimicrobiaceae; genus CSP1-8. The sequence continues at coordinate 1,751 of JBAULH010000122.1, forward strand.
AGGTGTATCTCGGCCGCCCCCCGGAGGGAAACGTTGCTGACCGTTAGCCATCTCGAGTCCGGCTACGGGACGATGCAGATCCTGTGGCAGCCGTCCCTTACGGTAGAAAAGGGTACCATCACCTCCCTCCTCGGTCCGAACGGCGCAGGAAAATCCACTTTGATATCGACTATTTTCGGCTCGGTACCTCCCTGGAAGGGGAAAGTGGAATTCGAGGGAGCCGACATCACGATGGCGCCTACCCACGCGAAGGTAGAGCTGGGGATCACCCTCGTGCCGGAGGGGAAGCATCTCTTCAAGGGGATGACGGTCTACGAAAACCTGACGATGGGCGCATACCGGAAGGAGGCACTGAAATCCCTCGACGAATCCCTGGCGCTCGTCTACTCCCTCTTTCCGATTCTCGAAGAGAGGAAGGAGCAGATTGCGGGATCGCTCAGCGGCGGACAGCAGCAGATGGTGACGATCGGCAGGGCGCTTATGACAAAGCCCCGGCTGATCATGCTGGACGAACCGAGCCAGGGGCTTGCCCCGAAGCTGGTGCTCGAGATGTTCGAGGCTATCCTCAAATTGAAGGAAGATGTGGGACTCACCATCCTGCTCATCGAGCAGAACGCGGACGCCGCGCTGAACGCAGCGGATTACGTGTACGTCATGCACGAAGGCAGGATCAAGGCCGAGGGGAAACCGGAAGAAATCAAGAAATCAGAGGACATCCGGGAAGCCTACCTGGGGATCTGAAGGCCCACCCCTCCAATCCGCCGGCATTCGACCGCCGCCGCATCCCCTCCTGCTTCGTTGCGCTCCCTCGCCGTACCTGCAGTACGCCTCGGTCCCGCGCCTTGCAGGCGGGGCGCATCGACGGTCTCGGTG
>JBAULH010000123.1:0-4899 GCA_049578085.1 Candidatus Deferrimicrobiaceae bacterium
GCCGTCCCGATCTTCTTCGTCTTCGGAATGTCGACTCCGGCTATCCGTGCCAAACGTACCTCCTCTCGACCCGCCCGGGCTCGTCTCGTACTACCCCTGACGCTGCTTGTGTTTTGGGTTTTCGCAAATGACGCGGACGACCCTTTTGCGACGGATCACTTTGCATTTTGCGCACACCTTCCTGACCGATGGCTTTACTTTCATCGCGCCCTCTCCTACTTCGTCCGGTAAACGATCCGGCCCCGCGTAAGGTCGTACGGCGTCAACTGCACCGTAACGCGGTCACCCGGCAGTATCTTGATGAAATGCATACGCATCTTCCCCGATATGTGGGCGAGCACCTTCATCTTGTTATCCAGCTCCACACGGAACATCGCATTCGGAAGCGGCTCGATAACGGTTCCCTCGACCTCTATCGCTTCTTCCTTGGGCATCTTCTCCCTGTCTCCATTATCCTTGCCCCGTCAGGGAAGAGTCAGAATTCTGTTCCCTTCCGGCGTTATCGCCACCATATGTTCGAAATGCGCAGATCGCTTGCGGTCACGTGTCACCACCGTCCATCCGTCCGGGAGAACCTCCACCGCATATTCCCCCTCGTTGATCATGGGCTCGATGGCCAACACCATCCCCGGAACGAGTTTCGGACCGGTCCCGGCAGTCCCGAAGTTGGGGACCTGCGGTTCCTCGTGCAGCGTCCTTCCGATCCCGTGTCCCACGAAGTCCCGGACGACGGAAAACCCGGCAGACTCCGCCTCCTCCTGGACAGCGCTCGAAATATCTCCCAGCCGATTCCCCGGCAGGGAGGCTCCGATGCCCTTCCCGAGCGCCCGCTCGGTCGTCGCAAGGAGATTCCTGGATCCTGGGGGAATCTCACCCACCGCATAGGTCCGGGCCGCATCTCCGTAAAACCCGTCCCGCACGACCCCGAAATCGATGCTCACGATGTCTCCTTCTCGAAGTACCCGTCTCGCGGAAGGAATCCCGTGGACCACTTCCTCGTTAATGGAGGAGCACAGGTTGGCGGGGTACCCGAGGTATCCCTTGAACGCCCCTTTCACCCCGTGCTTCGCTACGAATTCCTCCGCGAATTCCTCGAGTTGAAGCGTCGCGATTCCCGACTTCACGTGCCTCTTTATCTCTTCAAAGAACTGCCCAACAATGGCGCCCGCACGGCGCATCGCCTCGATTTCCGGAGGCGATTTGATGATGATCATCTCTACTGCAATATTCTGGAAATGGTTGCGAATATGGCGTCAATGTCACCCGATGCCTTTACCGCATGCACTTTCCCCGTCTTCCGGTAATGCTCGATCAGGGGTTCCGTGGATTTCTTGTAGTTTACGAGCCGGGTTCGGATCGTCTCCTCCTTGTCGTCATCCCGCTGGAGCAGGGTGCCCCCGCACTTGTCGCACCTCCCCTCCGTCTTCGTGGGGTTGAACCGGACATGGTACATAGCGCCGCATCCGGAGCAGGTTCTCCGCCCGCTCAGGCGCTCCATGATCTCCTTCTCGTCCACCTCGAGGGAAAGAACGCTGGTGATCTCCTTGCCCAGTTCCTTTACGGCGCGGTCCAGCGCCTCCGCCTGGGGTATCGTCCGGGGGAACCCGTCCAGTATGAACCCCTTGCCGCAATCCTTTTCCCGAAGCCGGTCCCTGACGATTCCAATGACGACCTCGTCCGGTACCAGGCCGCCCTGGTCCATGAACACTTTCGCTTTGCGCCCCATCTCGGTGCCGTTCTTGACGGCCTCGCGAAGCATATCCCCCGTCGAGATCTGTGGGATGGCAAAGGACGCGGTCATTTTCTTCGCCTGCGTCCCCTTCCCGGATCCGGGCGCTCCCAGAAGGATAATCCCCATCATCGGCTATCCCCTCCTCCCTTTCAATTGTCCCTTCTTGAGGAATCCATCGTAATGGCGGGTGATCAGGTGTGACTCGATCTGCTGGATCGTGTCCATGGCCACGCCGACGACGATGAGCAGACCCGTCCCCCCGAAATAGAACGGAACGTTGAAGCGGGATATGAGAATGCTGGGCAATACGCAGACGGCGGACACATAAAGCGCGCCGCCCAGGGTGATGCGGGTCAGAATTCGGTCGATGTACTCGGCGGTTTTTCTTCCGGGACGAATGCCGGGTACAAAACCCCCGTATTTCTTCATGTTGTCCGCAACATCGACGGGATTGAAGGTGACGGCGGTGTAGAAATAGCAGAAAAAGATGATGAACGTCACGTACAGGAACTCATACGCGACGTTTCCGGGGGTCAGCGTCTGGGAAATTTTCTGCGTCACCGGATGCTTGATGAAATTTGACAGTGTGGCGGGAAAGAGAAGAATCGACGATGCGAAGATCGGGGGAATGACCCCTGCGGTGTTCACCTTCAGCGGGAGATGGGTGCTTTGTCCCCCGTAGACCCGCCTGCCCACGATGCGACGGGCATATTGTACGGGGATGCGCCGGTGCGCGCGCTCGAAGTAGATGATGACCGCGACGACGGCAATCATAATCGCGAGGATCATCAGGCCGATAAAAAGTCCCATTTCCCCGGTTTGGATGAGGGTGAACGTCCGGACGAGCCCGCTGGGAAACCGGGCGACGATACCCGCGAAGATGATAAGGGATATGCCGTTGCCGATACCTCTTTCGGTGATCTGCTCCCCGAGCCACATGAGAAACGCCGTTCCCGAGGTCAACGTGAGAACGGTCATGAATCGGAACGCCCACCCCGGTTGGTACACTACCGACCCGGCCTGCCCTATCCCCGCGACGTTCTCGATCCCGACGGCGATACCGAACCCCTGAATCACGGAAAGAAGGATCGTCCCGTACCGCGTATACTGGGTAATTTTCCGCCGGCCGAGCTCGCCCTCTTTGGACAGCTTCTCCAGTTGCGGTATGACCACGGTCAGGAGCTGAAGGATAATCGACGCGCTGATATACGGCATGATCCCGAGCGTAAAAATGGAGAAGCGGCTCACCGCTCCTCCCGAGAACATGTCGATCAGCCCGAAGAGGGTCCCGGACTGGGCCGCGAAAAGGGAGGTCAACGCCTGGGTGTCGATGCCCGGAGTAGGGATGTACACCCCGATGCGGTAGACCGTCAGCAGGATGGCGGTCACGAAAAGGCGCTTCTTGAGCTCGGGCACCTTCGTGATGTTCTGAAAAGTGTTCAGCAAGAGGGGGCCTCCTCCAGGGTCCCGCCGGCTTCGGCGACTTTCCGGGCGGCTTCCCTGCTTGCCTTGTCCACCTTGACCGTCACGGCGCGGCTTACTTCCCCGTTTCCCAGCAACTTCACCCCGTCCTTGACATTCTTCACGATACCCGCCGCGCGCAAGGCGTTCACGTCCACGATCGTCCCTGCGTCGAACCGGTTGAGGTCGCGCACGTTGACGATGGCATACTCCTTCCGGAACACGTTGTGGAACCCCCGTTTCGGGATCCTTCTCTGCATGGGCATCTGCCCGCCCTCGTACCCGGGGGGCGTTCCCCCGCCGCTTCGGGCGCGCAGGCCCTTCTCGCCGCGCCCTGCCGTTCTTCCCAGGCCGGGGCCCTTTCCCCGCCCGACGCGTTTGCTTGCGCTTTTCGCCCCTTTTGCGGGCCTGAGATCACTCAGCTTCATTTACGGTTCTCCCACGTTCTCGACTTGGAGAAGAAACTTGATCTTTTCCACCATCCCGCGAATCTCGGGGGTGTTCTTCCTCGTCACGGAACGGTGCAACCGCGTGAGCCCGAGTCCCCTGACGACGCGCCGCACACGCTCCGGCCGGCCGCTCAGGCTCCGGATCAGGGTTATGCGCAGTTCGCCGCTCATCCCGAAGCCTCTTCTTCCTTCCGGCCCCGCATCCCGAGGATCTGTTCCGGCAAACGGAGCTGAGAAAGACCTTCCATGGCCGCCTTCACAAGGTTGTGGGGGTTGTTGCTGCCGAGCGATTTGGTCAGAATGTCGGCAATCCCCACCGCCTCGACCACCGCCCGGACGCCGCCCCCCGCGATCACCCCCGTCCCGGGAGACGCGGGTCTCATCACCACATGACTGGCACCGAACTTGCCGGCCACTTCGAAGGGAATCGTGCCGTCCACGAGCGGCACCCGGAGGAGCTCCCGCTTGGCGTTCTGAACCGCCTTCCGGATGGCCTCGGGCACCTCGTTCGCCTTTCCCAGCCCCGTTCCGACGTGTCCGCTCCCGTCGCCGACAACGACGACTGCGGTGAAGGAAAACCTGCGTCCTCCCTTGACCACCTTGGCGACTCGGCTGATATGAATCACCCGATCTTTCAGGTCCAGCCCTTCCGGATTCACTCGCTTCAAACGCCCCTCCCCGTCTGCTCGCTAGAATTCCAGCCCGGACTCGCGGGCCCCCTCCGCCAGGGCCTTGACGCGCCCATGGTACAGGAACCCGTTCCGGTCGAAGACGACCTTCCGGATATTCTTCTCGGCCGCTTTTCTGCCGAGCCATTCTCCCACCTTCTTCGCGGCATCCCCCTTTTTCAACTCGCCGAGTTCCCCCCGGATCTCCGGGCTGAGCGTGGAGGCGGCGAGAATGGTGGATCCCGTGGTGTCGACCACAAGTTGCGCGTAGATGTGCTTCGCGCTTCGGAAAACGGACAGTCGGGGGCATTGCTCCGTCCCGAATATCCTCTTCCGGATTCTCCTCTTTCGCTTCTGCCGAGCAATTTCCCGCAGATTCTTTTGGCTCATGGCTTGTCCAAACTCCGTCTGGTGGTTTCCGTTTCTTCCGGCCTCCGCTACTTCCCGGCAGCCTTTCCGACCTTCTTCAGGAGACGTTCTCCCCGGTACCGAATCCCTTTCTGCTTGTAAACGTCCGGCCGGCGGAAGGAGCGGATCTTCGCCGCGGTTAGGCCGACAAGCTCCTTGTCCGCCCCGGACACCTTGATCA
>JBAULH010000124.1:0-15583 GCA_049578085.1 Candidatus Deferrimicrobiaceae bacterium
CCCCCACGACGACCACGAGATCGAGCGGCCGGGGGATCTCCAGGAGAGGGCGTCCCTGCGTCCACCCGAAGAAGAAGCCGATCAGCGCAACGACGCCGGTCACCAGCAGGGCGACGAGCTGGAAGTAGGCCAGCCCCGGGGAGTAGATCTCCGATTGCGTCTCCTCGGGCACGATATAGTACGCGCCGCCCATGAAGCCCAGAAGCATCCAGAGGACGAGGAGGTTGGTGTGCATCGATCGCGCCGTGGCGAAGGAGAATACGTCCACGATCCCCTGCGGAATCGTGAAGGCGTAGCTGGAGCCCAGGTAGAGCCCCAGGAGAACCTGCAGCACGAAAAGCGGAAGTGCCGCAATGAAGTACCAATAGGCGATTTTCTGGGAACGGTATTCCATCAGGTCCTCCTTATTTCAGGGTGGAAAGGAATTTCGCCACTTCCTCGAGCTCCCGGTCGGAAAGTCCCGTCTGCGCCGGCATTCTCGACTTCGGGTCGACGCTTTTCGGGTTGCGGACGTAATCCCGGATCTCCTCCGCGGTAAGATCCTTCCCGATCGTGTCGAGCGCAGGGCCGAAGGTTCCCCCGGTCCCCTTCAGCGCGTGGCAGTTCATGCATCCCTTGGTCTGGAAGACCGCCGCGCCCGGCGACACCCCCACGGACGCCACCATAACCTGCTCGCCACGGCTCAGGCGCTTCTTGCTGTCCTGGGGGGGCCAGTCGTTGTTGTTGATCTCCCCCACCCAGGCGAAGAAGGCGACCATGTCCTCGATCTCGGTGTCGGAGACGTGCAGTTGGGGCATCTTCCGCCAGGATTTGGCGAAGGCCAGCTCGGGGCTTTTTATCCGGTACCGGACGCCGTCCGCCCCGATGCGCTGGACCACCTTGGTCAAGTCGGGGGCGTAGTAGCCGCCGAAGCCCAGGATCGTGTGGCAGTCATTGCAGTTGTACTTCTCGAATGCCCGCTTGCCCGCCACGACCTGATCGGACAGCTTGTCCACGTGCGACAGGGTAACCACCTGGCGGTGGGTGTCCCATGTCGCCGCGAGGAACACCACCGCCGAGATGATCGTGCCTAGCAGGAAGATCCAGAAGGCGGTCTTCTTGGTCATCCGGCAACCTCCTTTTCCGTTCGGGTTTCAGCAGCAGAGTGGGGTTAAGAATAGACGTTCCGTCGGGCGCGCGCATTGATGTACGTCAATCGTCCTGCCCGCTAGAATATCCCATTTGAGGAACGGTCAATACCGGATAATATGCACGTAAACCCAACGATGTCTGCCTTGCTGCCGGGCGGAGAGGGAGCCATGGAGAAGCTGATTTCGGGGATCCACCGGTTTCAGACGCAGTACTGGAGCGATAACAAACAACTTTTCGAAAGGCTGGCCAAGCACGGCCAGTCGCCGGAGACGTTATTCATCACCTGCAGCGACTCCCGGGTGATTCCCACGGTGATCACCCACTCGCAGCCGGGAGACCTCTTTGTCTTCAGGAACATCGGGAACTTCGTGCCGTCGTACTCGGAAAACCCTTTCGACGGGACGGGTGTCGCCGCCGCCATCGAGTACGCCGTCTTGCACCTCAAGGTCAGGGATATCATCGTCTGCGGGCACTCCGACTGCGGGGCGATGAAGGCGCTCTACCAGGACCGGAAAGCCTTTCGGGAGACTCCTCACCTCGCGGAGTGGCTGCATCACGGGGACAGGACACTGAACGTCGTGGCCGACAACTACCCCGGGAAGTCGAAGGAGGAGCGGCTGGCAGTCACCGCCGAGGAGAACGTCCTGCTCCAGATCGAGAACCTGCGCACTTACCCCGTCGTCCAGAAGGCGGCGCGCGAAGGCCGGCTCCACGTCCACGCCTGGTTCTTCGAGATCGGCACGGGGAAGGTGCACGCGTATAACCCGGAGAAGGGGCAGTACGAGCCGATCCGGTACGAAGAGCGAGAACCCAACCGTTAAGATTGTGGAACGTGGGGTTCGAGCTCCGAGGATGCGCAAGCCGATCCCTGGTCCCGGGCGCCCTCGGTGGACAGGGGACGGAAACCCGGCGGGGGTTTCGGGAATCGAATCTGCGGAGGGGAAGATGGCAGAGTTCCGGATGGAAAAGGACTCCATGGGGGAAGTCCGGGTTCCCGCGAAAGCCTACTACGGGGCGCAGACGCAGCGGGCGTTCGAGAACTTCCCGGTAAGCGGCGTCCGGATGCCTCTGCCGGTCGTCCATGCCGCGGCGATGATCAAGGGATTCGGCGCCGAGGTAAACGCCGGCCTCGAACTCCTCGCCCCAACCCTTGCGGAGGCGATCTCGCAGGCCGCACGCGAGGTGCTGGAGGGGAAATTCGACGACCAGTTCATCCTCGACGTCTTCCAGACCGGATCGGGGACCTCGACCAACATGAATGTCAACGAGGTGCTTGCCAACCGGGCCAACGAGATCCTCGGAAAGCCCCTGGGGGGTAACTCCCCCGTCCATCCCAACGACCACGTGAACCGGTGCCAGTCCAGCAACGACGTGATCCCGTCTGCGATCCGGATCGCCGCGCGGCGAGAGATGTCCGACCGGCTCGTCCCGGCGCTTTCCCTCCTGCGGAACGCCCTGGCGGCGAAGGCAGGAGAGTTCTCCGACATATTGAAGATCGGGCGGACCCACCTGCAGGATGCCGTCCCGGTTACGCTCGGACAGGAGTTCTCCGGGTACGCTTCCCAGGTCGACCACGGGATCCGGCGGGTGCACGCCGTCTTTGCGGATCTCGAGGAACTCCCCCTCGGGGGGACCGCCGTAGGGACGGGTCTGAACGCCCACCCGGAGTTCGGTGCAAGGGCGATCGCCGAGATCGCCGCCGCCACCGGCATCCCGTTCCGCCCTGCAGAGAACCGGTTCGAGGCGATGGGCGCGCAGGACCCCCTCGTCGCGGCCAGCGGGATGCTCAAGGGGGTGGCCGCCTCCCTGATGAAGGCCTCCCACGACCTGAGGCTATTGTCCTCCGGCCCCCGGTGCGGGATCGGGGAGATCAACCTGCCGTCGCTGCAGCCGGGCTCCTCCATCATGCCGGGGAAGGTGAACCCGGTCATCCTGGAGATGATGATCCAGGTGTCGGCGCAGGTGATCGGAAACGACGCGGCCGTGACCCTCGGCGGCTCGCTCGGGATTCTCGAGCTCAACGTCATGCTTCCCGTGATGGCGCGGAACTTGCTGGAATCGATCGGGCTTCTCTCCAGGGCGACCGCCCTGCTCACCGACCGATGCGTCGCGGGGATCACGCCCAACCGGAGGCGGTGCGAGGAGCTGATCGAGCAGAGCCTGGCGATGGTGACTCCGCTGGCGGTTACGATCGGCTACCAGAGGGCGGCGGAGCTGGCCCACGAGGCGTACCACACGGGCAGGACGATCCGGGCCGTCCTCCGGGAAAAAAAGGTTCTTTCGGATGTCGAGATCGAAAAGATTCTTGACCCCCGCACCATGATATAATTCTGACCCTGTATGGACACGATAACGCACGGACTCACGGGATGGCTCATCTCCCGGGCCATTCCTTCGGATAGCGGCAGACGGGAAGCGACGGCGGCGGTGGTCGTGGGATCGCTCCTGCCCGATGCCGACAACATCACTTCCCTTCTCGGAAGCGAGAGCTATCTCCGCCTTCACCGGGGACTGTCCCACGGGTTCGCCGGAATCGCGGTGACCTCCCTGCTTATCGCCCTGCTTCTCTACCGGTTCGGGAAGTGGAAGGACCTGAAGAAGCTCTACCTCCTTGCGCTCCTCGGCCAGCTCTCGCACGTCGCCCTGGATCTGCTCAATTCCTACGGGACCCAGATTTTCCAGCCGTTTTCCGATGCCCGTGTCTCCTTCGACCTCCTGTTTGTCGTGGATCTGGTCTTCACGGGGATCATCGTGACGGGTCTTCTCCTGTCGCGCCGCCGTTCCGCACCTGCGCGGGCGGCGATCCTGGGCTTGTGCGTCTATGTGGGCTTCGCGACCTTCCTGCATGTCCGGGTGGAGGACGCGGTGCGGACCGCGGCGAGCCAGCACGGGGTTCGCGTGGTCTCCGCCACGGCGCTGCCCCGCCTCCCCGAGGTCCACGTCGGCAACGGGATCTCATCTGTCAGCCTGGTCCGAAAGGCATGGGCGCAGGAGGAGGCAGACACGTTGCCGAATTTGCCGATTCCCGACAGGCCGGGGCTGTATCCCTTCCCCGCGGGGCCGTTTGCCTGGAACGGCTTCATCGACGACGGGAAAACGTACCTCCGGGCGGAGGTGAACCCGTTTACCGGTACTGTTGCCTGGAAACAGCGCGTCCGCAGGGGAGCGGATCTTCCGGAGGTCAGGGCCGTCGAGGAGATCCCGGACGTCCGGACGTACCTTTGGTTCGCCCGCTTCCCGGTGGTTACGACCTCTCACTACGGAGAGGAAACCATCCTGGTCTTCTCCGACCTGCGGTTCGGCGAGGTGCCGGGTCGCAGGCGTCCGTTCGTCCTGAGAGTTATCGAGGCGCCGGGGCGCTCTCCGGTGGTGCACTGGGGGGGGTAAGCAGAAGCAGCAGGGCGGACGCGGCGACCGCGAGACCCGCGCTCACGCCGAAGGCCGTACGCGCCCCGTAGGCGGTCCACAGCGCGCCGAACAAGACGCTTGCCGGCAGGGCGGAGACCCCCACGGCGAAGTGGAACCACCCGTAGGCGGTCCCCCGCACCTCCGGCGGGATGAAGTCGGCCACAAAGGCGCGCTCCGCGCCCTCGGTGGCCGCCGAGTAGAGCCCGTACACGAGGAAGAGCGCCACCATCCAGGCGGCTCCCTCCACGATCCCCCAGGACGCGTAGCATGCCGCGTATACGATCCACCCCGTGACGATCAGCTGCTTCCTGCCCCACCGGTCGGAGAGGATTCCCGCATAGGTGGAGAAGGACGACTTCACGACGTGAAACGCTCCCCAGAGCAGCGGGACCCATACCGCAGGAACTCCCGAGTCCACCGCCCGCAGGATCAGGAAGGAATCGCTCGCGTTCCCGAGGGTGAACAGGGAGACGATCAGCAGATATCGCCGGAATACGGGAGGGAGGCCCCTGGAAAGCGGGAATTTCCCGTCCTTCCGGGGGGGCTGCGTCCCTTCGTCCCGCACCAGGAACAGGAGGGCGGCCATCGCGGCCGCCCCGGGGACCGCAGCGAGGAAGAAGACGGAGCGGTAGGAGAGGCCTGCCCCGGCAAGGAGGAGAAACGCGGCGACGGGGCCCAGGACAGCCCCCATGTGGTCCATCGCCCTGTGCAGGCCGTACGCGCGCCCCCGGTCCTCCGCGGAAACGGAGGCGGCGATGAGGGCGTCCCGGGGGGAACTGCGGATCCCCTTGCCGATCCGGTCCGAGAAGCGCACCGCGAGCACGTGTCCCCAGGCCGAGGCGAACCCCACGAGGGGCCTTGCGACCGAGGAGAGGAAGTACCCCGCGAGCACGAGCGGTTTCTTCTTCCCGGCCCGGTCCGACCATGCGCCGGAAAAGAGCTTGAGCAGCGATGCGGTGGCTTCCGCCACCCCCTCGATGATACCGAGGACGGCAGGGCCCGCACCGAGCGTGACCGTGAGGAAGACCGGCAACAGAGGATAGATCATGTCGCTGGAAAAGTCGGTGAGCAGGGAAACCAGCCCGAGGGCGATTACGTTGCGGGGGAGACGGGTTCGGGGCACCCCCGTATCATACCGAAGGGTTGTTCTTTTTCAACAGGCGCATGCCGTTTCCGATGACGAGCAGCGTCGTCCCCATGTCGGCGACGACGGCCATCCAGAGGGTGGCGTATCCGGCGATCGCCGCGATGAGGAAGGCGGCCTTGATCGCCAGGGACGCGACGACGTTCTGCCGGATCACCGCGACCATGCGTCGCCCCAGGACGACCGCCTCCGGCACACGGCGGAGATCCTCGGCCATCAGCGCCACGTCGGCTGTCTCGATCGCCGCCGGGGAGCCGGCGGCGCCCATCGCGATGCCGACGGAGGAGAGGGCGAGCGCCGGGGCGTCGTTGACTCCGTCCCCCACCATGGCCACCGTCCCGTAGGATTTGACCAGTTCCCTCACCTTCTCCAGCTTGTCGTCCGGCAGCAGGCCGGAAAACACCTCTTCAATGCCTACCGCCCGGCCCGTCTCCTTCGCGACGTCTGCGTGGTCCCCGGTGAGCATCACCACGTGCTCTACCCCCAAGGAGTGAAGCCGTTGCATGACGTCTTTTGCCTCGGCCCGTATCTCGTCCTCCATCTCCAGGATCCCCGCCACCCCGTTGACGGTTCCCACGATGGATACGATTCGGGGGCCTCCTCCCTCCACGGGGGGGAGCAACGCATCCAGTTCGGAGGAGGAATTCCCCATCTCGGCGAAGAGGCGCCGGTTCCCCACGTACACCCGCCTGCCTTCGACCTCCGCCGAGACGCCCCGCCCCTCGAGGATCTCGAACGTGCGCGCCAGCGTGCCCCGTGCCACCTGGGCGATCCCTCTCCGCCTCGCCTCGTGCCGGACCGCCTCGGCTGCCGGGTGCGCCGACCCCGCCTCCACGGCCCCCGCCATCCGGACGACGTCCGTTTCGTTCACTCCCTCCATTGTTCCGACCCGGGTAACCTTGAGCTTCCCGCTGGTGAGCGTGCCCGTCTTGTCGAACGCCACGGCGCGGATCTTCCCCAGGGCCTCGAGGTGGTTCGCCCCCTTGACCAGGATCCCGTCGCGCGTTGCGCGTGTAAGCGCCGTGACGGTCACCACCGGTGCGGCCAGTATGATCGCACAGGGGCATGCGATGACCAGGAGGACGAGCGCCCGGTACGCCCACGTTTCCACGGCCCCGTACCCCAGGAACGGGGGGAATGCTCCCACGATAAGCGCCCCGAGAAGGACCGCCGGGGTATAGACAGAGGCGAACCGCTCCATGAAGGTCTGTATGGGGGCTTTCCGCGACTGGGCCTCCTCCACGCGGCGCAGGATCGTGGCGAAGGTGGATTCGGATAGCGGTCTTACCGCTTCCGCCAGCAGCAGGCTCCGCCCGTTCACGGTCCCGGCATAGAGAGGATCTCCCACCGTCTTGTCGACGGGGAGGGACTCCCCCGTCAGCATGGCTTCATTCAGGTCGGAGCTGCCCTTGAAGACTTTCGCGTCGACCGGCACGCGGGCGCCGGGACGGATGACGAGGATGTCGCCCGGGCGAACACCCTCCGCCGCGACGGTCCTCTCCTGTCCTCCCACGCCGCCTACGCGCACGATGGCCGCCTCCGGGGAGAAGGCGAACAGATCGGCGACCGCCTTCCGCGCGCGGTCCAGACTCCTGGCTTCGAGGTAGTTGGCCAGAGCGAAAAGAGTGACGACGACTCCCGCTTCCGCCCACTCTCCCATGATCGTCGCTCCGCCGATGGAGACCGTCATGAGGGCGTTCATCCCCAGGGAACGATTGCGGATCTCCCGCGCTCCCCGGACGGCGATTCCTATTCCTCCCGCGAGAACCGCGGCGAGGAAGAGCCCTTTTCCCCAAAGGGAACCGGGGGAAAGCAGGAAGAAGATCGCCCCTGCCGTGACCAGCGTCGCGGAGAGGCAGAACGTCTTGAGGTGGGTCTTGTCGGCCTCCGGAATTCCTGCTTTCCGCAGGGATTCATCCACCAGGTGCCCCTCCATCCCGATGGCGCGTAGCGCGGAGAGGACCTCCCCGAGATCGCACCGGTGGCGTACCTCGACTTGGCGGGAAAAGAGGTGGAAGGTCAGCTCGCCCACCCCGGCGACCCGTCCCAGTGCTGTCCGGATCTCCTTTTCCTCGTCCGGACAATCCATCGCGGGGACGAAGATCCGTGTGACGGTGGTCTGCCGGTCGGTTTCCATAGAATCCATATTACCGGAAGATCCGGCCGGGCGGAGCTTCTGGCGGGGGACACTCCTGGTTTTTTCGTCGAGAGAAAGAGGAGTGTCCCCCCTTCGCGCAGCCTGGCGGGTTTTCCGCATGGCGAGCGACGAAGTGAGCGGCCCCCCTCCGACGAAGTCCCCCGGAGCAGCGGGATATCGCTGCGGATGGGGGAGGGAGCGGAGCCGTTCCCGGCGCCCCATTGGGCTGGGAGTCGGCGGCCCCGGCCTCCGGAGTTCCGTTCCTGAAGAGACCGTGCATCGAGAGGGTCGATGCGCCCCGACCGGCGAGGCGTCCGACCGAGGCGTACCCGCTGCGGTACGGTGAGGGAGGGCAACGAAGTCGGCGGGGATGTAGCGGTCCTCGAATGCCGGGATCTGAGGGAATGGAACTCCGGAGGCCGGTTACTCCTTCTTCCCGACGAAGATTCCCTTCTCGTCGGAGTAGGATATCACCCCGCCGTTTTCGACACGGACGCGGTAATACTCGCGGGCCCGCGGGAACGCCGTGAGGAACAGGGATTCGATCTCCTTCTGCACTACGGGCGGCTGGCCGGTGCGAGCGACCCATTCCGCGAACGGGTGTTCCTTCCAGGTGCGGGACACGTGCAGGAGGAACAGTCCCCCCTGCTGGAGGATCGCGTTCCACTCCTCGACCCGGTAGCTGCGCACGTGCGTCGGGTCGCGTACCTTCTCGATCCCGTTGAGGAAGGCGTCCAGCGCCGGGTCGTCGGGCACCACGCTGTCGATGATGCCGACCAGCCCGCCGGGGCGGGTGACGCGCAGAATCTCCCCCACGGCCGCCGGAAGATCCGGGAAATGGTGCGGCGCGATGCGGCAGGTGACGCGGTCGAACGACCCCGACGCGAAGGGGAGGCTCTCCGCGTCGGCCGCGACGAACGCGAGGTTGCGGCACTTCTGCTCTGCGGCCAGCGTTCTCGTCTCGCGAAGCATTTCCGGCGTGAGGTCGGAGGCGACGATCTTCCGCACCTTCGGCGAAAACGCCACCGCGGTGTGCCCCCCGCCGGTGGCCACGTCGAGGAGGAGATGGGAGGGCTCCAGGGAGAGACGGGAAAGGAGGATCTTCCGGTCGTCGGAGTCGACGTGATCGACGCTCGTCCGGTATCGCTTGGCGACCCCCGCGAACTGGTCTCTCGTTTTCCGTTTCGTCGGCGGTCCCATTTTCCCCTTTCCCCTCATACCCCGATCTCATTTTCCGACGGGTTGGGAACGATTACAATGGGGGGACCATGGGGGAGCCTGAAATCGAAATATCCCGCCTGTTTGCCGGCCCCTTTCCCGCCCTCGAAGAGAAACTCCTGTCCCGCTTCCGGGAGGGGTTCGGTCGCGTCCGCGGCCTGGAGGACGTGCTCCTCGTGCCGTCCAACGATCTCCGGGAGCACCTCCTGCGACGCCTTGCCGCTGGGTGGGAGGGAAGCGCCGCCGGCTCCTCGATCATGACGCTGTACGACTTCACCGTGCGGCTGCTCAAGCACCGGGGGGTCTTCCTCCGCGAACTTCCCTCCGCGCAGGCGTCCGCGGCCATGCTGGCCGCGGTCCGGGAGGTGTACGCGAGCGGGGAGGGGGACTTCGCGGTGATATCCGAAACGCCGGGATTCGTTCCCGCCCTCTCCCGGACGATGGCGGATATCGAGGAGGGGTGGCTGGGGGAGGAGGTGTTTCGGGAGGCGGAAAAGAGGACCCGTGCCGGGGGGAGGGAGGCGAAGGCCCGCCGGTGGTCCGAGTGGCGCCGGCTTTATTCCGCGGTCGAGAACAAGATCACGGCCGCGGGCGGAATGTCCCGCCGCCGGATTTTCCAGGAGGCGGTCGCCGGGTTCGAGCAGCCCGGTTATCCTTTCCGGGTTACGATTTACGGGTTCTACGACTTTACCCGCCTGCAATGGACGCTCGTCGATGCGCTTCTCGCGAGCGGACTTCTCGAAGAGGTGTACTTCCCCGGGCTTTTCGGGGGGGACGGCTCCCTCTCCCCCGCCTTCTCCTACGCGGCGGTCGCATGGGAGAGGCTGCTGCGGGCCTTCGAGGGGAACGCGGAGTTTCTTCGGGATCATGCCTCTCCCGCGGTGGGCGCGATCCGCGAGAGGATCTTCCTCCCTCTTCCGCCGGCCGCCACCGGCCCGGTGCCGTTTTCTCTCCTGTCCGCCCCCCACGAAGGCGGGGAGGTGCGCCTCGCCGCGAGGAAGGTGCGCGAGTGGCTCGACGCGCGTCCCGGCTCGGATATTCTCCTGGTCTCCCGGCGGTTCGCGGAAGGGCTGGTTCCCGCCTGGGAGAGGGTGGCCGAGGAATACGGGATCCGGGTGGCGGGGAGGGAAAGCGTACCGCTTTCCTCCGTTCCCCCCGTGCGTCTTTTGATCCAGATGATCGAGGCGGCCGAGGAGGATTTCCCGCGTCGGACGGTGATCGACATCCTTTCGTCGCCTTACCGGAGAAGGGATGAGAAGGCCGCCGGGGCCTTGCCGCGTCCCGACCTTTGGGACGTCTGGACGAAGGAACTGCTGGTGGTCTCCGGCACCGACTGGGAGATGCGCCTCCGGGGACTGCGACTCCGGGGGGACGGGGAAAAGACCGACGACGAACGGGAAGAGCGGGAGGAGCGCACGCTCCAGCTCTCCCTCCTGCGGGAAGAGGTTCGCGCGCTTCGCGAGACGCTTATGGCGGTTCGCCAGGTGCGCAGCTACGCAGGGCTCGCTGTCGCCCTCCGGTCCCTCCTGATGGCCGGTTTCCGGATCGGGGGAGGCGACGGGGCGGAAGAGGAGCGGGACCGCCGGGCCGTGTCTGCCCTGTTCTCCCTCCTGGACGACGTCTCGCTCATCCCGGAAAGAGAGATCCCGTGGCCGGGAACCGAGGCCGCCCTTGCCTGGTTCCGGACCCTCCTCGCCGATCAGCGGCTTTTCCTTGGCGAGAGGGGGGGGATGCGCGTCCCGGGGGCGGTGGTCGCGGGGGATCTCTTCTCCCTGCGCGGGGCGACGGCCGACCGGATCCTGTTTCTGTCCGTTAACGAGGATGCGGTGCCCGCCCAGATCGAGGAGGACCCACTTCTTCCCGACGTCGACAGGGAGGAGCTCAACCGGCTCGTCCGCCAGGCGAGGATGCCCGATGCCTTGACGCTCAGGCGGGGCAATGCGGCCGAGGAGAGACTGCTCTTTTCCCTTCCGGCGGCGTCGGCGAGGGAGGAGGTCGCGTTCGGCGTTCTCCGGGCCGATGCGGAGGGGGCGGCGAAAAGGCCGTCCCGGTATCTCCTCCTTCTCCTGGCGCAGTTCGCGGGGCCGGGGGTATTTTCGGAGAAATGGGAAAAGGCGTCCGGCGCCTCCGTTCTCTCCCTGTCGCGGGATCCCTTCGATGCGGTTTCCGGCCCGGGGCCCGTCAGCGCGAGGGAAGCGGCTCTCCGGTCGTGGCGCGACGGCGTCCTCCCCGACGGGGAGGGCGGAGATGTCCCCTGGCACCGCGTCGCGGCGACCCTCTCCGAGTGGACGGCGAGGACGGAGGGACGGACGCTGTTTCCGGGTCCGTGGACCGTCATCCCCCCTCCCGCCGTTCAAAGCTCCTCCGCGCTGGAAGAGCTGGCGAAGTGCCCCTACCGGTATTTCCTCCACCGCCTGGTCAGGCTCGCGCCCGCCGAGGAACCCGAAGAGAGCCCGGTCCTTTCGCCGGCGGAGGTGGGGGTGCTCGTCCACGCCATCCTTCGGGAGGCAGGGAAAGACGCCACGGCGGGGAAAGGATGGGGGGACCCGCGCAGGGCGGCCGCCGAAGCGTTCGACCGCTTCGCCCGCGAGAACCCGGTGGGGCTTCCCGGCCTGTTCCTTCTCCAGCGGCGGGAGGTCGAGTCGGCCGTTGGGGAATATCTCGCCTGGGAGGCCGGCCGGTCGTCGGCCCCCGGCGCCTGCCGCGTGGAGGCTGTGGAGAAATCGTTCGAGGTTCGAGGCGACGGGGACCTGCCTCCTTTCGCGGGAAGGGTGGACCGGGTGGATAGCGGTCCGTCGGGCGAGGTCGAGATCATCGACTACAAGTACCGGGACGGGAAGAACGAGAGGGCTCCCCTTTCCTGGATCCGGAACGGCCTTTCCCACCAGATACCCGTGTACCTCCTCTTCGCCCGTACGCTTTCCCCCGTCGTGCGCGCCTCCCTCCGCTTCCTCAAGGGGGAGATCCGGACCGTCACCGTGGACGGGGAGCAATGGGACGAGATCCGGGGGGAATGGGCCGCCTCGCTCGCAGCCTGGCTAACGCTGTTGTCCGCGGGGTATTTCCCGCCTCTTCCCCATCACCGGTTCCGCTTCGCCGGGGACCTCCCGCCGCGATATTGCCGGGGATGCCCGTACCGGGACCACTGCCGCGTTTCGCCCGCTTTCGAAGGCACGAAGCGGGAGACGGAAGCGCTTGTGCGCAGGGTTCTTTCGGACCCCGCCCTTCGCGCGATCGCGGAGTTCCGTCCGGAGAGGGAGGGCTGACGATGGAACGCGACAGGCGCGCAGCGGTTACCGGTTTTTCCCGGGACCTCGCGGTGGACGCCTCCGCGGGAACGGGGAAAACCGCCACCCTCATCGCCCGGGTCACCAACCTCTTTCTGGCGAAGAGGGATCTCGGGCCGGACGATGTCCTCCTCCTGACGTTCACCGACAAGGCGGCCGCCGAGATGAAATCCCGCGTGGTGGAGGGGTGGGAGCTCCTGCTGTCCGCGTCGCGGTCGGCGGAAACCCTCGAGGAGGCGATCGCGGGGGTGCGGAAATGGAACTCCCTGATCGAGGTGCCAGCCGACGGATTCCCCTCGCTCGACGACCTGCGCGCGCGCGCCGGGGAGCTGGCCGACGGCGTCGGGAGGCTCTCCGTGACCACGTTTCACTCCTTCTGCCGGCGGATCCTTCTCTCGTTTCCCGCAGAGGCCGGCGTCGACCCCCGTTTCGAGGTCCTCCCGGAAGGGGAGGCCGCGGACGCCTGGGATGCCGCGTTCCGGAATTTCCTCCGGTCCGAGTTCGGGCGGGAGGAAATGGACCCGCGCTGGGAACGCGTGCTTTCCCGGTCGTCCGACCGGGATGCCGCGTTCGGAATGATCCGGCGGCTTTGCCTGTTCCACCGGGACCTTCTCGGGGAGGAGCTGGAGGATTTCGGGACGCCGGCGGATTTTCTGGCCTATCTGCACGACCAGTACGCGGAAACGGTCGCGTGGTTCCGCACGTTCGTCGGGGGGATTTCCGACCGCACCCACGAGATGGCGCCGGTGCTCGAGGAAGCGTTAGCGGTCCTCTCCCGCGGCTGGGAAGCGGTCGAGGGGGGCGATCTCGAGGGCGCCTTTGGTCTCGCGCCGGAAGGAGCCGCTGCGTTCGAATTCCGGGCCGACCGCATGAAAAGCGCCAAGGTCTTCCCGAGACCGGACGGGCTCACGCCCGCGCGTGCCCGGGACCGGCTGAAGACGTTCTGGCGGGAGCTGACGGACGTTCCCCCGGGCGATGCCGCCGCCCGGTTCCTCGTCGACAGGGCCCGCACGGCCGCGCGATTCTACGGGGAGGCGAAGGGAAGCGGCCTTGACTTCATGGACCTGCTGTTGCGGGCGAACCGGCTGCTGTGCGGAAACCGGGAAGTCGCGGAGCGGGTATCGGGGAGATTCCTTCACATTCTGGTGGATGAGTTCCAGGACACCGATCCTCTTCAGGCGGATATGCTCGATGCGCTGTCCGCGGCCGGTCCCCCGGTGCGGCTGTTCCTTGTCGGCGATCCGAAGCAGTCCATCTACGGGTTCCGGCGTGCGGACGTCCAGGTGTACCACCGGTTCCGAAAAGAGCTCATCG
This sequence comes from Candidatus Deferrimicrobiaceae bacterium, assembly GCA_049578085.1. GTDB lineage: Bacteria > Desulfobacterota > Deferrimicrobia > Deferrimicrobiales > Deferrimicrobiaceae > CSP1-8. The sequence continues at coordinate 13,640 of JBAULH010000124.1, forward strand.
CCCGCGGAGGGGAAACCATCACCCTCGAGAGGAACTTCCGGAGCCGGCCGGACCTCATTGCGACCGTGAACGGTCTGTTCGAGCACGTGCTCACCGGGGGGGAGGACTTTTCGCCGCCGTATTCGCCGGTAGTCGCTCACCGGCAGGACGCCGGGGAAGGAGAGGCCGCAGCGCTCTTTTCCCTCGGGGAGGGGGTGGAGGAGGCCGAGTTCCTGTGCGGGCTGATCCGGGGGATCGTGGGAAAGGTGCCGGTGGGGGAAAGGCACGGCGAACCCGCCCACCCCGCACAGCACCGCGACATCGCGGTGCTGTACCGCTCCGACACCGGAGGCGAGGTGCTCGCCTCCTATCGAGACGCGCTCGCACGTGCGGGGATCCCCCACCTGGTTTCCTCCCGGAAAGGGTTCTTCGCAAGACAGGAAGTGCAGGACCTCCGTATGGTCCTCGCGGCCATCGACACGCCGGCGGACGACTCCGCCCGCTACGCGGCGATGAAAACGATCTTCTTCGGGCTTTCGGACGGGGAGATCCTGCCCCTGTACCGGGACGGAGGACGGTCCGCCTCCCCGAGGGCCCGGGACGCGATTTCCCTGCTCGCTCGCCTGTCCGCCCGCCGGGGGAGGGCCTCCCTGCCTTCGCTGCTCGCGGAGCTGTACCGGGAATCGGGCGTGGAGTTCGTGGCCGCCCGGCTTACCGAGGGCCAGAGGATCCTGCAGAACCTGGAAAAGGCCGCCGGGATCGCCTTCGCTTTCGCGTGGGCCGGTGCGGGATCGGTCAAGGCGTTTACCGAGGAGATCCGGCGCAAGACCGAGGAGGAGAGGACGGAAAACGAGTTCCCCATCTTCGAGGAGAGGGAAGACGCGGTGCGCATCTCCACCATCCATCTCTCCAAGGGGCTGGAGTTTCCCGTGGTGATCCTTGCCAACCTGTCCCGGGGCGGGAGGAAGCCTCCGGAGGGGCTGCGGGTGGACAGGGTACGGGAGCTGTCGGCGGTGATCTTCCCCGGGTTCCGGACGTACTCCTCGTTCCGGCGGATTCCGCGCAACGGGAGGTCGGTCACGTTCGAGGAGTGGGAGGCGGAGAAGCAGGACGCGGAGGAGAGAAGGCTTCTCTACGTCGCCGCGACCCGGGCCCGGGACCGCCTGTTTTTCGTGGCCGGCGCAAAGGGAAAGGGGTCGGCGCTCGGCGACTCCCTGCAGGCGGCGCTCGCGCGCGCCTCGGACGGCGGGCCGGGCACCTGTGCGGCCACGGGTCTTTCCGGGATTCGGCGGGTCTTCGCCGGAGGAGGCGCGGTGCTCCATGCGGCTGTCCGGGAACCGCTGCCCTTTTCCCCCTCCCCCCTTCCGGCCCCGCCCGATCTCTCCTTCGCGCAGGAATGGTCGCCCCCCTCGCCGGCGCCTCCTTCCCCGGAGACCGCGGAGATGACTCTCCGGGAGTTCCACGACCGGGCCGCGGGGAGAAGGTTCGGGGAAACGGTCCATCGGGCCCTCGAAGCGGCCCCCCCCGTCGGCGCGCTGTGGCCTCCTTCCCGCCCGCTCCCCGTCGTGTGGGGGGCAGGGGAGGATACGCGGTGGCGGGCCATCTGCGCGGGAATCGCCCGCAGCGGGGTCCGCCGCGATCTGATCGGCGCGGAGCTCGTCGGGACCGAGTTCCCGATGCTCTCGTTCCGCGGGGGGTGGTCCGGAGAGGAGCGCGCCGACCTCGTCGTCCGGTTTCCGGGGGGGGGCGGAACGGAGGGCGGGACCGCGCCCGGGGAGTACTGGGTCATCGACTACAAGACGGGCCCCCGGGAGGAGGAACAGGAGGAACCGTACCGGGAACAGGTCCGGGGCTACGTGGAGATTCTCTCCTGCGCATGGAACGTTCCTGCGCGTGGATTCATCTGGTATGTTGAAACCGGGGAAATGATCGAGGTACACAGGAGCGGAGAAAAACGCGATGGAG
>JBAULH010000125.1:0-6481 GCA_049578085.1 Candidatus Deferrimicrobiaceae bacterium
CTTTCACGCCACGCGCGAGCATGTCGGCGTCGACTTCGAGCGACTGCCTCTTCAGGTTGTTGCCGATGTCCATCCCGATGCTGTAGCTGATCTTGTCCTTCTGGTCGGCAAGCTTCGGGGCCTCTTCCGCGCTGACATGAACCGCCAGAAGCAGTGCGGCCGCCGCGATCAACCAACGGAATTTCATCGATGCTCCTTTCCCGTTCCCCAGAGAATTGTTTGACCCCCGCTGCACCGCTCCGGGGCAGAGATGGCGAATAACCGCATCAGTATATGCCAGGGCAGGCAAAGGAAACTACTCCCCGCCCTCTTTTCTTACCGGCGGCCGATGCCCCGGCACCAGGCGATGAATACGCGATCCACGGGGCCCTACCCCCCCTTCCGCATTCCCGGCGGGACCCTTCCGAACAGGTGCCCCGTCCGCAGGACCGGTTTGCCGTCGAGGAAAAGCTCCCCTTCCTTTCGAAGGTCCTTGATCATGTCCCAGTGGACGGCGGAGCGATTCCTTCCGCCCGACTCGGGGTAGGATCGGCCGACGGCCAGGTGGATCGTTCCCCCCATCTTCTCGTCCAGCAGGATGTCGCGGGTGAACTCGGTCACCCCCGCGTTTGCGCCGATCCCGAATTCGCCCAGCCGGCAGGCTCCGGAATCCGCGGCAAGCATCTCCCGGAGATACGTTTCGTTCTTCTCCGCGGTGGCCTCCTCGACCTTCCCTCCGCGGAACGCCAGCCGGATCCCCGACACCTCACGGCCGCCCGCGATCGCGGGGAACTCGAAAAAGATCTTCCCCTCCACCGACGTCTCCACGGGACCCGTGAAGATCTCCCCGTCCGGCATGTTGTACTCTCCCGCGCACGGGATCGCCTTCCGCCCCCTGATCGAGAAGACGAGGTCGGTCTCCTTTCCGACGATACGGACCTCCCGGCTATTATCCAATATTCGCTTCGCCCGCCGCAGCAACTTCGCCATCGCGGGCCAGTCCTGCTCGACGGCCCGGTAATAGAACCGTTCATACTCTGGAAGCGACCGGTCGCACTCCTGGGCAAGCGCCTCGGTGGGGAAGTTGGTCAGGACCCACCGGACCCGGCGGAGGACGATCTCGGAGATCGGTTGGAGCGCCTTCCGCCTGTCGGCCATCCGCTTCGGGGGAATGTGGCTCAAGTGCCTGGTGTTCGCCGGTGCGAGAATGATGATGTCGGCGTCGATCCTCTTCGCCTCGTACCGCTTGGTCGGCGGAAGGTGACGGATCTGTTCCCCGGAGGCTTCCTCGAAGAAGATCCGTCCGGCCTCCTCGAACCCGATCGCCAGGAGCGGGTGCGCCCCCGCGCGCAGCACCTCGCGGTAGACCGCGAGGGCGAGTGGCCGGGATAGCTCGCTTCCCGAGATCCGGACGATCTCCCCCCGTTTCGCCTTGACCGAATGTCCGACGAGGATTTCCGCCAGCCGGTTTACCTGCTTTTCAGAGGCCATCAATCTCCCTGTCCGCCGGGTACTCCACCGTGAAGGAGAGCCCCAGCACCTTTTTTTCTCCGGCCGCAAGCGAAAACTCCCATGTGACCTCGCCTTGTTCCCCCGTCTTCCCGCCGCCGGTAATCTCCACGTCCCTCACCACGATGTCCTTGTGCCGGGGAACCGGAACCTGGTCCAGGACGGTGAGAGGCACCGGTTCCTTCCGGAAGTTCTGCGCCGTGATCTCGTACCGGAACCGCACCCGCTTCACGCGGGAGAAGACCCCTCCGTCCTCCCGCTTCCGCTCCCGCTCCCTCCGCTTCACCGGGACCGACGGGTCCTTCCCGAAGTCGATCCGGAACTCCTCGCCCTCCGGGATGTCCGGGAGGCGGCCCCTCCCCGCGTACGCATCTTCCAGGAAGAGCGCGGCCGGCGACGCGAACACCGGCAGTCCGGTCTCGTTTCGGCCGTCCGCCACGAGAAACGCGTCGTCGGTCACCCTCGGGATGGAACGCCACGCCACCTTCGTCTTCTGCTCCTGGCGGGTAAGGGGAAACATCTTCTTCTCCCCGTCGCCGGGAAGGGAATGGCGCCCCTCCAGGGTCACCTCGAACGATGCATATCTTTTCTGCGGCGGAGGAGCCGCCGCTGCACGTTCTGCCGCCTTTTCTTCCACCGCGTCCATCGCAGCAAGCTCGCTCTTCGCGCGAACCCCTCCCATCGGTCGGGCCACCGGCTGCTGGGGGAAATCGATGTTCCAGGGGGGAAGAGGAGGCAATTGCGCCATCCGCCCCGGACGCGCGGTCGAAAAGGTGAAGGCCGCCTTTTCCCAGTCCTCGCCCGTACGCTGCCAGGCCTCCCCGACGAGCTCGAAGGCAAGGTCGCCCTCCGCCGGGCGGAGCCGGAGGTTGTAGCGGGGAACGAACCCGGCTGCGGGGACCAGATACGTGACGGCGATGCGCCCCTTCGCAGGGCGGTCCAGCTCGATCCGTACCGCCTTTTCCTGCTTCGGACGGGGATTGCGGATCTTGTCCAGCACCTGTTTGGCCGCCTGGATCTTCCTGTCAAGTTCCCGTATCTTCCCCTCCCGGTCGAAGATCATGCCGTCGATCGCCTGGTCGCGGTCACGGTACAGGGAGAGCGCCCCCTCCACTTCGGCGGCGGTCAACCGCAACGGTTGCGCCTTCCCCTTCCCCGTTTCCTCTTCCCCGCCGGAATAGATCGAAATAACCCCGCGCTCCAGGAGCTTCTTTTCACGCTGGAATGCCTGGATTTCCGCCTCTGCATGGCGTTTCTGCGCTGTCAGGTCCTCGATCCGCCGCTCCAGTTCCTTCACGCGCTCGTCCACCGGCTCGGTCCGGTACAGGTCCTCGACGGACACTCCCGTGATCCGCGCGCCGCCGATTTCGACTTTCGCCGAGAGAGAGTCCGGCAGCAGATTGGGGGTCAGCCCGGGGAGGACGACGGTGTCCTCCGGCCTGTCCAACGCGACCACGCGGGTGACCTCGGCCATGTCCGGGTAAAGCACCACCCGGTCGACACGGGAAGGGTATTCGGCGGAGAAGGCAGGCAAGGAAAGGACGGTTGCCAGCAATACGATCGTCAACGTGATCGAGACCGGGTGTCTCCGCATCTCCCACCTCGTTTTGCCAGGATATCGGATGCCGCGACGCGGCGGCGTCCGGGGAGCAGGTCCCCCGGGATAATGGAACACCGGGCGGCGGAAAAGGTTCCCGGCGGGCGTTGGAAGGGACGTCACTTTCCTCCCTTGACTGCCTCGATCGCCTCCCTCTTCCGGCTGGCCTCCTCGACCTTTTTCCGGGCGCGTTTCAGGACTTCGTCGTCCGCGGACGCCCGGTTGAAGGCGTAGCAGGTATCGGCAAGGATCGGCGACCGGAGACCCAACTGGCGGTTCTCCTCCGGATCCAGGGAGAGCACCCCGTTCCAGTGCTGGTCTACGATGCTGTAGGAACCGACGAAGATCGCCCGAAAGGTCGACTCGAGCATCTCGTAGACGTGGGTGCATCCGAGGTTTCGGGGGAGCCGCTCCTTCACCTTCTTCAGGCCCCCCCGTGCCAGCACGGAGATCCCCGCAAGTTCCGATAGCATCTCCAGCGGTTTCTCCTCACAGCAGGAGTAGGGGATCCGGACCATCTTTCCCGCGACTTCCACGATGCGGTACGCATCGTCCAGGAGGAGCGCGAGATTTATTTCGTGGTAGTCGTCGTGCATCCGGGTGAGAGCCAGGATATTTCCCTCATCCAGCTTGTACATCTCGCACCTGACGATCCGCCCGAATACCTGCTTGTGATGCTTGGCCAGATCCTTGATCGCCTCGTAGTCCCTATTCACCTGCTCCTCCTCCCGGCGGCGCACAGATTCCTGAGCACGGCCAGGTTTTGGATGTCCTTCTCGAATTCGTCGTTTCCGTCCTTGGGCGTCTCCAGCACCATCGGCAGCTTGCGGAATTCCGGGTACGTCAAGATGCGGCGGAATCCGGGAAGCCCGATCTGCCCATCCCCGATGTGGAAATGCCGGTCGACCCGGCTGCCGAGAGCCGTCTTCGAGTCGTTCAGATGCCACATACGGACGAGCGGGAGGATCCCGTGGCGGGAGAGCTCCTCGAGCAGCCCCTCCCACCCGGTGTCACCCGATATATCATACCCCGCCTCGAAAAGGTGTGCGCTGTCGAGGCACACCGCCACGTCGGACGGCGCCCCGGACGCGTCGATCACGCGGCGGAGTTGCTCCATCGTCCGGCCGATCGAGTTTCCCTGCCCCGCGGTGTTCTCCAATAGAAGGGTCACTCCCCGGGGGAACCGGCCGAACGTGCGCAGGGCGTGCGCGATGCGCTCCTCCCCCGTCTCCTCCGGGTCCTCCCCCGACGATCCGGGGTGCATGACGAGGTACGGGACGCCGAGCATCGCCGCGCGCGACGCTTCGTCCTCCAACGCGTAGAGGGAACGCGTCCTTACGGCCTCTTTGGCGGAGGCGAGGTTGATGAGGTAGGCGCAATGGATGGCAACCGTCCGGATGCCCGTGCGGGTGCCCTCTTCGCGGAAGGCTCCGGCCTCATCCTCCTCGAGGGCCTTCCCCATCCAGCGGGTGTTCTGCTTGGAAAAGATCTGAAGAACATCCGCCCCGATCCGCACGCCCCGGCCCGGTGCGGTGACAAGCCCCCCCCCCACCGATACGTGCGCGCCGAGCGGGGGCGCCACCTTCTTCCCCGGGGGTGCGACTACTTTTTCGCGAGCCGGTGGCACTGGCGGCAATTCTTTTTTCGGAGAGGGTGCTCCTTGGTCATCGGAATCTGTTTCCCGTCGTCGTGGCAGGTGAAGCACTCCGCGTCGGAAGCGGCCGACAGGTGGGGCGGCGTCCGGGTCAGGAATCGCTGGCGCCCCGTCATAGAGAGAATGACGAGAAACCCGATGATCACGACCACCATGATGAGGAAATGGATATCCCTGGTCTTCATCGGTCACCCTTTCGGCAGGCTCGTCCGCAAGAAATGCGCAAGGAACGATTGTAGGGCGACCCTCCCGAAAACAAAACCTGTTTTTTTGTTGATTATTCTAGCATTTTGTTTAATATAAGAGGCAGTTCTTGGCGAAACGGTGGGGGACGCCTATGAGAAACGTCACCGTGTTCCGTGTTGATTACGTCAGGAAGATGAAAGTCCCCATTGGTCTGGTGGTGGAACGCCGCGTGAAAGAACGGGGCGACAATATCATCGGGCTCTTGCGGCTGGCGAGAAAAGCGTTTTCCACCTCCACGGAGGAGGCGCTTCATATCGCCGTCGACCCTTCGGGCGCCAGGATTCCCTGATACGGTGCTCTGCTCGGCCGATCTACCGATAAGATTCGGATACCCGTTCGCGAGGATGGGCTTCCCGTAGACTTCGGAGCAGGGACGGGAGCCGGGCGATCGGGACGTGCCGCGCCGATCCGGCCCCCTACCTGTATCCCTTTCCTGTTTTATACCCTCCCGGAGGACGGTTTCGCTTTCCGCGGTTCCTTCTCCTCCGGAAAACCCGCGATTTTCAGGTATTCGTCCCGGATATGCTGCCGGAAATTCCGGACAGCGAACTTCCCCCCTGCCTCATCCCCCGTCCCCCCTTCCTCCGAGGGGCGAAGGAGTTCGTAGTAGCGGACCCCTGTGGCGGTCGCGTAGGATCTCGAGGGGACAAGCACCGTGGGACCCTCTCCTTTCTTCGACCGCCAGACCGAACATCCTACCAGTTTCAGTCCGGAAAGAATCCCTTCCTCAAAGTGGATTTCCACGTCCGCAAGCTTCGATTCCGGTGCAGCGCCTTGATTCAACAGGTAATGCATCCGCATGGCCAGACCTCCTTCGGTTACGTAGTTGGCCGTATGCGGGGCAAACCCCGTGCCATCGACGGAGCGCAAGCCCCGGGCGAACCGCTGCCCCGCAAACGGGGGCGAACGCGGCGTATGCCTATCATCCGGGAGGGCGCAAACCGGCTCCGCTAACCTCCCCCATCCGCAGCGGCATACCGCTGCTCCGGGGGACTTCGTCGGAGGGGGGCTCCGTTCGTGGCTCGGCGTGCGATGCACCCGCACGCCTGCGCTCCGGCGTCCAGGGATCCATTCCCCCAGATCCCGGTATTCGAGGGCCGCTGCATCCACTCCGGCTTCGTTGCCCCCCCTCACCGTACCGCAGCGGGTACGCCTCGGTCGGGCGCCTCGCCGGAAGCGGCGCATCGACCCTCTCGGTGCACGGCCTCTTCCGGAACGGACCCCTGGATGCCGGCCTCACTCTGTCCTCGTCCTGCGGTTGCTGCGCCGGCAACCGGGGACCCGGCGCGCACGGGAGAAAGAGATCTTAGGAACGTCCCTGTTCTTAGGTGGGGGGTCAGACCATGAGGTTGTAGGGATCGACGTCGGCCTCCATCCGGACGCCGGCCTTCTTTGCGATGTCGCGCAGGGGACGAAGGAGTTCCGGAAAGAAATCGCCCACCGGGAACCGCGGAGGCATCTTCAGGAGGATCTGGTAGCGGTACTTCTTCTTGACG
>JBAULH010000126.1:0-1945 GCA_049578085.1 Candidatus Deferrimicrobiaceae bacterium
ATACAGGACCGGGGATATCCGAAGAAAATCTTCCCCATATTTTCGAACCGTTTTTTACCACCAAAGAGGAAGGCAAAGGAACCGGTCTGGGGCTGAGTCTGGCCTACCGAATCGTGGAAAATCATGAAGGACAAATCCGTGCTGAATGCAGGCCAGAAAAAGGAACAACCTTTTCCATAATACTTCCCATCGGCACTCAAGAAAATAGAGGAGATGCAAGTGAAGATTAAACCGGACGCAACGTTACTGGTTGTTGATGATGAGCAGGACATTCGTGACGCTTCTGAACGGATCCTTTCTCGAATTGGCTATCAGGTCCAAAAGGCGTCTCGTGGAGATGAAGCACTTGATATTCTAAATAAAAACAGCATCGACATTGTGCTGCTCGACTTAAAAATGCCGGGTATGGACGGAATGGAAGTATTAGCGAGAATCCGGGAACGGAGCACGGAAATTCAAGTTATTGTGATTACTGGATATGCCACAGTTGAAACAGCCATTGAAGCCATGAAACAAGGGGCTTATGATTTCATTCCCAAGCCTTTTGAACCGGATCAGCTTCGAATCGTTGTTAATAGGGCCTGGGAGAAAATTAATTTTATACAAGAGGCAAAAAGACTTGAGCAGGAGAGAAACAGGACGCTGTCTGATCTGGACACGGAAAAAAGCCGAATCCGTACCATTATTGAATCATTCCCCAGCGGTGTTGTGGTAACCGATCCCAAAGGCCGGGTGATGTTGATGAATCCCGCTTTCAGACAGCTTCTTGGTCTTGACAACAACGTGAAAGCCGACAACCGGATAGAGGACTATCTGCCCGATGAAAACCTTTGTCGCCTGGTCCTTGAAATATCTCAGGGGAAACATGTGGATTTTGACGACATTCCGAATTACGAGTTTTCTCTCCCTGGTGAGAAATATTTTATGGCCAGAGGACAGCCGGTTTTGGGAGAAAAGAAGGAATGCCTTGGAGCAGTGCTCAATATTGTGGACATCAGCGCCATGAAACTATTGGACAACCTAAAATCAGAATTCGTTGCAAAGGTTTCACACGAATTGCGATCACCCTTGTCCACCATCCATGAACAACTCGCCCTTGTCATCAAAGACATGGTGGGAGAAGATTTTGCACAAGATCACTATATTCTCGACCGTGCCAGGGAAAAAACAAAGGGATTGATTTCCCTGATTGGAGATCTGCTTGATCTTTCACGTATTGAAGAAGGAATTATTTGTCATGAACCTCAATCCATTCGACTTGAAGAGATTCTGAAGAACATCATCGAATTTCTAAGAACTTCGGCTCAAAAAAAGAACCAGTCTATCACTCTTCTACTACCACAAGATAAACTCCCTGAACTTATCGCAGATCCCATTGCACTTGAAAGTATTTTTGGAAATCTTGTTACCAATGCCATCAATTATACACAAGAGGGTGGAGAAATTATCGTAACGGTTGATATGGCCGGAATCAACTCTCGCGTAAGGGTTAAAGACAATGGATTTGGTATCGCCGACAAATATTTGAATAAGATCTTTGATAGGTTTTACAGGGTAAAAGACGATAAAACCAGATATATCACCGGAACCGGTCTTGGGCTACCCATCGTCAAAGGGCTTTTGGATTCCATGGGCGGATTCATCGATGTAGAAAGCGAACCCGGAAAGGGGAGTGTGTTCACTGTTTTACTTCCCGTCGAAAATTAAATCTTCGTGATCTAATTCATTAATACGATATAAATACGTTACCGTATTTACGAATACATGTACTTATAGCTTTTCATCAAGAGCTTTTATAAATTCCTCGGGCGGCACCTGGATGCCCGTCCAAAGCGCTAAGGTACGTCTGCACTGATATGCAAGGGAAGGGAAACCATCCATGAACCGTGCACCAATGCGGCGGGCCAAATCCTCCCAGAAATTTTCACTGCGTCCATAATTGAGA
>JBAULH010000127.1:0-12771 GCA_049578085.1 Candidatus Deferrimicrobiaceae bacterium
GGACCGCGGCGAGGAAAAGTAGGCCGGGGCCCTCAAAGGCCAGCTTGACGAGATCCGGGAGCGGCTCGATGCGGGGCATCGAACGGATCTTTCGAAGTGGAGCGGCAACAACATTCCATATAACGCCTTGGGGGATACCGGATTACGACCCCATTTCGCCTGAGCCTTCGCAAGGGCCATGGGGAGCACCTTTCCTGCTCCCTTCCCAAGCGTGTTCGTGAGGCCCGTTTCCGTGATGCGCGCAGGCTGTCGCCGGAGTCACCTCCCGTAACAGGCCGGCCTGGAAAGCGGCCACCGTCTTCTCGACCGTCGGATGTTCCGAAAAGAAGACGCGGATACTTGCCGCCTTCAACTTGCCGAGGGCTCCCATCCCGATACCGCCGACCACCATGGCGTCCACGCTCTGCCCTGCGAGTGTTGCGAGCGGCTCGCACATACCGTGGGCATGGTGGAGATTGCGGTTCGCGATGGCCTGGCAGCTCCCGTTTTCCGTGTCGACGATCATGAAGATCGGCGCCGAACCAAAGTGCGGGCTCACGGGGCTTTGGAGGCCGTTGTCCCGGGTGATGGGGATACAGATGTTCATGACGTTTCCTCCTGATGGGGGGTTGACTTCACGCATAACTCAATGGTTCCTGCCGCCCATCCGTCGCCGCCGCATGCCGCGGCAAGGGGGTTCTTCCGCATTCCTCGCCGCCGATTTCTCCACCACGCCGGCGACCTTTCCCGTACGACGGCACCGGGGACACTCGCAACGGGGCGAACGCGGCCGTTCCACGCGGATGGTTCCGCCTTCGATCTTGAGGGCCTTGCCGTGGGCCAGAGCCTCGGCGACCTTGCGGTGGGCGGTCCCCAGGATACGGCCGAAGGTCGGGCGTGAAACGTGCATCCGCTCCGCGCCCTGCTCCTGGTACAGCCCTTCCAGGTCGGCCAGTCGGATGGCTTCGAACTCGTCAAGCGTGAGGATGATCTCGACCCGATCGCATGCCGGGACCCCTGCCGGATGAAAGACGGGCGCGATCGGTCTCCCGGCAATTCGTCGGCAACATTGTGGTCTGGGCATAATGACACCTCAATATAAATTATAAGCATATGCTCATAACTGTCAAGGGAAAACGGAACCCCCGGCTGCGTGTTTCATACCTCTTGCTCTGCAGCACCGCCCACACGAACGATTTCGACCGGCTTGCACCGCTCTCGAGTCTCGTCATGAACCCACAGGCTGAGATGGTGATAAACCTCCTCCATCTCAGCCGGCCCGGCCACCCCACCCCAACCGGTTGGGCCGGGAGAAACACCTTGCGAAAAGGGCTCCCGAAGGAGCCCTTTGCCGTTTCCCGGGATATCCGGCCGGACCCACGTGCACGGAGCCCGACAGAAGGGGGAGCCCCGGGCATAAAGCCTTCGGCCTTTTCCTCGACCAACGAAAACCCTACCAATCCTCTTTGAAGGGGAGAATGACGTCGTAATGCCGTTCGTAGTCCGCGGGGGAATGAAGCTTCGCCTTCTTTTCCTTAAGCAGATCGTTGATCGCGTGATGGATATAGGAAAGCGCCTGGTCCATGTATGTAATGGAGGAATACGGGTCTTCGTCCGGGTCTGCCATGGCGAACGCTTCCTCGGCCTTCCGGATGTCCTGCCGGGCCGGCTCGACGTTTTCTCTCACGACGACCTCCTTCATCATGGAGAGCAGTCGACCCAGTTTTGCGTACCCCCGTTTGATATCGTTGGGGTCGGCTTCCATTTTTCTCCATTTCCCGAAATAGAGCTTGTCGTGCAGCGCGCTCAATTCCGGGTAGACGGTGCCCACATAGGGGCATTGCGGAGGGATCTTGAACCCCGCATCCTTATCCTCTTCCAGCGGGGCGTTGCAAACCGGACATCGGTACGGTCTTTCCATGTCCCATCCCTTGATCGAACGTCATCCGCGGGGGACTCCCCAAAGGAAGAACTCCCCTGGGAAGTCCGAGACGGATCATGCCGGGCGCGGCGTTCCCAAACCGCACCAGGAAACGATCCGGCCCCTCATGGTTGGTCGATGTCCATCTTCATCATGTAGTAACTTCCGTTATCATTGCTCATCGTGTTGTTTTCATCCATGGGAATGCCTCGGGCGATTTTGAACCCAAGCGCCTCGTAGAGTTGTATCGCCCCTCGTTTTACGACATCCACGTCCAGTTCAACTTCCCGAATATCCATTTCCCGAAGTTTCTCGATTGCCTCTTCGATCAAAATCGTAGCGATCCCCCGGCCCCGATAATCGGGGTGCACCGCGATTCGCAAAATGGCCGCCCTTCTTTCCTTTTCCCAGCAGCAGACGATCAGAAAACCGGATATTTCTTTCTCCCCGGAGACGAGAAACAGATCCCTCAAAGCATTTTGGAAATCGCTGCGGTCCCATTGCCTCCCGGTCGGGAAGGAGAGTCTCTCGATCTCCAGGATTCCGTTCAAATCGCCTTCCGTGGCGAATCGTAGGAACACGCGGGAATCTCCTGTCGGCAAATTCCTTGGAACCCGTCCCGCTACCGAGCGGGTTCGATGTGCAGACGTGTTCTTTTCATTCCGTTTCTTCTGCCGAGATCATGTCCAGGAAACCCCTCCTCAAGGGAACACCGTTCGGGGTCGCGAGACGCGCAGGAACCGCGTACTTTTCAGGACTTCTCTTGTTTTCCTGCCGCGTCCGATGAACTCGCCGGCCTCTTTTTCTTGAGCAGTGCCTCCTTGAATCTGCCGACGAATTCCTTCCGGAAATGTTCGATCTCCATCGCCGCATCGTAGTTCCCGGCAAGATAGAGAGCCATCCCCTTGTAGATCAACGCGTCTTTCATGCCGGGGGCCACCTGCAGCGCCTCGTCGAAATATGGGATGCTTTCCTCGTACCTGCCAAGCCCCATCAGCGCGTACCCCTTCCCGACAAGTACGAAAAGATCCCCTTTTTCCTGTACGCGGAGTGCTTCCAATCGATCCAGGGATTCGAGCGCCTCCTGAAACCGTCCGAGGTCATTGAGGCTGAAAGCCTTCAGCTGGAGTGCCATGAGGTTTTCCGGATGGGTACCCATCTCCTTGTCGCAGCAGAAAACCGCTTCCTCCAGGAGCCCCCTTTGGGCAAGTGCTGTGGCTCCCTCGATCCACGGGGTTTTCGCCTTCGCCTCGACCCCGATGATTTTCATCATCAGGCCTTCGTACGTCTCCTCGATGACCTTTCTGCCCGACGAAACCACGGGGAGTCCATGACCTGGCAATACATTTTGGATGTCCTTTCTGAGCAATGCCCTGATTCCGAACAAATAGTAATCCAGCCTTCCTCCGGCATCTTCATCCGGCTCGGCCATGGCGTGGGGCAGCACCGTATCCCCGGAAAAGACGGTTTTGCTCGGGGGATGATAGAGGCAGATCCCATCGATGGTATGCCCCGGCGTGTGGATCACTTCCCAGTCAAGACCGCTGATCTCCAGGGTTTCTCCGCCACGGACCTCCGTGACGCGGCAACCGGATTTCCTGACCATGTCTTTGAGCTCGGAGGGGCTCGCTTCGTGGAGGATGAGCTCGAAACCACCGTTTTCCAGGATGGCCGGATACGATCTCAGGAGCTCGAACACCCCCATCGCGTGGTCTCGGTGGCCGTGGGTAAGGAACACTTGTTTCACGTCCGTCGGCTTGTACCCCAGCCGGAAGAGATCGATAAAAGCCAGGTAATCGTTTCCGGGATCGACGATCGAGAGACCCTTTCCCTCGACGACGTAAACGTTCGAGGAAAGTGCGTATCCAGGCAGGAAGAGAACGTTTTCGAAAAACGGATCCGCCGCGTCAAGAAGACCCGATAGAGACTGCCAATCGGAATCCTTCGTCTCCTCCTCGTGCGTGGTTTTCCCGTTCTCTGTCATATCCCCCCGGCCCCTTTCCATGATCGGTGCCAAAACACCCCCCCCATAAATGACCCCCTCCCCCGGACGGCCCGACCGGGAGAGGGGGATGAGGAGGGGGAGGAAAAATCCCGGCGATCGCGTGAAGCCCCGCCGCCGGGATTTCCCCGGGCCTCATTCGATATAGCCCACCTTGTATTCGAGCTTCATTTTCGCGTCGGGCCACCATTTCATGCTCATCTGCTCCTTCCCCGGATAGACCTCTTTGTCGCCGATCTTTTCCACGAGGAGTTCCAGGAAATGGAATGCCGTCAATTTGTGCTTGCTGATCGCCTCCGACGGCAGAAGGACGGCAAGGCCCGACTCCTTGGACGTCTTCCAGTTGAAGGCCTCATTCGGGGTGGCGATCTTTTTCGCATCACAATCGTAAATCGCGAGGATCTTCCCCGAGACCGGGGTCCCTGGCTTGACACCGAGTTCTTCGAACAGTTCATCCGACATGTGCCACCACAGGCCTCGCTCCCCCGTCTTCACGTATCCTCTCACGAGCATAGGGTCGAACCCGCAGACCCCCACACGGCATTTCTCGGGCATGTTTATCCTCCTTTTGCGGATCGCTGCTTTGCCTCCATTTCTTCCAACGTGTTGCGAAGGTCCTCCACCTGCGCGTAGCAGCTCTCCATGAATTCCCGAATCTCCGATGGACTGAGATACTCACACTCCCACATTCTTCGGATATACGGGCTGATGTGGGTATCGATCTCCTCCTGGAGCTCTCGAGGCAGATACTCCCATCCCCCGTCGGGGGGCGCCCAACCGAGATAATCCTTTTTCCAGTTGAGCACCATCCCCTTGAGCGTTTCCAGTTCCTTGCGAACGTTTTCTTCCATGGGCTAAAACTTCTTCGGGGTATAGATCCCCTTTTCCATGGCGTAGCACTTCTTGACGACGTTGAAATCCGTGATGCACCAGTAGAAGGGCCAGTGGATCATCGTGCACCAGCCGATGATGTCTGCGGGCGGGAACTTGGAGTCCTTCAGAACCGGCTTCAAGTGTTTGCAATCCCAGCAGATATGCCCGGTCTCCCGCCCATACTGCGGAACAAGAACCGTGGCCAGAAATTCTTCGGGCGTCAGTTTCGCCTTATCCACCATTTAGCGTCTCCTTTCTCTCACCACTCTTTGACTTCGCCCTTTTTCTTTTTCTCTTGGTATTCTTTCCATACCTCGGGGGAGAGCTTCTGGATGTCCCACTTGTACGGGAACTGACCGGCCAGCCCGCCGCTCGGCGGCTGAGGACGCCATCCACGAACGGGCTTCCCCCGGATGCTGAACTTGACCATGTCCGCCTTGCCCAGATAGATATGCCTGGGCAGGCACTCATAGGGCCTCGTTCTGCCTTTGACGCCCGGCAAATAATACGTGTACCCTTCGAGCGGCTTGTCCGCATAGAGCGGACTCATGTCCGGCTTCTCGCCCGGTTTTTCCTCCGGTCCCCTGTACATGTGCCCCTGGATCATGTGGATGTAATAGACCGTCCCGCACTCCGCGCAGTTGGTCTTCCCCTCCCAGTTCCAGAAGCAATAGGGATCCAGGTAGTTCACCGTGTTGCACGGTTTTCCACCCACTACTTTTTTACACCAAATGACATCCGCCACGGGGATCCCTCCTTTTTTTATTAAACCCAGGCTTTGTTGTACCACTCTTCGATCTGGCTCAACGGGATGCCGAGCAGGTCACGGTAGATAGCGACGTTGTCGGCGCCCACCGGCCTCCAGATCCAGTTGGTTCTCCTCGGGGTCTTGTTCATCATCCCCACGCTGTGGCCGCTCTGGATCAGGACGTCTCCGTAGAGGGGATCGTCCAGCCACCGGATGGTCCCCCTCTCCCGGTAGTGCTCGCATTCGTAGACCTCCCGGTCGTTCATCACGGGGGAGGCCAGGATGCCCGCGTCGGTGAGGATCTTGACGACCTGCGTCCGGGTCTTGTCGGCGGCCCACTTCTCCAGGGCCGTGTAGATCTCGACCTGGGGCCGGGCTTCCACCCGGTCCTTGTGCGCCTTGTATTTCCCGTAGAGATCCTTGAGCTTGGTGATGTCGCACAGTTCCTTGAAGTCCGGGTCGTTGAAGGCCGAGACCATCACGTACCGGGCATCGTGCTTGTCCTGGGGGTTCTGCGCATCGGGAAAATCGGACTTTCCGCACAGGATGATCCCGTGGGCGCACAACTGGGTGTCCCAGTTCCCCCACCGCTGGCGGACGATCCCGAACCGGTTGTAGAGCGGGAAGGTATACCCGGAGATCCGGGTCGGGGTCTGGACCTGGGAGAACTCGATCATGGTGCCCAGGCCCGTCTTCCTCCTCCAGTGGATGGAGGCCAGGACCCCGTAGGAGATCATGGTGCCGGACATCCAGTCGATGCACCAGTTGGAGTGCTTGGTGGCGTGCCCGCCCATGTACTCGTGCATCCCCGTGAGGGAGGCGAGCCCCGCGTGGGCCTGGCCCAGGATGTCGTAGGAGCCGCCGAAGACCTTCGGCCCGTATCCGAAGCCGCCGCCCCACACGTAGATGAACCTCGGGTTCATCTCCTGGAGAAACCGGTAGCTCATCTTCCACCGGTCGAGGGTTCCGGGCCGGTAGTTCTCCGTCAGGCCGTCGCTCATCTTGACGAGCTGATAGAAGATCTTCACCATATCCGGAATGTGGTAGTCCATGCTCAGGAATCTCTCATTGGAGTTCGCGTTCATGAAGCCGAAACCAGTGCCGGTCATCGGCCTCGTGTCGTGGAGGGGGTACAGGTACGCCTCGTTGAACGGGGAGGTGTGCCGCATGGCGTCCCCCATCCTCGGGATCTCGATCTTGATCACGTCGGCCCCGAGCTCGGCCAGGTTGGCCGCCGAGTGGGGCGTGAAGATGTACCCGGTGCAGGAAAGCCACCGGATCCCCGCGAGCGCATTGGGCTTTGCCCACTCGTGGCCGGGGGCGAACGCCTTCCGGCAATACTCCTCGTAGGGCATCTTCATCTCTTCTAGCTCTCCCTTGCTTTTGGGGCCAGGAAGATCCTCGATCCTTGTCTCTCTGGGGTCTTTCGCCATCTAGATCACCCCCTTCTCTTTGAGTTCGTCGACCTTCGTCGGGCCGAGGCCGGCATACCTTTGGTAGATCATGTTGGTATCCTTCCCGAGCCTTCTCCCCATCCACTTGAGCCGGTGTGGGGTCCTCATCTGGTAGGCGTTCGGCGATGTCCCGTAGAGGATCGTGCCGTAGTCGGACTCGGTCGTGTAGATCCACGGGCGGTACTTGAAGTGCGGGAACTCGGCGACCTCGTCGGTGTAGAGGATCGGCCCGGCGGCGATTTCATATTGCAGCAGCTTCTCCTCCGCTTCGATCCTGTTGATGTTCCGCAGCCACCGGGTGGTCAGGGTGTAGGTCTTGATCAGTGCGTGCAGGGCGTTTCTTGCCCCCACCTCCTTGAGGAAGGGGTCTTCATGGATCAGCCTGCCGAACTGCGGATCGTCCCGCTCGATGCACATGCCGATCCGGTACCAGAGCCGGTCGCTCTGGCCGCCGATCATCATGTAGCCGTCCCTGCACGGGTTCCACTCGTACTGGTTGAGGTTGGGGTCCCAGGCTCCGGTTCTCGCCTTGATGCTGGCGTTGAAACCGTACCAGCTGATGTCGAAATCGAGGATGTCGAAATAGGTCTCGGCCCCGGTGGACTCGATGAACTGCCCTTCTCCGCTGAACATATCTCTCCAGTAGAGCGCCGCCAGGATGTTGACCGCCGCCTGCTCGCCGGCGCAGTAGTCGTTGATCCAGAGCCCCGACCGGGTGGGGTCGCCCCCCTTCCCCCTGGGGAGTTGGTCCTGGGGGAAGCCGGTGTTGTGGACGAAGGAATTCGTGCACTGGGCAAAGGGCTCGAGCTCCCACTGGCCGTGCTTGGAGACCCTGTCCTTGTAGGAGCCCCACGAGCCGCGGACGCCCACCCAGCAGTAGACGGCCCTCGGGTTGATCCGGGAGATCTGCCTGTACCCAATCCCGAGATTGTCCATATAGCCGGGGAGATGCCCATCGACGATGACGTCTGCGTGCACGGCAAGTGCCTTGAAAAGCTCCTGGCCTTCCTTGGTCTCGACGTTCAGCGTTACGGAGTACTTGTTCACCATTTCGCTGATGAAGTCGAGTCCGCACTTCTCCCCGGTCTCCTTGTCGGTGAGCATGTACTCTTCCCTCCCAAAGGGGGTCAGCTTCCTCAGCGGGTCCCCCCCGGGCGGTTCGATGCAGACCACCTCGGCTCCCGCCTCGCCGAGCAGGGAGGAGGCGAACTTGTGCCCCATCCTCCAGAGGCCGATGTCGAGAACCTTTAATCCTTGAAGCGCCTCCTGTTTTCCGAAACCGTATTCGAACCTCAGATTGTCCTCGCACCATTTCCCGAACTCTCCCGCCTTCCGCTTTTCGTAGACCTTCGTGACTTCCTCGGGCGGAGGGGGCGGCGTCACGGGCCAGGGCCTGACATCGGGACTCGTCAACGGAATGGTATCGGCCCGGCTCTTGATTTCCACTTCCTTTTTCTCTCTCGCCATCGTTTGACCTCCCATTCTTTCGTCACAGGAGTGGTTTGCCGAAATAAGCTTGGATCGGAATCCTTACTGAAACCCTCCTTCAAAACCCCCCTTCTGTAACTGAACCGCATCTTGTAAACACCTTTCCTGCGTGCACGTTCCGGGCATCACCCCCTTTTTCCCCCGTTACGATTGCCTGTTCGCCCGGGCCCCCTCTTTCATCAATCAATTGATGGGCTCTACCCTTACCTTCTCCTGCAGCCACGGCCGCCCGCGGGCAGCCTTGGCCACCTCGAGAATGTCACGGGCCACCTGCTCCAGGGTCTCCCCAAGCTCCTGGTAATCGTTTCTGAGACAGTTGACATAGAAGTTGTAGAGCATCTTCCCCACCTTTTCGCTGTTTCCAAAAGCCAGGAAATGTCCCTCCTCGACATTCCTCCGGTGCGTTATTAGTAGGAAAGCGTCGATACCCACTCCTTCCTGTCCGTCGAAATGGATATCGTCCGCCTTCCCGTCGACGATATGGATCGTGGCCTCTTTCATGACACGGTCGCCTCCTCGCGGGGATGACCGATGTTCAGGGACCCCCCTCGCGTCTGCCGATTGCCGTCCTCCCGGAAACGACGGATGGCGGTCGCGGACCTGCGCTGCTACCCCGTCTCGCTCAGTCCGGCGGGGAGTTTGTCCTTGATGGACCAAAGGGCGTCCCTGTTCTTCCCAAGTTCCTTTCTGGCTCCCGAGTCTGCAAGACCGTTGATTTTCCTCTCCATTTCGAAGATGACGGTCTCCAGGGTCTCCCTGAGCACATGAACTTCTGTCCCTGTCAGATTGAGATCCATGGCGCTTCTCCTTCCAACGCGGTGCGCACCTGCCGATTTCCTAAGACGCCCTGTCAGGGTCCCGTCCGCCGATAGCCATCCTGTCGGATGAACACCGTCGACGACCGCATCCGCTTTCGAGTCATCTGTATGGACCTGATGCAGTGCTAAAACTATGTTGTATATAACAAGAAGCGTGCCAGAGGGGGGATTCCTCGTGACTCGCGGGGGACGGTGCCTGATTCTCCGTGGATTATCGTGGGGCTATCGACTGGTTGAGCAGGAACACGACAGCGAGGAAGCCGTCAAGGAGGGATGCCGGGGATGTACGACATCGGACCCCCACACCGGCAGAATTTTCTTGTATCGTAGGGAGGTCACGCTTTCCCGAGGGTGTACGAAATCGGCCCCCCCCAACCCTCTTTCCATCAGCCGGTCCCGGGATTCTTCTCTAGGCCGTACCGGCGGATCTTGCTGTACAGGGTGCTTCGGCTCACCTGGAGGCGGCGGGCCGTCTCGTGCTTGTTCCAGGACGATTCTTCCAGCGCCCTCAGGATGATCCTCCGCTCCATGTCGCCAAGGGAGATTTCGGTAGAGTCCCCGATGGATTCCTTGAGAAACGACGGCAGATACCGCATCGTGATTTCCTCGCCCTGGCAGAGAATGACGGCGTAGCTTAAGGCGTTCTCCAACTGACGGACATTCCCGGGCCAGTGGTAATCCATCAGCGCCTGCATGGCGTCCGAGGAGATTCTCGGAATGGCTTTTCCTTCGTTCCCGCTGGACCTGGCGAGGAAATGACGGGAGAGGATCGGGATATCCTCCTTGCGTTCGCGCAAAGGGGGGAGGTGGATGGAGAAGACGTTCAACCGGTAATAGAGGTCGTTCCGGAACCGTCCCTCCTTGACCTCCTGGAGCAGGTCCCGGTTGGTCGCCACCAGCACCCGGACGTTTGCCTCGATCGTCTCCTCTCCCCCCACGCGCTCGAAACAGTGGTCCTGCAGGAATCTCAGGAGGAGGACCTGGGTGGCCAGGGAGATGTCCCCGATCTCGTCGAGGAACAGCGTCCCGCCCTTGGCCCGCTCGATCCTCCCCTTTTTCTGGCGGATCGCCCCGGTGAAGGCCCCCTTTTCATGGCCGAACAGCTCGCTTTCCAGAAGACTCGGTGAATACGCCGAACAGTTGGCCACCACAAATGGTCCCTTGCGGCCGACATTCTGCCGATGGATCGCCCGGGCCACCAGCTCCTTGCCGGTGCCGTTCTCCCCCGTGATGAGAACGGTTGCGTCGGACGTGGCCACGAGGTCGATCAGGTCGTAAATATCTTGTATCTTCTTGCTCTGTCCAATGATTTCCCCGCGGGAAACGGTTTTTTCGGGTTCCCCGCGGAACCGCATGATCTCCGTCTCGTGGAGGATCAGGCTCCGGATGTGCCCGGCGATCTGGGCGAACAGGGCCTGGAAGAAGCGCAGATCGTCCGGGGAGTAAATCGTTTTCGTCTTCGATCCGAGGAGGAAGAACCCGATGCAATCCTGCCGGACGATGACGGGAAGGCCGAACCAGCTCGGGTAGCCCTCCGCGATCCTTCGGATCGGGGGGTGCAGGTCCTTGCCGTCCGCGGAGGTTTGGACCCGGGGATCCTTGATCGTCCGGATATAACGGGCCAGTTCCGAGACGATCCTTTCCTCGTCCGGATGCCCCTGCAGGCTCTGCAGAGGATGAATTGTGTCGGGATGACTTCCCTCACAGAACAGGAACCGGTTGGCGCCCGTTTCGAGCAGCAGGAACTTCGGATCGGAACCGGGGAAGATCTCTTCCGCGAAGTCCCGGATCATATGGACGAGCCCGTGCAGGGAGCTCTCGGCCCCCACGCGACGCGAAACCTCGAAGAGCGTCTCGAGCTGTTGCTGGGTCTTTTGCAGTTCCTTGGAGCGGAAGGTCAGGGCCTCCTCCATTTTCCGCTTTTCGGTGACATCGCGTTCCATCCGGATGATGAGTTCCACCTCCCCCGTGCCGCCGATAAGGGGATAGGTATGGATGTGGAGCATCCGTTCCTGGCCCTCGGCATTGGGGTACACCTTGTCGCACTGGGAGGGCCGCTTGCCTGCCGCCGTTTCCCGGACGGGGCAATGGATCCCGTCCTCCCAGCAGGGGGTCTTCCGGTTCAGCATGACCTCGAAGCACGGCAGTTCGAGCACCGTATCCATGCTGTGCCCGACCCGGGCGAGGAAGGAGGTGTTTGCCTGCACGATGCGGTGGGTCCGGGGATCGACGACGATGAGATTGTCGGTGATGTTGTTGATGATCTTAGTGCTGAATTCCTTTGCCGAGCGCAGCTCGGATTCGACCTCCTTCATCCGGGTGATGTCCGTGACTATTCCTACGGACCCCAGGAACGTGTCATCGACCATGAGAGGCGCAGCCGATACCAGGCCGACGAGATATGTGCCGTCCCGGCTCCGGAAGCTTAGTTCGTATGCGTCCGACGAATCCTTCCGGCGACGGCCCAGCTGCTCTTTCACCGCGGTCTTCGAGTCTTCGTCTATGAGATCGAGCAGCGACCGGCCCATGATCTCGTCGAGACGGTACCCCAACATGCTGGCCAGCCGTCTGTTCGCGAAGGTCACCCGAGCTTCCCCGTCGGCGATGAAGATCCCCTCCCGGGCGATCTCCACGATGGTCTGATATCTCTCTTCCGATGCCTTGATCTGATATTCGAGGCCCTTCCGTTCCGAGATGTCCCGGCCGTACTCGATAGCCTGGATAACGGTTCCTTCGGCATTTTTCACGGGGTACGCGCGGATCTCGCAATGCCTGAGACGACCGCCCGGCAAAGGAACGACTTTTTCCCTCCTCTGCGACTCCCCGGTGCGAAAGACATCCCCGATATGGCATTCCTCGCACACGCTGCTGCGGCCGTGAAACACCTCATAACAGTTTCTACCGATCATTTTATCGAGGTCGACCTGGTAGGTCCTCGCCAGGGCCTGGTTGGCCATCACGATTCGGTAGTTGTGGTCGTAGATGACCAGAGGGTCGGTGATGCTGTCCAGGACCTTATTCAGGAACTGTTCCTTCGGGGGAGCTTCGGCCATTCCCTTTCTCCGCGAGACACGAATGGGATCGTCATTTCCCACGATCCGTATCCATAGAGCAGCCAGCGATTCCCCGCTTCAAAGCGGGGACGGGAAGTGAACGGGTTGGATGAGGGCCGAATATCGGTGTCAATTATATATCAAACCCCGCTTATTTGATACGGGTTGCTCCGCTTGCGCAAGGTGTCGACCCTTCCCATCCGGAACCGTGTACATCCCCTAGGAAGCCTCCAAGAAAAGGGAATAAAAAAAATCATCACCGTGCAAAGAAGGAGTTCTCCCGGAACGGAGAAAGCAAGTATAATTGTCCGAAGACCAATTCAAGAGGTTTCTTCATGAAGATCGACCCGCTCGTATTCTCCGCGAAGTTCCCCGACCGCTGCCGGCTCGACCTGTGCCGGAGCCGGTGCTGCCGTTTCGGCGTCTGGGTGGACA
>JBAULH010000128.1:0-1838 GCA_049578085.1 Candidatus Deferrimicrobiaceae bacterium
CGCTGCCATTTGCTCAAAATTGAGGTGGGACATGAAAAAAAGATCGGGTCGAACTTTCCATCCAAATGGGGTCGGAATGGGATTGTAATTTTTTTCCAATATTTCAAGTATTTCGGAGGATTTTAAAAGAATGTCGACATATGGATAGGCCATGGTCACCAGCTCGGCACAGGTTTCTACCGAATGGTCCGCAGACATTGACGTTTTAAACTGTATGTCCATCTGTTTTATAAAGGCTGCTGTTTTCTTATCAAGATCAACGTATTTATGAAGGGTAATATTAAGAGCGATCTTGAGATACAAAAGAAAAACAGCATCCCAATGCTTTTTCTGTTTGATCATATCCAGGGCCTCTTGTTGAAGCACTGGCAGGGTCTGCCGGATGAGTCCCGGATAGTGTCTGTTGAGCAGAAACTGTATCCGGCCGTGCTCGAAAGTGGTAAAAAGATCGTCTGCCAACTCCGGGATCGGAAACACCAAAAAAAAACGCTTCAGATCAGAAATATGTTCAGTGTTTAATATGGAATTCAACTCGGAACTCTGAACCTTAATCCCCTTAAATTTAAGGCATTTTTTTGTTGCTCTTTCCAGATCAAAGTCAAAGGTACCGAATTCATAGAGTCCGGCTTCGAGTCGCGTAAGGCATTTATATAGTTTTTTGTTTTCGTCTTTTGTCAAAAACTTGCTGATTTCATCGGGCAGATAAATAAATTTTCCATCTGAACAGGCGAAAGTTTGCTGGCCACAGGCCTTGTATATTGGATCCGGCAAATTTGACAGTGATTTTACGGATATTGACAGGCTGGTACGTGCCTGCAGATAGTTGTTGAGCTGTTGTCGAATTTCGGAAAGCGAAACCGTTACCTGCATGTTTGAATATGTGTCGATGCCGAGTTTCGATTCCAACGATAAAAATTTTGCGGCCAGTTTAAATCTTTGATTTAATTTGTTTAATGTCAAGGAAACAAAATCGTTCAGAGCCTCTTGGGAAAGTAGATACAAGCCTTTTTTCATTCCAAGCAAAAAAGGATCGAACAGGCGATGGTCGGCTTTTATCACCCGATGAAGCTGTTTGATTTGCCAGACTCGTCTTGATACAGAAAAAGATCGTATGGCACGGGGAATATTATATGCAAAATTCTGGCACTGAACATAGGACATTTCTCCTGAAAACGTGTCGCCCAGAAGATCAACATAGGCATATGCAGAGTCAAGGTCCTTTTCATTTAATAATTTCGATAGTTCGTCAAGGGGATCTTTCAGGGTGTAGGTTCCCTTACTTTGCATCGTCATTAAAGTTTTCAAATAACGCTTTAAAAATTTGGAATCACAGTGTTTTAATACCGGCACAAGATGTTCGGCCATAATGCGTCCCAATGTCGGTCCTTTGTGACCGAAGTGGCGGATGAGTTCCCGATAGCGATTAAAATTTTCCGAACTCGCTTCTCCAATAAGGTCCGCATAGCCTTTTGCCACAGACTGTCCGAAGGATATCTCCAGAGACAACGCCCACAGTGTCTCTTCCACCAAAATGGCGACATCTTCATTTGACACGGATACGGCTTTATGATCCAATAATGTTTTGACCGATTGAAACAGTTCCGGATCAGCCGAATTAAGCGAATTAAGGGTGTCTATTGTATTCATGGTTTGTTAAGTTTGATGGCTTCGTAAATAGTTCAGCTTTTGCGTTGCGCTGCATTCCCCGCCTTGTTAAATTCTCGCTGCGCGAGACGGCAGAGCCGATTTAACAGGGCCAGTCACTGCGGCGTACGATAACTACTTCTCATTCCTCGGAATTTGCGCGCCTTTTTATCCCGCTGGTTTTATGCGGTGGA
>JBAULH010000129.1:0-7369 GCA_049578085.1 Candidatus Deferrimicrobiaceae bacterium
GTCGGGGGGCTCATCGGGGGAAAACGGGGAGCGTTGATCGGCGGACTCCTCGGGGGTCTGGCCGGCGGGGCGGTCGGCCACTACCTCGATCAACAGGAGAAGGATCGCCTACAGACTACCCAAGACTACCGCTATTCCCCCGCCCAGGGGGCCCAGATCAAGATCGAAACGGTCCGGGCCAATCCCTCCGCCCTGTCCCCCGGGGAAACGGTGAACATCAACCTGACTTACGCCGTCCTCACTCCTACTGCCGACATGCAGGTCCTCGTCCGAGAGACCCGGGAGATTTTACTGAACGGCAATTCGGTGGGCCAGACGTCGATCGATGTCTCTCGCGAAGGAGGAACCTGGAAAAGCACGGTCCCGATCACCTTGCCGGCCAACGCGGCCCCCGGGAAATACCGCGTCATCGCTTCTATCGCCTCCCAGGCCACCGGCACGGACCGCCAGGAAACGTCTTTCCAGGTCCGCCAGTAGGGGAAGGGTTCCCATCCATATGTGCATCGTACCGGGCCCTCCCGCGGGAGGGCCCGGTTTGTTTCTGCCGCACGGCACTCCTTCTCTGCCTCCGTGCCTGACGTTGCCGAAGGAGGGTTGTTTTCCGATACAATAGACGACATGACGGGAACCGTAAGCCAGGAAGACATCGAGCGGCTCGCAGAAGCCCGGCACTGGGACCCGTTTTCTGTCCTCGGTCCCCACGTCGTCTCGCTGCCGTCAGGGAAAACAATCGCCATCCGCGCGATCCTCCCGGACGCAGCCCGCGCATTCGTGCTCGCTCCCCCGGGCAAAGAGGAGGACCGCACGGAGATGAGACGGCTGCACCCCGCGGGGATCGTCGAGGCGATCTTCCCCGGCAGGGAGGAACTGTTTCCCTACCGGTTCGAGATCGAAAACGACGAAGGCCACCGCTGGCAGCAGGAGGACCCGTACCGGTTCGACTGCGTCCTCTCCGACTTCGACATCCACCTGCTCGGGGAGGGGACCCATCTCGAGCTGTACCGCAAGCTCGGGAGCCACCTCACGGAGATGGGGGGGGTGGCCGGGGTCGCCTTTTCCGTGTGGGCCCCCAACGCCGGGCGGGTGTCCGTGGTGGGAAATTTCAACCACTGGGACGGCCGCCGGCACCCGATGCGCAACCGAGGGGAGTGCGGCGTCTGGGAGATTTTTATCCCCGGGCTTTGCGAGGGGGAGATCTACAAGTACGAGATCCGCTCCCGGGAGACGGGGGATCTGTTCCTCAAGGCCGACCCGCACGCCTTCCGGTACGAACACCCGCCCCGGACGGGCTCGATCGTCTGTGACATCGACGGGTACTCCTGGGGGGACGACGAGTGGATGGCCCGCAGGCGCACGGGGAATCTTCTGGAGGAGCCCATCGCGGTCTACGAAGTCCACCTCGGATCGTGGAAGCGGAAGGAAGGGGAGATCCCCGGCTATCTTTCGTACCGGGAACTGGCGGACGATCTCGCCCCCTACGTCCGGGAGATGGGATACACACACATCGAGCTTCTCCCCATCACGGAGCATCCTTTTGACGGCTCGTGGGGGTATCAATCGCTTGGGTTTTTCGCCCCTACCTCCCGCCATGGTCCCCCGCACGACTTCATGGCCTTCGTCGACCGTTGCCACCGGGAGGGGATCGGGGTCCTCATCGACTGGGTCCCCGCCCACTTCCCGAAGGACGCCCACGGACTCGCATTCTTCGATGGGACGCACCTCTACGAGCACGCGGACCCGAGGAAGAGGGAGCACCGGGACTGGGGGACCTTGATCTTCAACTACGGCCGCCGGGAGGTGGCGAACTTTCTCCTCTCGAGCGTCCTGTTCTGGCTGGAGAAATACCATGTCGACGGGCTGCGCGTGGACGCGGTGGCCTCCATGCTCTACCTCGACTATTCGAGAAACCCCGGAGAATGGATCCCGAACGAGTTCGGCGGGAACGAGAACCTGGAGGCGATCGCCTTCCTGCGCCGGATGAACGAGATCGTGCATGCCCGGTACCCGGGGGCGGTGACGGTCGCGGAGGAGTCGACCGCCTGGCCGGCCGTCTCCCGCCCGGTCTATCTGGGGGGCCTGGGGTTCACCCTCAAGTGGAACATGGGGTGGATGCACGACATGCTCGAGTTCATCAGCAAGGCCTCCATCCACCGGAAGTACCACTTCGGGACCCTCACCTTCGCGCTCCTCTACGCGTTCCACGAGAACTTCGTCCTGCCCTTCTCCCACGACGAGGTCGTCCACATGAAACGAGCGATGCTGGACAAGATGCCGGACGGCGAGCTCTGGGAAAAATTCGCGAACCTGCGGCTGCTCTACGCCTACATGTACGGCCACCCCGGCAAGAAACTGATTTTCATGGGGAGCGAGTTCGGCCAGTGGGAGGAGTGGAACCACGACCATTCCCTGCAGTGGGACCTCCTGCGGTGGGACTCCCACCGGGGGATACAGCAATTCGTGCGGGACCTGAACGGATGGTACCGGGCCTGTCCCGCTCTCCACGAGGTCGACTTCCGCCCGGAGGGGTTCGAGTGGATCGATTTCCGGGACGTGGACAGCAGCGTCGTCTCCTTCCTGCGCAGGGGGAAGGACCCTTCCGATATCATCGTATGCGCCTTCAATTTCACCCCCGTGGTCCGGGAGGCGTACCGGCTCGGCGTGCCCGCCCCCGGGTTTTACCGCGAGGTGATCAACAGCGACAACGCCGCGTACGGCGGCAGCAACGTTCTCAACGGCCCCGGGGTCGAGGCGGAAGCGATTCCGTGGATGGGCCGCCCCTTCTCGATCTCCCTCGCGCTCCCCCCGCTGGGGGCCCTGTTCCTGCGGCCAGCAAGCTGAATGCGTCACCGGTCGTCCCGATGAAAACGGTTCTCCCTCCGGAGATCCAGCCGGCGCACGCCTCCGCGTTCCAGGCGCTTCGCCACCGGAACTTCCGTCTTTGGTTCTTCGGCCAGCTCACCTCCCTCGTCGGGACGTGGATGCAGACGATCGCACAGAACTGGCTGGTGTATCAGCTCACCGGGTCGGCGTGGGACCTGGGCCTCTTGAACTTCGTCGGCGCGATCCCCCTGGTTCCCCTCACGCTGCACGCGGGGGCGATCGCCGACCGGTTTTCCAAACGTCGCATCATCTTCCTCGCACAGGTGTCGATGATGATCCTCGCCTTCGTTCTTGCCATCCTCTGCGTCACCGGGGTGGTAAAGCTCTGGCATGTGCTCGCGCTCGCCTTTCTTCTGGGAGCGGCCCAAGCAATCGACATTCCTGCGCGGCAGGCCTTCGTCATCGAGCTCGTCGGGAGGGAGGATCTGCCCAACGCCATCGCGCTCAACTCCGGGACGTTCCACGGCGCCCGCGTCATCGGCCCGGCGATCGCCGGAATTCTCGTGGCGTCCATCGGGGTATCCGGTGCCTTTTTCCTGAACGGGGTGAGTTTTCTCGCGGTCCTGGGAGCGCTTCTCCTGATGGACCCCACGCGGATCCAACGTTCACGGCCGGACGACAAGAGCGGATCGGACCTGTGGGGAGGAGCCCGGTACATTGCCGGGAACCGGGCGCCGGGCGCCATCGTACTCCTCGTCTCCCTGACGGCCTTCCTGGCGGTGCCTTATTACGTCCTCGTACCGATATTCGCCAAGGAGGTGCTGGGCGGCGGGGCGGGCATGTACGGGGGACTGATGTCGGCCGCGGGTGTCGGGGCCGTGCTGGGATCTCTCTATGCAGCCACGAGAGGGGCCGTTCGCAGGAAAGGGGCGTTGCTCACTGCGGGAAGCCTCTCCTTCCCCTTCCTTCTTCTGGCCTTCTCCCTTTCCCGCAGCTACCCGGGGGCGATCTTCCTCCTGGCCGCCATCGGGTTCGCCTTCGTCATCCTGAACGCCCCGGCGAACTCCCTTCTCCAGACGCTTGTGCCCGACCATCTGCGCGGAAGGGTCATGGCCATCTACGTATCCCTGTTCCTCGGGCTCATGCGGCTGGGGAGCCTCCTGGTGGGGCTGCTCGCCTCGGCCACGTCCGCCACGACGGCCCTTGCAATCACGGGAGCCGGCAGTCTCCTCGCGACCCTGCTCGTGCTCCGGAACTTCCCGGAACTCCGCCGGATGGAGTAGCGTTCCGGCTGAGGGAACGGAACGGCTTAGTGCTGCGTCTCGTAAATACGGTATCGTATCGGGCCGATGCTCTAAAGCGTTTCCCCTCCCGGCGCCGGGGGCTCGCGGGCGACGATCGCTCCGCAGCCTCGGAGGGGGGCTCCGTTCGTGGCTCGCCGTGCGGTGCACCTACACGGCTGCGCTTAACCTCACTGCGCCCCCTCTCCTTCGGCTTGCTGCGCCATCAACCGGGGACCCTAGGCGATGCGGGGGGGGCCGCGAAGCGGCGTATGGAGCGAGAAAGCAAGTATCCCCGCGAAGAGCGGGGATCGGGTCGAGGAGCGGAATCCGCAGTGAGCGGGCGCAAGATCGCGAACGTAGCTTCGCCGGCCCTCCCCCGCGAGCCTGGGTCCCCGGTGATTGGTTGGGTTACGCCTCCGTCCCCTGGGGTGACTTCGCGAACTCCTCCCACGCCGGGAGGACTTTCAGGAAGACCGCCAGGATGATCAGGGGAAGCGCGAGCAGTACGAGGGTGTACAGAAGCCCCTCGAGCCCCCCGAACTCCATCTTGTACGTGGTCAGCCCCCGGAAGCTCTTGGAGAACATCTGTCCGCCGATCACAACGTTCCATCGGGTGGCGAACACGCCCCCCTGGATCAGGATCAACGAAACGAAGTAAAGCATCTTCCGAAGCTCCTCGCTCTCGCGCCACCGCCGGAAGATCTTGATAGCGGAGAGAATTGCCAGGGGGAAGAGCATCCCCATGAGAACCTGGACGATGACCAGGCTGAAGAAGATCTTGTTCATGACCAGTTCGCCGAGGATCTTGATCTCCTCCTCGCTCTGGTAGATCCGATGGATGAAGTCGACGAACTCCAGGGAGAAGTCGACGATCACGGCGTAGAAAAGAAAGGACATCCCCTTGTCGACGCACTTCATGTCGATCTTCCCCCCCATCATGGGGTAGATGATCATGTAGAGGAGGATCACCAACGCGATCCCGGAGACGATCGCCGAGAACAGGAAGACGATCGGCATGAGGACGGAGCTCCACCACGGGTTCGCCTTGATCGACCCGAAGATGAAGCCTACGTACCCGTGGAGGAGGAACGCCGAGGGGATCCCGACGATGGTGATTACCTTGAGGGCCTTGTTGTCGAACCGAACCGCCTTTTCGCTTACGTCCTTCGAGAACAGGGAGAGGACCCGATGAACGTGTTTCATCATGCCCGTCTCCTCCTGCGACCAGACGATCAGGTCCTTCCGGTAGTCGAACCAGATCTCGACCAGGAGGACCACCATGAGGTACCAGGCGTAGACGAAGCCGAACATCGCCATTGCCGAGCTGGTCTGCGGGGTCAGGAAGATCTCGTAGGCGCGGAACGGGTGCCCGAGGTGCGATACCAGCGAAAGCGGCGCCACGAGGAGAAAGGCGAGCGCCGTGAGGAGGGCGAGCCGGTAGAGGGGCTGGACCTCCTTCACGTTGAAGACCTTGACGAGCGAGGCGAGGATGAACGCCCCCGCGACGATCCCGGTGATATACGGGTAGACAACGATAAGCAGGCCCCAGTGGACCTCGATCTCGTTGGGATAGATGTACCCCGTGATATGCGGGAGAATCGCGCGCAGCTTTTCGATCATGGCCGGGTTCATCGCACTTCTCCGTCCATATTGGCGTAGAGGACCTTCGGCTCGGTGTTGAGGTTCGGCTTGAGGACGAAGATCTTGTTCATCCGCTTGAACCGCGTCATCGGGCTGGCCACGCTGTTCAGGTCCCCGATGACCCGGGCCTGGGTCGGGCAGACCTCGACGCAGGCGGGGAGCAGCTCCCGCTGCAGCCGGTGGTAGCAGAAGGTGCACTTGTCCGCCGTGCTCGTCGCCGGGTGGAGATACCTCGCCCCATAGGGACACGCCTGGATGCAATACCGGCAGCCGATGCAGGTATTTTCGTTCACGAGCACTACCCCGTCCTTTGTGGTAAAGGTGGCGCCCACGGGGCAGACCTGGACGCACGGCGGGTGGGCACACTGGTTGCAAAGTTTCGGGACGAAGAAGCTCCGGAAGATGGGCTTCGAGGGCACCTCCGCATCCGGGGACAGCCCCATGTGGATGTTGGTGACCTCCGCCTCCCCCGTCTTCGGGATCATGTACCGCTCCACCCAAGTTCGATAGAAAAACGGCTCCAGCGGGACGTTGTTTTCCGTCTTGCACGCCACGACGCAGCGCGCGCACCCGATGCACTTGTCCACGGAGACCCCGAACCCCCAAAGCGTTCCGGCGGGTTCCGTTTCCTCCAGAGCCCGCGCCGGGAGGATCCGGAGGAAGCCGCCCAGGACGCCGCCCGACAAAGCGAGAGAGGAGAGAAGTTTCCTGAGGAACGATCGACGGTCCATCATTCCACCTCCGGCAGGTGGGGGTAATGGCATTGCCAGCAGACGTATTTCTCCCCGTGTGTGGCCAGGTCGATCTTCGGGGACCCCTTGTAGGACGATTCCTGTGCATGGCACTTTCCGCAGAAGTCGCGGCTGGAGGGTTTTGTCGGCCTGACGACCCGCGGGGAGACCCGGTGCCGGCTCGGTGCGTTGTGGCACGTGGTGCACTTGAGCTGGACGTGGTGGGATACCGAGAGCGTCCTCGCGATCTCGCCGTGGCACGCCGAGCACTCCCGCGGAGCCGTCGGCGGCTTCGGGTCGTGCGGATTGTGGCAGGTGAAGCACGCCTTCATCGGGTTGTGGGCCACCGGATTGATCATGGGGAACCCCCTCGGGCGAGAGGGGTTGAAGGTATGGCACACGGGACAGAACTTCCTGTCCCGGGGCGCCGGTGGTTTGATGTTATCCGGGTCCTCCGTGTGGGCTTTCGCGGGACCGTGGCACGTTTCGCAGGACAGGTCGCGATGATATCCCTTCTTCTTTTCCGCGACGATCTCGTCATGGCACTCCGTGCAGGCAACCGCGCCGGCGTATCGCACCGGCTTGGCCGCCTCCCGTTTGGTCGTTTCGGCCCACTGGATCTTGGTGTCCTTGAACCGCGGGGGGATGACGAACTTCACGACGACGATCGTCAAACCGATCACGGCGGCGAAGACAATCAAGAGCCGTGCCAGGGCTTCGGGCATCTCCGAAAAAGGGTTTTTCATCGCCGAGGCGATCCTCCTTACAAACGTGGCGAGGGACGTTCCGTCCGGCAGAGCCAATGCCTGTCCTTGTTCGTATCCATTCGATAAATCACGGTTTCGAAGGAACGGGGAAGGCATCGAAAACCCCCCTCTTTGCGGAGTTCCCGCC
>JBAULH010000130.1:0-2207 GCA_049578085.1 Candidatus Deferrimicrobiaceae bacterium
ATTCTCGATGATCTGACATTGGCTGCCGAGCTAAAAACCGCCCTGGTTGACGAATTTCCAACGTCAGAGGTTACCGCCAAAGATAGCGCTGCCTTTGTTAAATTAGAACTCCCTTTAAGTCAGCAGCAAAAAGCAACAGATAGAATCAAACAAATTGCAGAAACCGTGCCGGGTGTTAAAGAGGTCAACGTGCATTTGATACCCATGATGGGAGCCGATTAAATAAGAAACATTGGGGGAAAGAAATGGGTATTAAACTGGTTATTGTTGGAGGAGTCGCCGGAGGCGCTACAGCAGCGGCCCGGGCAAGAAGGGTGGGCGAAGATGCTGAAATTGTCGTTTTCGAGCGGGGAGAATACATCTCCTTTGCCAACTGCGGACTTCCCTATTATATCGGAAATGTCATCAAAAGGCGCGCTCACCTTCTTTTGGCCACACCGGAAGAATTCAAAAAGCGCTATAACATTGATGTGCGTATCTTCTCCGAAGTCGTTGGCATCAATCCC
Organism: Candidatus Deferrimicrobiaceae bacterium; assembly: GCA_049578085.1. Lineage (GTDB taxonomy): Bacteria > Desulfobacterota > Deferrimicrobia > Deferrimicrobiales > Deferrimicrobiaceae > CSP1-8. The sequence goes on from JBAULH010000130.1 coordinate 507, forward strand.
AAAGAAAAAGCAGTTGAAATAAAAAATAACATTACAGGGAAAAAATACTGGGAAAGTTATGACAAGCTGATCTTATCTCCCGGAGCCGAACCCATCAAACCGCCTCTGGAGGGCATAGAACTGAAAAATATTTTTCACCTTCGAAATGTACCCGACTCAGACCGAATCAAAAAAATTGTGGATGAGCGTAATCCCCAATGTGCCGTTGTGGTGGGCGGTGGCTTTATCGGACTCGAGATGGCCGAAAACCTGACCGAGAGAGGCGTTAAAACAACCATCGTGGAGATGCTCGACCAGGTGATGCCGTCTCTGGATTATGAAATGGCGGCTATGATTCATGACCATCTTGAGGCCAAAAACGTGGAACTCGAACTTGAAAACGGCGTAAAATCATTTTCAAAAGCAAGTGACCGGATTTTAGTCTCCACGCAAAAAGGACGCGAAATTGAATGTGACCTGGTGCTGCTTTCCGTAGGGATCAGACCCGAGAATACACTGGCCGTACAGGCTGGTCTGAAAATAGGTCCAACCGGTGGCATTTCGGTTGACGACACCATGAAGACTTCCGATCCGGATATCTATGCTGTGGGAGATGCGGTGGAGGTTAGAGACATCGTTACGGGATTTCCCACACTGACCGCTCTGGCAGGGCCTGCCAATAAACAGGCCCGTATTGCCGCAGACAATGCTCTGGGCAGAAAGTCCATCTTTTCAGGGACGCTGGGGACTTCAGTGGTCAAAGTTTTCGATATGGTCCTGGCATCCACCGGCGCCAACGAAAAGTTTTTGAAAAAGCACGACATTCCCTATCTTGTTTCCTACACCCATTCCGGTTCCCATGCCGGCTATTATCCGGGTGCCACCAACACATCGATAAAGATTCTGTTTTCCCCGGGCACCGGCAAAGTGCTGGGGGCTCAAATCGTGGGCAGAAAGGGGGTGGACAAAAGAATCGATGTGCTTGCCACCGCCATTCGGGCAAAAATGACGGTCTTCGACCTCGAAGAACTGGAACTGGCTTATGCACCCCCGTATTCATCGGCAAAAGACCCCATCAACATTTGCGGTTTTGTGGCGGCCAATATTCTTAAAGGGGATATGGAAATCGCCCATTGGAGTGAACTTGACGCGCTTGAGAAAAACGGTGCGATGCTGATAGATCTTCGCACACAATTTGAGCTGAAACATGCGGGAAAGATCGAAGGTGCTTTGCATATTCCTATTGATGAACTTAGAAACAGACTCACCGAACTCGATAAGCAAAAAACGTATATCCCGTTTTGTGCCGTGGGCTTTAGGGGGTATCTGGGGCACAGAATTCTGGTTCAAAACGGTTTTAAGTCGAAAAACCTAAGCGGAGGCTTTGTCACTTACACGATGGCGAACAGGAAGGAATAGTCGGAGAGTATGAAAATCTTTATTTTGCCAAATAGGTTAAGGAGCGCGAAGAATGCCTGACATCCGAAAAACATTTCCTGTCGGCCTGAAACTGCTTCAGGATCCTTTTTTGAACAAAGGAACGGCTTTTACTGAAACGGAACGAGACAAACTAAAGCTTCGGGGACTTTTGCCCCCGAAGGTTCTGACGATGGAACAGCAAGGCACCAAGGTTTTGGAAAGCGTTCGCAGAAAACCCACCGATCTTGGGAAATATATTACCCTGATGTCGCTGTACGATCGCAACATCACGTTGTTTTATAA
>JBAULH010000131.1:0-4038 GCA_049578085.1 Candidatus Deferrimicrobiaceae bacterium
CTTTGTATACCGAGAATAGTCGTTCCAATTCGCGGATATCCCCCACAGTGTTGTTTTGGATGTAGTAAGTATTTGGATAAAAAAGCAAAATCGATGCCCATCGTAAATCTAGTTGATTATCAAATGCTTATGGGTAGTAAACTTATAGCATGAGGGAAATAAATGCTCAATGTATCTATTTTATTACCACTAATTGACATGCCGGTCCCAACGAATTACCTAGGCAGTGTAGAAAAAAAAGGATATATTTCCATCGGGGGTGTGGAGAACAATTATTCCTGAATGTAAGCCTTGCAGAGTGCATCAAAACGCGAAAAATTTTACGCACCTTCACCACGCTATAGGCACCCTGCGATCCCTGCGATAGCGACGGAATTTCCCACATTCATTATTTAATGGATTGGAGCCGACGGGCGGGATTGAACCGCCAACCTGCTGATTACGAATCAGCTGCTCTACCGTTGAGCTACGTCGGCCCGGGGATGCGTTGGGGCGGTAGCGGAAAATAAGCGTAGGGAAATGGCCCTCCGAAGTCAAGCGGATTCGGGGGGTTATATTTTGTCAGGCGAGGATCGGTCAGGAATGCTCGATCTGGTACTGCTCGACGTGGAACTTCTCGGACGCCGAGATGTTCACCTTCATATCGAACCGGTTCTCGAGCACCTCGATAAACCGCCGGTGCTCGCCGAACATCTCCTCCGCGACCGCCGGGTGGACGTACAGGGAGACCTGCTTTCCCGCCAGGAGGGGCGCCTGGCGCTCGAAGGCGCGGAAGATCTCGTAGCAGATCGTTTTCTTGGACTTGATGATCCCCTCTCCGGAGCAGTAAGGACACGGTTCCGAAAGGAAGCGGGAAAGGCTCTCCCGCACGCGTTTGCGCGTCATCTCGACCAGGCCGAGCTCCGAAATCTTGCAGATGGTCGTTTTGCTCCTGTCGGCGCGCAGCGCGTCCACGAGTGCCTGGTACACCTTCTCCCGGTTCTCCTCGCTCTTCATATCGATGAAGTCGATGGTGATGATCCCACCGATGTTGCGCAGGCGAAGCTGGTAGACGATCTCCTTCACCGCCTCGAGGTTGATCTTGACGGTCGTCTCCTCGAGAGAGAACCGTCCCACGTATTTCCCTGTGTTGACATCGATGACGGTGAGCGCCTCGGTCTGCTCGATCACGATATAGCCGCCGCTCTTCAGCCATACCTTCTTGTCGAGGGCCCGTGCGAGCTCGATCTCGATGCCGTAATGCTCGAAGATCGGCTGGTTTCCCTGGTAGAGCTCGATACGATCCCGCAGGCGGGGGAAGAACTGGGAGACAAAGTCCCGGATGCGGACGTACTCCTCCTCCGAGTCCACGACGATCCGGTCCATGTCCGCGGTGAACATGTCCCGTACGGCACGGAGGGAAAGGGAGAGTTCCCGGTGGATGAGAGTGGGCGCGCTCGCGGCATCGCATTTCTTGCGGATCGTGTCCCAGTGGTGGACCAGGTAATCCATGTCCGCCTTCAGCTCGGCCTCCGTCCTGCCTTCCGCCGCGGTGCGCACGATGGCCCCCATGCCGTCCAGGCGAATCCTCTCCCCGATCTCGTGAAGTCTATCCCGCTCCCCGGGGTCTTCGATCCTCCGGGAAATTCCGATGTGCGCAGACCACGTGAGCAGCACGAGATACCTGCCGGGCAGGGTGATGTGGCTGGTGATGCGTGCCCCCTTGGTTCCCAATGGTTCCTTGGCCACCTGCACGATCAGATGCTGGCCCTCCCGGATCATCCCCTCGATCGGGGGGATGTACTGCTCCTGCGGGAACCCGGCCGTGTGGATGTCGATGGTCTCCGCAAGGTCCTCCTCCCCGTTCTCGTCGGCTTCGAACCCGAGACGGGGGGTGACGAAGTCGCCGGCGTACAGGAACCCCGCCTTCTCCATGCCGATGTCCACGAAAGCGGCCTGCATCCCCGGGAGGATGCGGATGACCTTCCCCTTGTAGATGTTCCCGATGATGTTCCTGTCGTCGCCGCGCTCGAGGAGAAAATCGACGAGGACCCCGGATTCGAGTGACGCGACGCGCGTCTCGTACGGGGCGGAGTTGATGACGATGAGCTTGTTTCCTTTTTGCACCTTATCCCTTCTGGCGGGGCACAAATTCGGTCGACAACTTTTTCACCGAGAATCGGTGGGGCAGAAACGCCGTCCCCAGGATCGCACTCGCGGCATCGAGCGGCCGCGCCCCTTTTCCGGTTCCATGGATGATTGTAATGAAGAGGCCCTCTCCGTTCACCAGGAAATTGACGACCAGGGGCTTGAGGTCGATCTCGGATCGGTTCCCCTCTTTCCCTGCCGTCACCGGAAAATGTCCGGATTCGCAAAACGCGAGCCACGCAGCATCCGCCCGGTCCGGCGTGATCTCCTCCGGCATCGGGTGCGGGGGAACCGGGAGGAGGGCGTAGCGGCAGGACAGGTCGAAGTCGGAGAGCCGCGCCGATCCCGGAGGCACCTGCCGGGCCTCCCCGAGGGAAATCCCGCGCGGGAGGCAGGCGGGGAGCTTCCTCTCGATTTCCGCCGGAGGAACGGGGAGTCGGAACTCCGCCTCCAGGAATTCGGCAAGGCTGTCCGTGCCGACGGGGAGGGCAGGAGAAAAGGAGAGCCGGGGCGCCGGATTGTATCCCTGGCTGTACGCCAGGGGGAAACCGGCCCGCCGCAAGACGCGCCCCCAGAGGGACTGTATCTCCAGGCCGCTCAGGTATCTTGCCGGTCCCTCCTTGGCATACCGTATCCGTAAGATATGGCGGACCCCGCCGTCCTTGCGAGGGGGTGCGTCCGGCGCCGGGTGGTGCGCTTTCGTTCCCTCTTTCCCGTCCGGATCGGGGGAGTAGGTGATGTTGACGAGGCCCGGAGGACATGCGCCGCACGCCGCGCACGCCCCGTCCTTGCGGCAATCGGCCGTTGTTTCCCCCGACCACGTTTTCTCCCTCTCGGACAGGAGGAAATCGCGGTCGATCCCGGCATCCACCATGTCCCAGGGCAGCGGGGCGGCCGGGTCCCGTTCCCGCCGGTACTCGGCCGGGTCGATACCCGTTTCCCGGAACGCCTCGGACCACGCGTCCGAACGGTACTCCTCGGTCCATGCGTCGAACCTCGCCCCTCGTCGATAGGCGGCAAGGATCACCGCGGACAGGCGCCCGTCTCCCCGCGAAAACGCACCCTCCAGTTCGGAAATCTCCGGGGAGTGGAACTTGACCTCCACATTCCGGTCCCGCCCGACCGCGGCCCGGATGATACCCACCCGCTCCCGGATTTCCTCCTTGCCGATCTGACGCTCCCACTGGAAGGGGGTATGCGGTTTGGGGACGAAAGAGGACACGCTTGCGGTCACCAAGTTTCGCTTCCCGTGACGGCGGGCGACCGCGGCCACCTTCCGGATCAGTTCCCCGATTGCGCGAACGTCGTCCGCCGTCTCCCCCGGTAGTCCCACCATGAAGTAGAGCTTGAGTGTCTGCCACCCGTTCTCGAAAATCCACTCCGCCGAGCGCAACAGGTCGCCGTCCTCCATTTCCTTGTTGATGGACCGGCGGAGCCTCTCCGTTCCGGCCTCCGGCGCGAATGTGAATCCGGTCTTCCGAACCTTTCGGATCTGGCGAACGGTATTCTCCCGGAGAGCGTCCAGTCGAAGGGACGGGAGGGATACGGAGATCCTCTCGGGGGAAAGGGTATCCATCGCGTCGGTGATCAAGCGATCGATGCAGCCGTAGTCTGCGGCCGATAGGGAGAGAAGGCCTACCTCGTCGTAGCCGGTCTTCGGGGCGGTTTCCTGCAGGTACCGCAGAAGAAGCAGCGGGTCCCTCTCCCGGACGGGCCGGTAGACGTATCCCGCCTGGCAGAAGCGGCAGCCTCGGGTGCATCCCCGGGAGATCTCGACGCTCAGGCGGTCGTGCACGACGCGCATGGCGGGCAGGATCGGGGAGGGGGTGAGGGGGGAGTCTTTCAGATCGGGAAGAACCCTGCGGTATACCGTCGTGGAAACCCTCGGAACGTAGACGCCTTCGATCCCCG
>JBAULH010000132.1:0-14311 GCA_049578085.1 Candidatus Deferrimicrobiaceae bacterium
TCTTTCCCGTAATACCCATCGAACCCCGCCAGTTTAATGTAGGAATCGAAGTCCATGGTGCCATTCTTGCCACCATGGTAAAACCTGCTGTGGTATCCGTATTTTTTCAATTCCAAGGCCAGTGAAGTTACCCTGTTGCTGGAATAGGGTGATTTGTAATACGCCTCGTTCATAAGGTTGGGCAAGGCGGAAAATATGGCCGGAAGCGCCTCGATCGATTTTTTCCCGTTGGCATAGGCATTGTTGAAAACGAGGGAATGCCGCATCAGGGAGTCGAGAAAGGGTGTATGACCCTTTCCACCGTTATAAAAACCGATATATTCCTTCGAGAGACTTTCCATGATGATGACCACTACATTTTTTTTCATTGGCGCACCGTGTGATTCAATATGCACAACCGGATTGAAGTATCGTTTCGCCTCCTGCCCACCCTTAAAATAATGCTTATAATCTAATCGTTGCGCCCCGACTGTTTTTAACAGGGTGAAGGGTGTATTCAACAGCAGGGGAACGTTTTGAACAGATGTATACCGCGATGCGTTAATGATGCCAATCGGCTTCATTTGAAAGCCTCCTCTGGCACCGACAATAAGAATTCCGGCCATCACCAGGGTGTAAACGATGCGGGCTCCCGGATTTGACGACGCTTTCCATTGGAGTTGACTGCCCTTTTTCAACAGGAACCAGGCCAGTGTTATGAGTGCGGCGAAAACAAGAATCATATACCAATAATCAGAGATGAACTGCGGGATAAGAGTCAGGGTGTCATCCCCGGTGGAGGCATATCGGAAGATATCCCAGGTGCTTCGTTTGAGGGTGAATTGAAAATAGATCATGTCGACGCAATTGACGAACATGAACGTCATCAACACAAGCATGAAATAGGCATTTACCAAGCGGCGAACAATCGCTTTTTGGATCATGTCCACGGGAATGAGGTGGACCAGGTAAAATGGCGCCAATCCATAAACCACCGGCACAAAATCGAATCGCACGCCCTGTAGAAAAAGACCGATTCCCGGTGTTGAAAAATAATCGAGGTTGATCAACCAGAAAACCAGCCTGGCTGCACTCATGATCATCAGAAAGACGACCGTTTTAATTGCAAAATGATAAAACGCAAGGGAGGGTTTCAACATCGTGCAATAGTACTACTATGGCTTTTGTATATTTGATTTATCAAGCCGACAAGCTGACTTTCCCGTAGAAATTGGATATATCGTTACCGCTTTTTGAATACATTCGACCAGAACAGGAAATTGCTTTTTGCACATCCGCATGGAAACTCCCCCAAAAAAAACGCGGATACTATATCACCACCGCTACGCGAAAGAAACACCGTCATATAGGACACACCGGGAGCGGGGCCGGAAAGATGGGAACCCGGGAATCTTGATGATCGGTACCTGACTCGTGTCGCCGGTAAGGCCGACCAGGTCGGGCCGCTCGCGATGACAAACGGCCTCGATCCCGGTCTCCAGGCGGGCGTCGAGGAGCGTGACCTCGTGGCCGTCCGCCGTAAGCCCCGCGCCCAGGTGCTCCTACTGCTATCCAACCTGCGTTGTGAGGAAGATGGGAAGCGTCATGTGTCCTATCTGATCCTGCAGTTCCTCGATGCCGTCGATATGTGCGTCCTCGTCCTGGAGAATATGCTCAAGGATCTCCCGGGTGGCGAAATCACCCACTTCGCCGGCGAGCATGATGGCGCTGTTGTAGGCCTTGATGGCGCCAAGCTCGAGCGCGTGGTCGCCTGCCAGCTGCTTGGGCACGTCTGCGCCGATCATCATCTTCCCGAGTTTGCTGACCGTCGGCGTCCCCTCCAGGAACAGGATCCTTGCGATGAGCTTCTCGGCGTGCTTCATCTCCTCGATCGCCCGTTTTTCGAAATGCTTGTGCAGTTTCTCGTACCCCCAGTTGGCGCACATCTCCGAATGAACCATGTACTGGTTGATGGCAGTCAATTCGTCCGACAGCAACGAATCCAGCGTTTCGATGAGCTTCTTGTTCCCTTTCATTGGTGCCTCCTTCGTGAGGATTTTCTCCCCCATTGTACTGCGTCCCGCGGATCGTTTCCGCAAGCATTCCTCGATCGTCTTCACGAACATATGCATATTCCATATCCCCGCGCAGGCGGAAGCTCCGAAATCTCGGTGGTATTGTTGCGATGAGGAGCGAAGGATGGTGGAGGCGGGGTCGTTATTTAGTCACGCGCAATGCCTTGATATTCCAAGGCATTATATGGCTGGATGCCGCGATACACCCCCGGAAATACCCCAAATAATTATCGTTTCGGATTTTCAGGGCTTTTCGGTCATTTTTCGGGAGTCGAACCGCAGTCCCATACGTACGGCGCAATACGGATCGTGCCGTACGCCCGCATCACCCCGTCGCTGGCGAAACAACCGCCCGGACCTCGACACGAAGGGACTTCCGGATCGCTTCCAGGACCGCGGAGAAATTCTCCAGTGTCGGGTTGCCCGATTTGGACAGCATCCGGTGCAGGCTCTTGCTCGGCTTGTGAAGATCTTCCGCCAGCGACTCGAACCCGATCGTCGCGTTGACAAGGTCGCGAAGGACGAGTTTCGCCGTATCCGGATCGCCGTTGAGAAGCAGCGTCAACGCTTCGTCCAGAAGCGCCTGGGCGAACGCGGGATCGCTCCGGACCCGCGAAACGACGGTCGCCTTGAAATCTCTGGTCAGCGCCATGTTCATCCTCCCTTTCTCTTCTTGTACCGTTTCCACAATTCGAAAGCCCGCTTGATGTCCTTCTGCTGCCGCTTTTTCGTTCCGCCCCCGAGCAGGACGATGAGCGTCTTTCCGTCCTTCGCGAGATAGATCCGGTAACCCGGACCCCAGTCGATCTTATACTCGCCGATTCCCCGGAACCACTTGACGCCGGAGAGGTTCCCCTGCTCCATGCGGAGCTTCGCGACGGTGACCTTCGCCGCTTCGACCGGGCCAAGCGTGTGAAACCAGTCTGCGTACGGGCTGGTGCCATCCTCCAGAAGCAACTCTTCGACCCGGTAACTCACAGGACAATGGTAACTCATATGTTACCATTTGACAAGTTTTTCCCCGCTGGATGAACATTGAATTCGTAGGACCTCAGCATATCGAGATAATCGGCCCACAGCTGCATCATCTTCTTCCGTTCGTCAAGGTGCGACGTTCGGTTGTAGGCCCGGCCCAGCGGGTCTCTCACCGCGTGGGCAAGCTGGTGCTCGATGATGTCGGGGCGCTGCCGCAGCACCTCGTCGAGAATGGTGCGCGCCGTCGCACGGAAGCCGTGCGCGGTCTGCCTCCCCTTGTATCCCAACTTGTGCAAGGCGACAGGGATCGCAGCTTCGCTCATCGGCTTGTCGGGATTTCCATGGCAGGGGAAGACATACTTGCCACGCCCGGTCAGCTCGTGCAGGTCTCGCAATAACGCCACGGCCTGCCACGGCAGGGGCACGATGTGCGGAGATGCCGTCTTCATCTTCTCGCCGGGGATGCTCCAGGTCGCCTCGTCCAAATCGACCTCGGTCCACTCGGCCTCGCGCAGCATCCCGGGGCGTGCCATGAGCATCGGGACCAGCAGGAGCGCGCATTTAACCACATGCGTCCCTTTGTACGCGTCGATGGCGCGGAGCAGCGGAACAAGCGCCTTCGGGTCGGTGATCGCCGGGAGGTGCCCCTTCTTGTACGGACTCAGGGCGTCCCGGAGGTCCGCCGTCGGATCGCGCTCGGCCCGCCCCGTCGACACGGCGTACCGAAACACCTGCCCGCAAATGGTCCGCACCCGGTGCGCCGTTTCCAGTGCGCCCCGGAACTCGATCGCGCGCAGCATCTGAAGCACCTCGGAGGGGGTGATCTCTCCGACCGGACGCGCACCGAGCCGGGGGAACACATCCCGGTTTAATCGTCCTATGACCGTCTCTGCGTGGGAGGCGGACCACCCCGGTGACCACCGGGCGTACCATTCTCGGGCGACGACCTCGAACCCGTTTTCCGCTTCCTCGACCTTCGCCGCCTTCAGCGCCTTCCGCTGCTCGCGGGGGTCGATGCCGCCCCGCAGCTTCCTTCTCGCCGCCTCCCGCCTCTCCCTCGCCTCGACCAGCGACACTTCCGGGTAGACGCCGAAGGCCAGCGGCGCCATCTCCTTTCCGTCGAACCGATACTTCATCCGCCAGTATTTCCCGCCGGTGGGGGCGACCAGCAGGTACAGCCCGCCACCGTCCGACAGCTTGTACTCCCGGTCGCGGGGTTTGGCGCTGCGGACCCTGGAATTGGTCAATGTCACGGCCTGGCGCGGCATGGCGGTTTTTTTAGGGACATCTCCCTCGACGTAGGGACATATTTCTCTAAAATATGTCCCTAAAACTTCCGGCTGTCAATAGATTTCGCCGGACGGTGCCGGACGCCGAAAAAGGGAAAACCCCAGTTTATCGGGGTTTTCTGTACCGCATCGGACTTGGATGGATTAAGAATTGGTGGAGGCGGGGGGAGTCGAACCCCCGTCCGAAGACTCTTTACTCCGGGCTACTACGTGCGTTTCCGGTCTTTTCGTTCTCGTCCTCGAGGACCCCGGCCGGCAGGGTTCCCGTTGGACCATCCCGGCTTAAATTTCGCCTTTCCTCCCCCCGGGAGGGGGATTTAGGCTATCCCGTCAAGGCGACGCCCTTCCGCTTACACGGGCACTCGGCGGTCGGACGTACGCGGCTAGTTAGGCCGCGTAAGCGTAGCTATAGTCGTTGGCGACTATTGGTTCCCGCTTTTTACGAGGTCCGCGGGGCCTCGGCACGCAACCCGGGAGCATCGACGTCCCCGTCGAAACCGTTTCGCCCCCGTGACTTACAGGATACCATCTTCTCCCGGACGGGAAAACACCTCATTCCCTAGTACTCCGGACCCGGCGGAACGGGACGGGGACGGCTAACCGCGGTCCCGGAACTTTGCCCTGCCTCTGGTGGCGCGCTCGATGTCGCGCTTCGCGTCCCGGGCGGCGATATCCTCGCGCTTGTCGTACAGTTTCTTGCCGCGGGCCAGACCGATTTCCAGTTTCACGCGCGGCCCCTTCAGGTAGAGCCGCAGGGGGATGAGGGCCAGCCCCCGCTCCCGGGTCTTCCCGACGAGATAGGCGATCTCCTTCCGTCTGAGGAGCATCTTCCGGGTACGAAGCGGATCGATGACGCGCTGGTCCCCGTGCGAGTAAGGGGTGATGTGCATGTTCTCCACGTACGCTTCGTCGCCCCGGACGATCCCGTAGGCGTCCTGGATGTTGACGCGTCCCTCCCGGATCGACTTCACCTCGTAGCCATGGAGCACCAGCCCGCACTCGAAATTCTCGAGGATGTGATACTCGTGACGGGCGCGCCGGTTGGTGGCTATCGTCTTTTGCGTCGGGGTCTTTTCCATTTCAGGGACGCTCGTGCATCCTTTCCCCGGCGATGACGGTCAGCCTTACGTGTTTTTCTTCCCCCCGGTCCACCAGGCGGGAGCATATCCCTTCCCCGGTCCTACCGCCGGGAAGATCCACCGCAGCGAAGTCGGCCGGCGCACCGGGGAGGAGCCTCCCGGAGGGAAACCCGAGTGCCCGGGCGCCGTTCTCCGTGGCCGCCCGGAAGAGGGCCCGTCCCATTTCTTCCGGGGAAAGGCCGCCCCGGTAGAGTCCGGCCGCCTCGCGCATCTCCTCCCACATGCTCATGGTTGCGACCGACCCGAGGCTGTCGGTTCCCAGCGCAAAGGGGATCCCCGCCTCCAGGAAGTGCGTCACGTCGGGCGACCCGTTCCGGTGCGCCGCGTTGCTTCGCGGACAGAGGACGAATTTCGCGCCGGACGCATGCAAGTCGTCGATTTCCCGGCGGGACAGGTGGACATTATGCACCAGGACCAGCCCTTCCCGCAAAATTCCCGCCTTGCGAAGGTACGCGGGGATCGGCTCCCCGAGGCCCCGGAAGAAGGAGACGTCTTTTCCCACCGCCGGGTAGAGGCGGGTCGACACCTCCCCCTCCCCCGAAGCCAGAAATGCCATCTCGGCCGGGGATTCGGCCAGGTGGAGGGCGAGCGGAATGTTTCGGCGCTCCCCAAGCTGCGCGAGACTGCGCAACAGGCCGGGACCGCAGGTGTAGAGCGTGTGGGGGGAAATCCCCGGCGCGATCCTGACTCCGGCCCGGGAGAACCCGTCGATGCGGCCCAAGGCCTCCTCCACGGAGGACAGGACGGGGCCGGCAACCTCGGGGTGGAACCCGATCCCTTCCACGAAGACCCGCGACCGCAAGGGAAGGGAAGCGTAGACAGCGCTGTCCGGACCGGCGATCTCCCCGACGGCGGTCGTTCCTCCGGAGGTCGCCTCACGTGCGGCTGCCTCCACGTTCCGGCGGAACTCCCCGGGGGGGGCGTTCCGCTTCCACTCGATGACGAGCAGGATCCAGTCCATGAAGGAAAGAGAGAAGGAGGCGAGGGTATCCTCCCGGCCGGCCATCCGCGGGATGGACAGATGGGTATGGGCGTTGACGATTCCGGGAATGATGGCCAGGCCGGGGAGGTCCAGCCGGTTGAACCCCGCCGGGATCCGCCTCTCCACGTCGGCGGGGGTCCCCGCCGCCACGACCAGGCCGTCGGCCACGGCCACGGCGCCGGGGGAGAACTCCTTCGAGGCGTCCGGGACGAGACAGGAGGCAACGTACAGTACGGGGACGTTCCTGAACTTTCCGGCGGCTTCTGCCATGATCACCCATCCCTGGACAAGGTTATAGAACGTCCCCTTGTTCTTGAGCAAGGATTTCCGGACAAGGAAGGAAGGAACCGCCCCCGGACGTAAGCGTATCCGTTGGACGGGGAACGAAGAGGAAAAAGTATACGAACGGCCCCGAACTGATGAAAAAGTTTAAGAACGTCCCTGTACTTGACGGGCGGCGACGCGCGGAACCTTGCTTGCGGATTCCACCTTCCTCTTCACGGAGGTGATCCGGTTCTGCCCGTCGACGTACACCAGCGTCGGCTGGAAGTTCGCCAACTCCTTCTCGTCGTAGGCCGCATAGTTGGCGACGATGAGGAGGTCCCCCCTGCTCACTTTCCTCGCCGCGGCTCCATTGACGCATACCACACCGGAATCGCGCTCCCCCCGGATGACGTAGGTGGAGAACCGGTTGCCGTTGTCGATGTTGTAGATGTGTACCTGCTCGAACTCCAGCAGCCCCGCCGCTTCCATGAGCGTCTCGTCGATCGTGATGCTTCCCTCGTAGTGGAGGACCGCCTCCGTCACGGTCGCCCGGTGGATCTTGCACTTGAGCATGGTGCGTATCATGTTGCCTCCCCCCCTTGCAGGGTGATGGTATCGATCAGTCTTGCCGGCCCGACGCGGGCGGCCATGAGGATCGTCATGCGGTCCGAAGGGCCCGAAAGGGGAAAGAGCGTCTCCGGATCCCGCGCCTCCACGTACTCCAGCGTCGCCCGGAATTCCGCCTCGACCGCCGCCCTCGCCGGGGCCGTCACCCTTGCCGGGTCCCGCTCTCCCTCCAGGAAGAGATTGCGCGCCAGGAACAGCCCCCGGGACAGGCATCGCGCCGCCTTCCGGTCCTCTCCCTCGAGGTACTTGTTCCGGGAACTCATGGCCAGGCCGTCCGCCTCCCGGACGGTCGGCGCGGCGACGATCTCTATGTCGAAGTCCAGGTCCCGGGTCATCCGCCGGATGACGGCCAGCTGCTGGTAATCCTTCTCCCCGAAAACCGCGACGTGGGGCTTCCCGACGAGGAAGAGCTTCGCCACCACCGTGGCGACCCCCCGGAAGTGGCCGGGCCGGGCCGCGCCGCACAGACCCTTTGAAACCTCCCCCACCTCCACGTACGTCTGGTACCCCTCCGGGTACACGTCCGTAACGTCGGGGAGATAGACCGCCGCCGTCCCCGCGCCTTTTAACATCGCCAGGTCGCGCGCCTCGTCGCGCGGGTACCTTTCGTAATCCTCCCCCGGGCAAAACTGCACCGGGTTGACGAAGATCGTCGCCGCCACCGCGTCGCACCCGTGCTCCCGGGCGATCCGCAGGAGACTTACGTGCCCCTCGTGCAGGGATCCCATCGTCGGGACGAGCCCGATCCGCCTGCCCGCCGCGCGCTGCGAATCGGCCCACGACTGCATCTCCCCCGGTCGGCGGAAGATCTCCATCAGAAGGAATGCTCCTTCCCCGGGAACTTCCCGCGCCGCACCTCGTCGGCATACGCACGGACGGCGTTCCGCACCGGTTTCTTGAGCTCCCCGAAGCGCTTCACGAACTTCGGCCGGAACTCGTCGAACAGGCCCAGGAGGTCCTGCATCACCAGCACCTGGCCGTCGCATCGGGGACCGGCGCCGATGCCGATCGTGGGGATAGAAAGCTCCTCCGTGATCTCCCCCGCGAGGTCGGCGGGAATTCCTTCGAGGACCACCGAAAAGGCCCCGGCCTCCTGGACCGCCCGTGCGTCGTCTCTCAGCCGCTGTCGCTGCGCCTCTCCCCTTCCCTGCACCCGGTACCCTCCCATCCGGTGCACGGACTGGGGAGTGAGTCCCACGTGGCCCATCACCGGGATGTCGCACCGGGCGATCGCCCGGATGGTGTTCTCCACGCTGCGTCCCCCTTCGAGCTTGACGGCCTCGGCGCCCGCCTGCAGGAGTCGGCCCGCATTGCGGATCGCCTCCTCCGGCCCCGGCTGGAAGGAGAGAAACGGCATGTCCGCGATCAGGAACGCCCTCCTCGTTCCGCGCGCCGCCGCGCCCGTGTGCCGCACCATATCCTCCATCGTCACCCCGAGGGTGCTGGGAAGACCGAGCACTACCTGCCCGAGCGAGTCGCCCACGAGGATCGTATCGACGCCCACGTCGTCGAAGATCCGGGCGAAGAGTGCGTCGTAGGCGGTGATCATCACGATCCTCTCGCCCTTTTCCTTCCACCGGGCGAAGTCGAGGATGGTGACCTTGTCCGCGCGTTTCTTCATCTGATCTTTTACGTACCCCCGAAAAAAAAAGCCTTCCGGAATCGCATCCGGAAGGCCTCGTAACCGCATCGGCCTGCGGGGGGGCATGAAACACACCCCCGGCTTCCTTACGACCCCGTCTTGGTCCGGTCCTACCTGGATCCCAGCGGTATGTAGTGCTGCGTCCCCCGCTTCACACTCTTGACTTCCCTTACGAGATGTTCAAGGTCGCGGGGACTTTCCACAAAATCTATCTCGCTCGTGTTCACCACCAAAAGCGGAGTTTCATTATAATGGAAAAAGTACTCGTTGTAAGCATCGCTTAGCATCCTCAGGTAGTCAAGGGAAATGTTCCGCTCGTATTCCACCCCGCGTTTCCGGATGCGGGCCAGGAGGATCTCCGGACGGGCCTGAAGGTAGATCACCAGGTCCGGGCGCGGAACCGTCGGAACGAGGAGCTTGTAGACCATCTCGTAGAGGGAGATCTCGTCCTCCTCGAGATTAAGATAAGCGAAGATCTTGTCCTTTGCGATAACGTAGTCGGAGACCATCCCCTTCTCGAACAGGTTCCCCTGGGCAAGCTCCCTCTGCTGACGGTAGCGCGAGAGGAGGAAATAGAGCTGCGTCTGGAAGGCGTATTTTCGCCGGTCGTCGTAAAATCGATCGAGAAACGGGTTGTTGGTGACCTCCTCCTGGATGAGGCGGACGCCGAACTTCTGGGCCAGGATCTTGGCGAGGGAGGTCTTCCCCACGCCGATCGCCCCTTCGATGCCGATATACCGGGGTGCCTTCTGGGAGGTCATGTCCGGTAGATTTTATTCGCCGGGGGCCGGAAAAGTCCACTATATTTCCTCATCGGTCCCCCTGATGCCGCCCTCCTCCGGCAGGGAGGGTGCGGGCGAGCAGAAGATACGTTTCCGGCGGAACCGTCTCGGCCCGCATGGACGGGTCGATTCCTGCTCCGGCCAGGAGATCGCACCACTGCTGCGTACCGCCGGGGAGGAACGGAACGGGCGCGTTCCGGAGCCTTTTCCGTCTCCGGGCGAACGCGGCGCGAACTACCGTCTGCAGGTTACGCAATAGGGAATCGGGGATGCCGGGGCGAAACCGGATCGAGAAGACAGCGGAATCGACCTCGGGGGACGGCGTGAAACAAGTTCTCCGGACGACGAATTCCCGGCGAGCGTCAGCCAGGACGGAGAGATATACCGACAGGGTGCCGTACTCCTTCCCGCCGGGGGGGGCGCAGATCCTTTCCACCACCTCTTTCTGGAGCATCAGCACCGCCCGGGGGAACACCTCCCGCAGTTCCATCAGGCGCAGCAGGATCGGCGACGAGAAAGCGTACGGAAGATTCCCGACGGCGGTCCCTCCCCCGGGAAACCGCTTCCGCCAACCGGCGTCCGGTACGGAGAGGAAGTCTCCTTCGACCACCTCGACGGCCGACCCGCCGAACCGGTCGCGCAGATACCGCGCGAGCGTCCGGTCGATCTCCACCGCCACCGTCACCCCTTCTTCGGCGGCCAGGAGAGCGGTAAGCGCACCGAGACCCGCTCCGATCTCGAGAAACGGAGGACCCATCTTCCGGGACAAGGCCACGATCTTGCGGGCGATGTTTCCGTCGTGGAGGAAATTCTGTCCCCGCCTCCTGCTGGGGGAACGTCCCAATTCCGCCAGGAGGCGTCGGGGATGGTCAGCGGGAAAACCGGGAGGCGGCATACGCGTTCAGTTCAGGCCCGGAGGCCCGGCCGGCCGACAAGCGGCGTTCCCCCAACAGCGCCACCATCGCCGCGTTGTCCGTGCACAGGGAATGCGGGGGGAGATATACCGCGATTCCGTCGTGGTTCCCATCCTCCCCGGCCCTGCGCCGCAGGCGGGTGTTTGCGGAGACGCCTCCGGCAAGCACGACGCGGGGGACTCCCTCCCGCTTCGCCGCCTGCAGGGTCTTCCCCACCAGCACGTCGACGACCGCCTCCTGGAACGAGGCGGCGATGTCCTCGACGCGGCGTTCCTTCCCCCCCGGGGTCGAGAGAAATACCCGGAGGGACGTCTTCAGTCCCGAAAAGGAGAAGTCGGCCGATCCGGGGGCAAGCCAGGCCCGGGGAAAGGCAAAGCGGCCGGGGTCGCCCTCTTGCGCGATCCGGTCGATGGCGGCCCCCCCGGGGTACCCGAGCCCCAGGAGTTTCGCCGCCTTGTCGAAGGCCTCCCCCGCCGCATCGTCGAGTGTCCCGCCGAGGAAAGAAACCTCCTCCCACCCCGACACCCGGAACAGGGAAGTGTGCCCGCCGGAGACGAGGAGGGCAAGGAAAGGGAATTCCACTTCCCTCTCCAGGAAGATGGAGAAGATGTGGGCCTCGAGGTGGTCCGCCCCGTACAGGGGTTTCCTCCACGAGTACGCCAGCGACTTGGCGAAGCACAGTCCCACCAAAAGGGATCCGATGAGGCCCGGTCCCGCCGTCACCGCCACGCCGTCGATATCCTCCCGCCCCGCCCCCGCCTCCGCCAGCGCGCGCTCGATGATGGGCACGACCGACCGGATGTGCTCCCGGGAGGCCAGCTCGGGGACGACCCCCCCGTAGAGGCTGTGGACAGGGACCTGGGAGGAGACGACGTTGGAGAGGAGCCCCGAAGACGAGTCGTACACCGCGGCCGCGGTGTCGTCGCAGGAACTCTCGATGCCCAATACGCGCAACCTATAAAACTACCACAGGAGCAGGCCGCAGCGGAGCCCCCTCCGACGGCCGCAGTGCGGGAGCCCCGGGGTCCCTGGCTCGCCCCTCGGGTCCCAGGTTACCGGGCGGAGCAGCCGCAGGAGGGGGGCGCAGTGAGGTTAAGCGCAGCCGGGCAGGTGTATCGCACGGCGAGCCACGAACGGAGCCGCCCTCCGAGGCTGTGGAGACCCGTATCGGGGACCTAGTCGTAGCGAAGAGGAAGTCCCCGCGAGCCTTTGGGGCCCGGTCCATCCAGCCCTTTCGCGGGACTGCCCGGGACCGGCCTCGCAGGCAAGAGGGGTCAGAGGATGTTCGCGGCCAGTTCGGCGAGGGGAGAGCGTTCCCCCTTTATCAGCATGACATGCCCCGCCATCGCCTCCCCCTTGAACTTTTCGACGATGCAGGACAGGCCGTTGCTTGCCGAATCGACGAAGGGGTTATCGATCTGGTACGGGTCGCCGGTGAGCACGACCTTGCTGTTCTCCCCCGCCCGCGTGAGGATCGTCTTCACCTCGTGGGGGGAGAGATTCTGGGCCTCGTCGATGATGATGTACTGGTTCGGGATCGACCGGCCCCGGATGTACGTAAGCGGCTCGATTTCCAGGATTCCCAGGTTGATCAGCTCCTGGTAGCCGCGCATCCCCTGCCGCTTCCGCCGGCTGTCCCCGAAGAGGTACTCAACGTTGTCGAAGATCGGCTGCATCCAGGGTTTGATCTTCTCTTCGACATCCCCGGGAAGGAACCCGATGTCCTTCCCCATCGGGAACACCGGGCGGGATACGAGCAGTCTCTGGTACGCCTCCTCGTCCGACGTCTTGCGCAGGCCGGCGGCGATGGCAAGCAGCGTCTTCCCCGTCCCCGCCTTCCCCGCAAGCGTCACGAGCTTGACCGAATCGTCGAGCAGGATGTCGAGGGCGAAATGCTGCTCCTTGTTGCGGGGGCGGACACCCCAGGCGTCCTCCTTGAACGAGGGGACGAGGCGGACCTTCCTCCGTGCGGGATCGTACCGCCCGAGGGCGGACTGGGAAGAAGCGTTCCTCAGGACAAGGTATTCGTTGGGATACGGGTCCTCCGCCCCGGGCGGGGGATCGGCCTCCCCCGCGGCATAGAACGCATCGATCCACACCTTGTCGACCGGGATCTCCCGGTAGCCCTGGTAGAGCTCCTCGATATCGACGCGATCGCTTTCGTAATCCTCCGCACGCAGTCCGAGGGCGTCCGCCTTGATCCGCAGGTTGGTGTCCTTGGACACGACCACGACGGGCATATCCTTGTCCCGCATCTTCTCGCCAAGCGCCACGGCGAGGATCTGGTTGTCCTCCCGGTTCCCCTGGAGCTCGTCCGGGAGAAGTCTTGCCCCGTCACCGTCGAACGCCACGCGGAGCATTCCGCCGTTTTCGAGAGGGACCCCCCCCGACAGGCTCCCCTGTCCCCGCGCCCGGTCGATGATCTTCGACACGGTCCTGGCGTTTCGCCCGAGCATGTTCAGGTCCTTTTTGAAGCGGTCGAGTTCCTCGATGACGGTGATGGGAATGATGACCCGGTTGTCGCGGAATTTGAAAAGGGCGGTGGGATCGTGCAGCAGGACATTGGTGTCCAGCACGAAGTTCTTGATCATCCATCCTCCGGGCAAGCCGCCGGCCCGATTATTTGAGTTCAGCGAGCCTCTGGCGCGCCCTCTCGGCCGCCGGGGATTTCGGATACTTCGACAGGAGCAGCTCGTAGAGAATGCGGGCGTTCCTGCTGTCGTTCAGCGCCTGAAAAGAGAGACCCTGCTTGAGCATCGCGTCGGGCGCCTTCTCCCCCCCGGCGTATTTGTCGACAACATCCTGGAACGAGAGGATGGCGCTCTCGTAATCCTTTTCTGCGTAGAAGGTTTCCCCCTTCCAGTAAAAGACGTTCTGCATGAGCCGGTGATCGGGGTATTTCGCGGCAAAGGTGTTCAGGACCTCCCGCCCCTTCTTGGTATCCCCGTTCTTGATGAGTCCCAGCGCGTAATCGTACATCTCCTCGGGAGTCGAAGGCTTCCCCAGCGACGCTTTCGGGGGCGCGGCGGGGGGGGGGGGAGGGGACGTGCCTGCCCCCGCCTTCTCCTCGAGCCGGGCGACTTTCCCCTGCATCTCCTGGATCGCCTGCCCCATTTCGACGGTAGTCCCGTTGAGGCGGCTCACCTCCTTCTGCATCTCCAGTTTCGTCTCGTCGGTACGGGTGATGACGGCGAGGAGATCCGCCTTGATCCGGTCGTTGTCCGCCGCGAGGTCCGCCAGGTTCCTCCGGAAGGAAGCCAGATCGTCCGAACCCATCGCGGCGGGCGATGGCGCCGCCCTCCGGGAGGAGGCGACTTCCGCCTTCAGGACTTCCATGTCCTCCTGGAGGCGGACGAACGCCCCGGTGTCGGCCACGGCGCAACCTCCCGCCGCCGCACCCAGGAGGGCAAGGCACAAGACCGACGCCAGGTACCGTAGGTTCCTGCGGTTCATGCTGATCCTACTTCCTCACGAAGTGGCCCCGGCGGTTTCTCTCCCACGCCACTTCGTCGTGCCCCGGGTCGATCGGTTTCTCCTCGCCGAAGCTTACCGTGGACACCGCGCCGGCTTTTACCCCGAGGGAGACGAGATAGGTTTTTGCGCTCTCCGCGCGGCGCTCCCCCAGCGCGATATTGTATTCGGG
>JBAULH010000133.1:0-13842 GCA_049578085.1 Candidatus Deferrimicrobiaceae bacterium
TATGGGAAAGCTCGTAAACCCGCACGGAAGTAAGGAACTCAAGTGCCTGCTCCTCGAAGGGAAGGCGCGCGAGGACGAGAGCAAGAAGGCGAACAGCCTCAAGAAGGTTCCGTTGACCAGCCGCGAGACCGGCGACCTCATCATGCTGGGGATCGGGGGATTCACGCCCCTCGACGGCTTCATGGGGCAGGCGGACTGGAAGGGCATCTGCGACTCGTACAAGATGCCCTCCAAGAACGGCCTCTTCTGGCCGATCCCCATCACCCTCTCGGCGGAGAAAGCCCTCGCCGACTCTATCAAGATGGGCGAGGAGGTCGCGCTCTGGGACACCGATACGAACACGCTCATGGGCACCATGAAGGTGACCGAGAAGTACACCATCGACAAGAAGCACGAGTGCCAGCAGGTCTTCAAGACCACCGACATGGCGCACCCGGGCGTCAAGATGGTGATGGATCAGGCCGAGGTAAACCTGGCCGGCCCCGTGAAGGTGCTCTCCGAGTCGTTCTTCCCCGAGCAGTTCAAGGGCCTCTATCAGCGGCCTGCCGAGGCGCGCAAGATGTTCGTGGAGCGCGGCTGGAACACGGTGGCGGCGCTGCAGCTGCGCAATCCCATGCACGGCTCCCACGCCTACCTTGCCTGGATCGCCATCGAGGTCTGCGACGGCGTGTACATCCACCAGCTCGTGGGCAAGCTGAAGCCCGGTGACATCCCCGCCGACGTCCGCGTGAAGGCGATCGACGCCTTGATCAACAAGTACTTCCGCAAGGAGCGCGTGGCCATGGCCGGCTACCCGCTCGACATGCGCTACGCGGGTCCTCGCGAGGCGCTCCTGCACGCGGTCTTCCGCCAGAACTACGGCTGCAGCCACCTGATCGTCGGCCGAGACCACGCAGGCGTCGGCGACTATTACGGGCCCTTCGATGCGCAGAAGATCTTCCTCGAGATCCCGCAGGACGCCCTCTTGCTGAAGCCGCTGTGCATGGATTGGACCTTCTACTGCTACGAGTGCGGCACCATGGCCTCCATGAAGACCTGCCCGCACGAAAGCAAGGCCGTCATCGACGACAACGGGAACTACAAAGGCGGCGCCCGTCTCCTGCTCTCGGGCACGCTCCTCCGCAAGCTCATGAGCGAGGGCAAGCCGGTGCCTTCGGAATTCTCCAAGCCCGAGGTGATCGCGGTCCTGAACGACTACTACAACACGCTGGAGGAGAAGGTGGAGGTCAAGCTTCACGGCGCGGCCACGGGCGACGTGAAGAAGAAATGAACGGGAGAGTGCTCCCTCGCACCCCCGGGGCCTTCCGGCTCCGGGGGTTTTTCATGTCTGGTTTGAAAAACAACACGACATCTCCCGACGGAAACCTGAAACAAGACATGTTTCACAATTGGAACACCGTTTGGAGAATATTTGCAGGTTCAATCCGAGGTTCGCCAATAATTTCGTTGAAGTTGAACTATTTCAACATATTGTTTCAATAATGGGATTATTGTTGTTTCATGCAGATGCGTGTGATAGGATTTGACCGATGACGAATCCGGTCCAGGACAGGCGGTTTCTCGAAACGATATTAAGCTCGATCGCCGACGGCGTCTTCACGGTCGACCAGGAATGGCGCATCACGTCGTTCAATCGCGCGGCCGAGCGCATCACGGGTGTCCCTGCCTCCGAGGCGATCGGGAAGCGGTGCTCCGAGGTCTTTCACGCCGACATCTGCGAGCGGGGGTGCGCCCTGCGCCAGACGATGGAAACCGGCCGGGAGCTCATCGACTACCCGGCGAAAATTCTAAACTTCCGCGGCCGCTCCGTGCCCCTCTCCCTGAGCACAGCCGTGCTGCGCGACGCCGAGGGGAAGCTGCTGGGGGCCGTGGAAACGTTTCGCGATCTGTCGGCAATCGAGCAGCTCCGGCGCGAGATCCAGCATCAATACACGTTCGAGGACATGGTCGGCAAGAGCAAGGCGTTCCGCAAGATCTTCGCCATCATGCCGGATGTCGCGGAGAGCGATTCGACCGTGCTCATCGAAGGGCCCAGCGGCTCGGGAAAAGAGCTGCTGGCCCGAGCGATCCATAACTTGAGCTTGCGGCGCAAGAACCCCTACGTGGTGGTGAACTGCGGGACACTCCCCGTCAATCTGTTCGAATCCGAGCTGTTCGGGTACATCCAGGGGGCTTTTACGGACGCCAAGCGCGACAAGCCGGGGCGCATGGCACGGGCGGAGGGGGGGACGATATTTTTTGACGAGGTGAGCGAACTGCCGCCGGAGACCCAGGTCAAGCTTCTGCGGTTGCTCCAGGAGCGCGAGTACGAGCCGCTCGGCGGGACCAAGGTCATGCAGGCAAACGTGCGCATCGTTGCGGCCACCAACCGCAAGCTGGCCGAGCTCGTCAGCGACGGGAAGTTCCGGGACGACCTGTACTTCCGCCTGGCGGTCGTCCGTCTGACCCTCCCCCCGCTCAGGGACCGGCGCGAGGACATCCCCTTTCTGGTCGAGCATTTCGTCCGGCGTTTCCGCGCGAAGAGCGGGAAGCAGATCACCGGAGTCACGCCCGCGGTGATGGAGATCCTCATGCGCCACGACTTTCCGGGGAACGTCCGGGAGCTGGAAAACGTCATCGAGTTCGGGTTCGTCCTGTGCCACAACCGGCTGATCGATGTGCCCCACCTCCCCGAGGATCTCCCGCAGGGGAACCAGCGCGCCGTTGCGACGAAGCCACCGCACGACGGATCGCAGCTCAAGCTTGCGGAGGCCGACGCCATCCGTTTCGCCCTCAAGCACAACGGCAGGCACCTGGGAAAGACGGCGCAGGAACTGGGAATAAGCCGCGCCACGCTGTGGCGGAAGATGAAGAAGTACTCCATTGCAAGCCATGAATGAGAGGATCTCCTCCCCGTTCATGGAATGGTCCGGTCAGGGGCGGAGACTGTTGTTGCAATCCTGAACACTTGAAACAGGTGTGTGTTTCATTTCTGCAAAACGACTCGCCTGGTCTTTTCACCCGACAATCTGATAAACCCTTTTCCCAGGACCAATTGCCGGCGTTCCGAAGATGTTGGCCTTAAAGTTGCTATTTAGAATGGTGGCTGGAGGGTCGAGGTGAAGGTGGCCATACCGCGATTCAAAGAGGAAGTCGCTCCGTGTTTCGAATACTCCGCAAACATCGCCATCTTCACCATCCGAGGCAGGAAAGTGGTCGCGCAGAAGGGTTTCCCGCTGCAGAGCCGGAATGTTTTTGATCGGTTCAGGCTGCTGCGCGACCAACAGGTGAAGACGCTGATCTGCGGCGGGGTGCAGGATTTCTTCGAGGACCTGCTCTGCGCGAACGGAATACATGTGATCTCCTGGGTGACGGGGAGCGTGGACGAGCTGCTCGATCTGTTTATCCGGGGCAGGCTTTCTCCGGGGGGGAGATCCAGGCATGCCGGTCCCGCATCGCCGGCCCCGGACAAGTGAGGAGAGCGTCCATCCATGAAGAAGGGAAAGTACAGCTACTTCGTCGAGAAAAAAGCGCTGGAGACGACCGAGCGGCCGCGGAAGTTCCTGGAGGCTTTCGCCGCGGTCCTCAATCATTCCAACTACGGCCTGCCGCTCGAGGTCTACGCGCGAATCAGCACGAAGTGCAGCCGCTGCGCCTCCGCCTGCCCGCTTTACGAGGTGACCGGCGAGGACAGGGACATCCCCTGCCACCGCTCCGAGCTGCTGCTGGGGGTCTACCGCCGGTATTTCACGGCCGAGGGCATGATGAAGGCGCGGACGTTCGGCGGGTTCACGCTGACCGACGAGTACCTCGACCGCATGGCGGAGGAGTACTACCGCTGCACCGCCTGCCGGCGCTGCAAGGCCCCCTGCCCGATGGGCGTCGATCACGGCCTCATCACGCACCTGTCACGCTGGCTCCTCGCCGAGATCAACGTCATCCCGAAAGCCCTGCTCGTGTCGGTCCGCGAACAGCTCGAGGGCATAGGCAACACCTCGGCAATCCCGGTCCCCGCGCTCAAGGACACCTGCGAGTTTCTCGAGGAGGAATTCCGGGACAACTACAGTGTGGAGGTGAAGTTCCCCATCGACGTGGAGGGGGCGGAGTACGTCTTCTTCCCCGCGGTCTCGGACTACCTGCTGGAGCCGGACACCCTCATGGGCAACGCCGCGGTCATGCACGTCACCGGCGGGTCCTGGACCATCGGCACGGGGAACTACGACGGGATCAACTACGGACTGTTCTACTCCGACCGGATGATGGAGCGCATCGTGCGCAACGTGGTCGCCGAGGTGCACCGGTTGAAAGGGAGGAAGATACTGGTCGGCGAGTGCGGGCACGCCACGCGGAGCGCCTGGTTCGTCCCCACCTTCTGCGGCCCCGATGCACCGGAGGTCGTGAACTGCATGCAGTACACCTTTCAGCAGATGCGAGCAGGGAAGATCCCGCTGAAAGGCGACAAGATCGAGGAGCGGGTGACCTACCACGATCCGTGCAACATCGCCCGCGCCGGGCGGATCACCGAGGAGCCGCGCGAGATATTGAAGGCCATCTGCAAGGACTTCGTCGAGATGACGCCGAACCGCGCCGAGAATTACTGCTGTGGGGGCGGCAGCGGGCTGGTTTCGATCGATGAGATCCGCGCCTTTCGCACCGGGCCGATGGGCAAGCGGAAGGCCGATCAGCTGCGGGCCACGGGGGCGAAGTACATAGTCTCCCCCTGCGCCAACTGCAAGAAGCAGCTCAGGGAGGTCGTCGAGGACAACGGCCTCGAGGGCATGGAGGTCGTCGGCCTGCACGATCTACTGCTCAAGGTCATCGACTTCAGTGCCGGGCCGGCGGCACACGGGCAGGAGAAGGAGGAGAAATGATGGAGTCCTGGCTGGCGTGGGCGAGGGGGCCCGTCTTCATCGCGGCGTTCAGCTTCATGGTGCTGGGGCTGCTGCGGCATGTGGGGGTCACCGTGTGGGAGGTGGCCCGGGCCGTGCACCGCGCGGGGGACAAGAACATCCCGTACCGCAAGATGATCGCGGCGACCATCGAGTGGCTGATTCCCGTGGGGAAGCTCTGGAACCAGGTCCTGTTCAGCCTCACCTCGTTTTTGTTTCACGTTTCCATCCTGATCGTGCCGATCTTCCTCGTCGGTCATATCGCCCTGTGGGCCCGGGGCCTCGGCGTCTCGTGGCCCGCGGTATCGAACCCGGTGGCCGACGTGCTGACCATCGTGGCCATCGTGACGGCCGTCGCGCTGATCGTCCAGCGCATCGCGTCGAGGTCCACCAGGGCCCTGTCGAGATTCCAGGACTACGCGATCCCCCTGGTCGTGGCCCTGCCCTTTGCGTCCGGGTTCCTGCTGATGCACCCATCGGTCAACCCCTTCTCGTTTGACGCGACGTTTTTCGTCCACGTCATGAGCGGCAATTTGCTGCTCGTGTTGGTCCCGATCACCAAGCTGAGCCACGTTACCCTGCTGCCGGGCGTCCAGATCGTCTCCGAAGTGGCGTGGCACTGGCCGCCTGACGCAGGCAGCAAGGTGGCGGTGGCGCTCGGAAAGGAAAACGAGCCGATATGATCGCGAAAGCCATTCTTACCGACACGACGCTCTGCATCGGCTGCGACTTGTGCGTCCAGGCGTGCAAGCGGGAGTACAAGCTCGGAGAGGACGTAGCCCGACCCTGGAAGATGCACATCGACGACCTCTCCGCCACCCGGTACACGACCGTCGTCCGCCGGCCCGGCAGCCACTTCGTCCGCGTGCAATGCCGGCATTGCCGGGAGCCCGCCTGCGTCTCGGTCTGCCTGGTCGGGGCCATGCAGAAGACCCCGGAGGGCCCGGTCATCTACGACCCCAACCGGTGCATCGGGTGCCGGTACTGCATGATGGCATGCCCCTACGGGATCCCGCGCTACGACTGGGACAAGCCGGTGCCCTACGTGCGCAAGTGCACCCTGTGCTACGTTCGTCTGGGGCAGGGCCGGGAGCCGGCATGCGTGGAGGCCTGCCCGACGAAGGCGACCATCTTCGGCGCGCGGGCCGACCTGGTCGCGGAGGCGCACCGCCGGATCAGGGAAAAACCCGGAGCGTACATCGACAAGGTGGTCGGCGAGACAGAGATCGGCGGCACGTCGGTGATCTACATCTCCGACATCTCCCTCGACTTCCTCTCCTGGAGGCCGGGTCTCGATCGCACGCCGCTGCCGGATCTCACCTGGGTCGCGCTCTCGAAGGTCCCCCCCATGGTCCTCGGGGTGGGCGGCCTGATGGCGGGGCTCTGGTGGATCATCGATCGCCGGATAAAGCTTGCGGGGCACACGGAGCCGGAGAAGAAGGCATGAGCACGAGACGACATGTGCTGAAGACGATTCTCTGGGCGATCATGGGTGTCCTGGCCGTCGTGACCGTGGTCCGCTACATGCGCGGACTCGGCGCGACCACGGCGTTGACCGATGTCACCCCGTGGGGGTTCTGGATCGCCTTCGACGTGATGTCGGGGGTCGCGCTCGCGGCGGGCGGCTTCGTCCTTGCGGCTGCCTTCTACATCCTCCACATGGAGGCGTACCACCCCTTCACCAGGCCGGCGATCCTGACGGCCTTCCTCGGCTACATCGCGGTGGCCGTCGGCATTATGTACGATCTGGGCCTGCCGTGGAACATCTGGCACACGATCTTCTTCCCCCAGTTCCGCTCCGTGCTGTTCGAGGTGGCGATGTGCGTCATGCTGTACCTCACCGTCCTCGGCCTCGAGTTCAGCCCCGTCATCCTGGAGCACCGTTGGTTCAACCGTCCCCCGTTCACGTCGATCTACGCCCTTCTCAAAAAAGCCACGATCCCGCTGGTGATCATCGGGATCGTGCTGTCCTCGCTCCACCAGTCCTCGCTCGGATCCCTGTTCCTCATCGCGCCGTACCGGCTGCACCCGCTGTGGTACAGCCCGATCATCTGGATCCTGTTCCTTATCTCGGCGATCGGCCTGGGGTTGATGATGGTGACCGCGGAGTCCTTCTTCTCGGCATGGATGTTCGGCCACCGGCTCCGCATGAACCAGCTGGCCGGTCTCGGAAAGGCCGCGTCCGTCGTGCTGTTCCTGTACGCCACCCTGCGGCTCGGGGACTTGGCCGTGCGCGGGACAATCGGGTCCGCGTTCGACGGCTCCTGGCAGGGGAATCTCTTCCTCTTCGAGATCGCGCTCGGCGCGCTGGTGCCGGCGACGCTCCTGGCCTTCCGCGGCGTGCGCAACAGTCCCGCGGGCCTCGCCGCGAGCGCGGCGATGACCGTCCTCGGCATGATCGGCTACCGCTTCGACGTCTGCATCGTGGCATTTTACCGCCCCGAGGGGATGTCCTACTTCCCGAGCTGGATGGAAATCGCGGTCAGCCTCGGGATCGTGGCGGGCGCCATGCTCGTGTTCATCTTCTTCGTCGAGAGGCTCAAGGTGTATCCGGAAGAGCATGAAGGCGGGGAGCATGAGGAGGGGGCCCGCCCTTCGCCGGGTCCCGCCTTCAATGCGGGCACGGTTCGGGCACTCCTTCCCCTCTCGCTTGCGGCGCCCAGGTTCTACTCGATCGCTTTTGTCGGCGCCGCGGCCGTCGCGATCGGCATCATCTCCGGCAACGTGCTGCACGAGGACCAGTCCGTGCATACCCCCGTCTTGGCTTCGCGCACGATGGACGGCGTCGTCGGGCCGCCTACCCGCGAACACCTTCGCGACGTGCGCGTGGTGCAGAAAGACATACCCGTTCCCGACGGGTGGATGCGCATGCCCCTGTTGATGATCAACGGCAACCGCGACGATCGGCTGGTCCTCTTCCCGCACAATCTCCACATCACGAAGTTTGAAGGGCTTCCCTCCTGCGTCAAATGCCACCACAAGAACCTGCCCTTCGACGAGAACACGACGTGTGACAAGTGCCACCGCGACATGTACAACCCTACGGACATCTTCCGCCACGACTCCCACGTGGTGAAACTCGGCGGCAGCAAGGGGTGCGTCCGCTGCCACCGGGACAAAAACCAGGTGAAGGATCGAGCCACCGCGACGGTCTGTTCCAAGTGTCACGCGGATGTGCCGTTGGAGAAAACCGTCGTCCACCCGAAGGAAGGGACCCGGAAGGGAGTTGCCGCCGGGTATCTCAACGCCATGCACGGCCTGTGCATCACGTGTCACCAGGAGATGGTGCAAAAATCCCCGAAGGAGTACGGCCCCGATTTCGCGAGGTGCGCAACATGCCATCGCGATTTCGATGCCGAGCAGCTGCTCCGCATGGGGCCATACGCCGAGGCGGCGCGGGGGGAATGACCCGGCCCGGCACACAGTGCGAGGGGTGTGAAACGTAACGCGTACCGGGGGAGAAAAGCAGGAAGAGGATCATGGACACCGAAATGATTACCGAAGAGATACGCAACTGGGTGCGGGCGGAGCTGTGGGACCAAGTCCCGGTCAGCATCAGCGTCATCGACCGTCAATTCCGGATCGTCGAAGCCAACAGAATGTTCGTCCAGAACTACGGAAACTGGCAGGATCGCCAATGCTACAGCGTCTATAAGGGAAGGACGGAGCACTGCGAACGATGTGCGGCGGCCATGACGTTTTCCGACGGGCAGGTCAGGGACAGGGAGGAGTTGGGAGTCGTCCGTGACGGGCGGCAGACCTACTATCTCGTCCACATGGTCCCGTTGGTGCGGCCTGACGGGGAGATACCCTACATCATTGAGGCCTCCACCGACATCACCGCCGTCAAGAGACTCGAGCAGGAGAAGCTGGTTGCCGAAAGGCTCGCGGCGGTCGGTCAGACGGTGGCCGGCCTGGCGCACGGCATCAAGAACGTGCTGATGGGGCTGGAAGGGGGGATGTACGTCGTTCGATCGGGCATGGAGAGGGGCGACAGCGAGCGCATCTTCCGGGGCTGGCAGATGCTCGAGGAGAACATCTCCCGGATCACGACGTTCGTGAAGGGGTTCCTCGAATTCGCCAAGGGGAAAACGCCGAAGGTCCAGCTGGTCGATCCCAACCGCGTCGCAAGGAAGGTGGTGGAGCTGTTCAAGGACACGGCCAAGATCGCGGGCATCGAGCTTCGGGCAGACCTCCAGGAGGACATCCCCTATGCGTTGATGGACGAGGAGGGCGTGCACACGTGCCTGGCCAATCTGGTGTCCAATGCGCTGGATGCCTGCGAGATCAGCGACAAGGACAGCCATCACGTGACGCTTTCCACGCACGAGACGGAGGGGTCGCTGATTTTCGAGGTCGCCGACGACGGCGCCGGCATGGACTACGAGGTCAAGAAGAAGATCTTCACCACCTTTTTCAGCACCAAGGGGTCCGGCAAAGGCACGGGCCTGGGACTGCTGTCCACGAGGAAGACCGTGCAGGAACATGGCGGGAAGGTCTCCTTCGAGTCGGGCGAGGGGACCGGCTCCGTGTTCCGCCTGGAGTTCCCCCGGGACAGGCTTCCGCGGACGGATAATGACGCTGGAAAAGATGTATAATTTGGCAGGGCAAGACGAGGAGGGGCGAGCATGCAGAAGGCCGGACAGAAGATCATCCTGGTCGTCGACGACGAGCCGAACGTCCGCGAATACCTCAAGACGATACTCGAGGACGCCGGGTTCAAGGTGGTCACCGCCAGCGACGGCGTCGAGGCGCTGGAGGTCATCCGGAAGCAGAAGCCGGACTTCATCTCGCTGGACCTGGTCATGCCGCGGAAGTCGGGGCAGAAGCTGCTCTACGAGCTCAGGCACGACGCGGAGCTGTCCCGCATCCCGGTGCTCATCGTGACCGCCCACGCGCAGGACGAGCTGGGGAAAGGCGAGCTCGAAGATGTCATGAAGAACATGGTCATCTCCGGGCCCGGAACCTACCTGGAGAAGCCGGTCGATCCATTGTCGTACGTGCGGAGCATCCAGAGGGCGCTGGGCATCCAGGAGTCCGAAGAGGCGGTGAACCGGCTGAATCTCAGGGAGCAGCTGCAGCAGAGCATTCAGGGCGCCAGTCCGGATGCGTTGCGCAAGGCGCTGGAGGCATTGAAAAAGTCAGGTAAAATGGATTTGTAAACAGCAAGGAGGCAGAAGCGATGTCCCAGCCAACGGGAACGGCAAAGAAGAAGGTTTTGATCATCGATGACGAGAAGCACGTCGTGACGTACCTTGAGACGCTGCTGCAGGATAACGGGTATGACACCATCTCGGCGGGCGACGGCAAGGTGGCGATGGAGAAGGTGAAGAGCGAGAGGCCCGACCTCGTGTGCCTGGACATCACCATGCCGGTGCAGTCGGGCATCCGATTCTACCGTGACCTCAAGGAGAACCCCCAGTTCACCTCCATCCCCGTGATCGTCGTCACGGCCGTCACCGGGTTCGGTGGGGACCCTGAGCCGTTCGAGAAGTTCCTCGGCTCCCGGAAGCAGGTTCCCCCTCCGGAAGGGTTCTTCTCGAAGCCCATCGACAGGGACAAGTTCCTGGAGACCGTGAAAAAGACCCTGTCCTGACCCCATGATCGCGGGAACGAAGCCCCCCGGCCCGTTATTGATCGTGCCCGATGCCCCATAATCGACGAAGTCGGCATCCTCGCAGCAAACACTCGCGACCTCCGCCCGCTCGTTTCCGATTCCGCTCGGCGCGATTCACCTGGGACATTCCTGATGCGCGGGGACACTCCTCTCCCGCATCCCGGAGATGAATCAGGAATGTCCCCGGTGGGAGTGTCCCCGCCCAACCTTAGTCGCGTGTACCCGTGGCCGAGGCCGCGGCGGATATGGTAGGCTGAGGCGGACATGAACAGTAAAGAACTCCTGCCGGAAGATGCCGCTTCTTTGTTGAGCCGCTCGGGAGACCCCGAGGGATTCCACACGGCGATGGTGCATCTCTACCGGGGGGAGATGCAGAGGGTGACCGTGTGGAGGACCCGGTTGGATACGACGAGCAATTGGGCGATACTTCTGAGCACAGGTATCGCGACGTTCACCTTGGGATCGCCAGGCGTACCGCATTTCATCCTGCTGCTCGGTCTTGCCCTCATCGGCATCTGCCTCATCATCGAGGCCCGGCGGTTTCGCCACCTGCTCCACTCCAAGTGGCGGCTTCATGTGCTGGAAACGCACTACTTCGGTGAGCGGCTGTGGCCACCCTCTTCCGAGGAAAAGACTTCCTGGAGAGAGGAGCTTGCGTGGGACTTGGAGCGGCCGCGTTTCACGATCGGGGCGTTCATGGCGCTGCGGATGCGCCTGCGGAGCAACTACCTGCTCCTGGTCTACTTCGTGAGCGCCGTCTGGCTTGCCAAGGTGTTCATGCACCCGCAGAGCGCCACCGACCTCTTCGAGTTCCACGCGCGGCTGGCTGTCGGCGAGCTGTTCCCGAGCTGGTTCGTTGCCATAACGGCTGGCCTGTTCGTGCTGACCGCCACCGTTCTGGCCATCAAAACGCCCAGCGAGGAAACGGTCAGTCGGATGACCCTTCGAGAGCGGAGAAGATCCCCATAGGCGGCTCCGGATCCGGTTCGTTCATGGGGGCCATGGGCGACGATCAGCCTCTTTGGCCGGCATGGGGAGGTCTTTCCGTGTCGATGGTTCTCCAGCCTTTTTCGAGCGCAAACGGCCAGGCGACAATCCCGCCGTCCAGGTAGCTTGCCTTCCCGAACCCGGCCCCCTTGAGGATCCGCATTGCCTCGTACCCCCGAAGGGCCGTCTTGCAATACGCCACGACCTCCTTGTCCTTGGGCAATTCGCCGACCCGTTCCCGCAGTTCCTCCAAGGGAATGTAGTGGTGCCGCGGGTCCGCGATCCGTGCGTCCATGTGTTCTGCCAGGGTCCGCACATCGAGAAGGACGAAGTCCTCTCCCTCGTCGATCATCCGCCGGATCGCCAGAGATGACCGGCTCACCGCGAGGCCGGTTACCTTGTTCTCCAATGTGGTGGCGAGGTGGACCAGATTGTCCATTGCCCCGGAGTAGGGGGGAGCGTAGCAGATATCCGCCAACGCGATCTCGCCAAGGGACATTCGCTGCGCGATGGCGAGGGCCGCCGTGTCGATCCGCTTGGACGCTTCGCCGGGGCCGACCGCCTGCAGTCCCAGCAGCGTACCGGTCTTTCTGTCCGCCACCCCCTTGAGCACGAGGAGCTTCGCCCCGGGGTAATAGTGGGCCTGGTCCGGCCCGGGGGTCAGCGAAGTAGCCACGTCGTAGCCGCGCTCCCTTGCGGCGCGTTCGCTGAGCCCTGTCGCACCCACATTGTAGTCGAAGATCTTGAGGATGGTCGAACCGAGGATGCCAGGGTATCGCGTGGCGCCTCCGGTCAGATTGTCGCCGATCACGCGGCCGTGCTTGTTCGATGTGGATCCCCTCGGGGCGAAGACAGGCTCTCCGGTGAGGAGGTGACGGTTTTCCACGCAATCCCCGCCGGCGAAGATGTCCGGTTCCGAGGTCCGCAGGTGCTCATCGACGACGATCCCTCCCCGGTTTCCAATGGCAAGCCCCGCCGCCGCGGCCAGCGTCACGTTCGGCTTGACTCCTACCGCGATGAGGACAAGGTCGGCCGGGATGTCGCCGTGGTTGGTTACGACCCGGGTGACCCGGCCCTGGTCGTCGCCGTACAGTCCCTGGACGGCAACACCGGTCTTCACGGTCACCTTCTTTGCCGCAAGATACTTTTCCACGAGGATCGCCATCTCCCAGTCGAGGAGGGCGGGCAGAACCTGGTCCTTCCACTCCACCATCGTGATCTCGGCTCCCCGGGCGGCGAAGGCCTCGGCCATCTCCATCCCGATAAATCCCGCACCGACGATGACGACTCGCCGCCTGCCTGCTTCCATCTCCTTGCGGATCGCGATGGCCTCCTCCAGGTTGCTCAGTACGTAAACGCCTTGGAGATCGATCCCGGGCAAGGAAGGACGGACCGGCATGGATCCGGTGGCGATGACCAGCTGGTCGTAGGGGAATTCGAGACGCTTCCCGGTGTCCATATTCACCGCCTGGACGATCTTCCCCCGGGGGTCGATGTCTTCGGCCATCGTCTTGTTGTGCGCGTGGACTGCCTTGACGTTCTTGAAGAAGTCCGTATCCAGATCGACTCCGGCGGGAGTCATCATGAGTTCTTCATAGTCGACGATCTTCCCGGCGATGAAATAAGGAGAGCCGCACCCCGCGTACGAGAGGTATTCCCCCTTTTCGAGGATCGTGATGTCCGCGTCGGGGTCCCTGCGGCGGGCCCGCGCCGCCGCCTTCGGCCCGATGCTGACCCCACCGATGATGACGATCCTCTTGCCCATGTTTTTGCCCTCCTCCCGAGGAATCTCCCACGTGTGCTCGCAGTCGTACAACCCGAAACCCGATCCCGGGAGTCGAGTCGTGGCGGTTCGGGAGCGGCTTACGCCGGTTCCAGATTCGGGATCTCCCGGTCAAGATTCTGCGGTGCGAGACGGAAGAGCCATCCGGCTCCCTCGGGGTCCCTTCCGGCCAGCTTGGGGTCCTTACGCACCGACGGATTGATTTCGATCACCCTGCCGGTCAGCGGCGAGTGAATAGTGTGTTCCACCGAATCTGCTGCCCGCACGACCCCGCAGACCCTCCCCTGTTCCAGCAAAGAGTCGAGCCGCGGGAACCGGATCTCCTCAATCTGCCCCACGTCTGAAGCGAATACCCGTACCATCCCGATAATGACGTTGCCGTCTGGTTCCACCCGGGCCCAGGAGTGTTCTGGGATGGAATAGACCGGCTGTGCAGATCCGGTTCCGGCCGGACCCGGCGCCGTCGGCCCCGCTCCGCCCCGCCTCAACCCCCGCACCACCACGCTTCGAAGAACCAGGCGAGTGACCGGCTTGGTCACATACTCGATAGCGCCAAGCCGCTTGGCGCGAAGCGCGGTTTGAATCGT
>JBAULH010000134.1:0-2722 GCA_049578085.1 Candidatus Deferrimicrobiaceae bacterium
GGTATGCCTTGTACTCGATCATCTACTTGTGCAACCCCGCGTCATCGAGAATCTCCTCGACGAGGTCCTCGAAGGAAACCCCGTCGAATCGGGCCGCCTTCGGCAGGAGGCTCGTCTCCGTCATTCCCGGGATCGTGTTCGCCTCCAGGAAGAAGAGGTTCCCCGCCGGGTCGACCCGGTAATCGACTCTTGCCGCCCCGCGCAACGACAAGGCGGCGGCCGCCGCACGGGTAAACTCCGCCGCCCGCACGAGAATGTCCCGGTCCATCGGGACGGGGATCACGTACTCCGTCTGCCCGGCGGTATACTTGGACCGGTAGTCGTACAATCCGGAGCCCGACTTCGGAACGATTTCGATCGCGGGGAGGATCCTTCCGTTGACGATTCCCACCGTGATCTCCCTCCCCGGCACGAACCCCTCGACCAGCACCCGGCTGTCATATTTCCTCGCCTCGGCCAGAGCCCCGTTCCATCCCTCGATGTCACGGACCACGCTTATCCCCACCGTGGACCCTTCCCGGTCCGGCTTCACCACGAGGGGAAAACCGAACGCCGGCGGAGCCGGAGAGGAAAGCGCATCGCCCTCAAACATGGCGTCGGGCGGGCAGGGGACCCCGACGGCGGCGACGACCCGTTTGGCCAGCACCTTGCTCATCGAGACGGCGGAAGCCGCGACGCCCGACCCGGTATACGGCATGCGGGCAAGCTCCAGAGCGCCCTGAATGCATCCGTCCTCCCCCAGCCGGCCGTGGAGAGCGATAAAGGCCACGTCGATGTTCGCCTCCCGGATCGCCCGGAGCCAATCCCCCCGGATGTCGATTTCCACCACCGCATAGTTCTTTCGCCTAAGCGCCTCCGCGATCGCGAACCCCGTCCGGAGAGACACCTCACGCTCCGAGGACTCCCCGCCGAGAAACACCCCCACCGTCTTTTCCCGGAACCGCCCCGTTTCACTCATAGGCAATCCCCCACATCTTTACCTCGGTCGCCAGGGTGACCCCCGCCAGGGAACGAACCGCCTCCCTGCCCCGCGCGATGAGCCGCAGGGCCTGGGACGCGGTCGCCCGCCCCCGGTTGACCATGAAGTTAGCGTGCTTCTCCGAATACGCCGCGTCCCCTTCCCGGGCGCCTTTCATCCCCGCCCGCTCCAGCAGGACACCAGCACTCTCCCCTTCGGGGGGATTCCGGAACGTGGAGCCGAATGTCCGCTCGCCCCAGGGCTGGTCGGCACGACGCCTCTCGTTCAGCGCCTTCAGGCGGGAAAACGGGGCCTCGGAACGCCCGGGACGAAGGCGGAACTCCGCCCGGACGATGGTCCCCGTCACGGGGTACTCCGCCGTCCGGTAGGAGAAACGGATCTCCTTCGCCGGGACGCGGTGAAGTTCCCCCGCGGCATCCACGATCTCCACCCACTCGACGATCTCCCCGATGGACCGCCCGTATGCTCCGGCGTTCATCGTAAGCGCCCCGCCTAACGTACCCGGGATCCCGCCCAGCTCTTCGATCCCGGAACAGGCGGACAGGGCACACAGGACCGCGAACCTCGGGAGCATCACGCCGGAGTCGGCGGCCACGCTCCCCGGGGGACCGAAGGACACCTTTCCCATGTTCTTCTTGAGGCAGATGACCGTCTCCCGAACGCCGTCATCCGACACGAGGAGGTTGCTGCCCGCGCCAAGCACCTTCACCTCCCGGCCCGCGGCCCGCTCGGACACGAGGACTTCCTGTATCTCGCGGAGCGACCGGGGGAAGACCATTCGGTCGACCTCCCCTCCGATTCCCATCGTGGTAAAGTCCCGCATCTTGGCGCCGGTCGCCTCCTCGATCCTGCTCATCGTCCCTCCCGGCGGCTGTTTTCCCCCGGGACATCAACGGGATACGACGACATCTGCCAGTTTCCCGACATCTCCGGCCCCCATGACCAGAAATATGTCACCAGGAAGCAGGCGATGCAAAACGTCCTCCGCGGCTTCCGCGGCTTTCCCCGCATAAAAAACCGCCTTGTGCCCGTGGTCCCGTATCGCCTCGCAGAGTCGCTCCCCCGAAGCACCCGGGATCGGCTCCTCCCCCGCCGGGTAGACATCGAACACGAGGAGCAGGTCCGCGTCGTGGAACGCCGAGACGAACTCCTGGAAGAGGGCGTGCGTCCGGGAGTACCGGTGCGGCTGGAAACCGACTACGATGCGGCGGTCCGGCCACACGTCCCGGGCTGCGGCGAGCGTGGCAAGAATCTCGGCGGGGTGGTGACCGTAATCGTCCACGACCGTCACGCCGTCCCGCTCGCCCTTGAGCTGGAACCGGCGGTGGACCCCCCGGTAGTCGGCCAGCCCCTCCCGGATCCTGTCGAAGGGAATCCCCAACTCCGAGGCCACCGCCACCGCTGCGAGCGCGTTGCTCACGTTGTGCCGGCCGGGCGCGGGAAGTGAAATGTCCCCGAGAATCTCCCCGCGCCGGATCACCCGGAACCGGTTCCCCATCCCCTCGGGCACGACCCCGTCCGCCCGGTAATCCGACTGGTGGGAGAATCCGTAGGTGACGTATGTCTTCTGCAAGGAGGGGATCAGTTCCAGGACGTTAGGGTGATCCACGCATAAAACGGCGAACCCGTAAAAGGGTACCTTGTTGAGAAAGTGAAGGAACGTCTCCTTGATCTGCCCGATGCCCGAGTAGTGGTCGAGATGCTCGGGATCGATGTTGGTCACCACCGCCACGGTGGGAGACA
>JBAULH010000135.1:0-13276 GCA_049578085.1 Candidatus Deferrimicrobiaceae bacterium
TCTCGAAGAGCCGCCGGTAACGAGTTTCAGAAGCCTTCATCTCGTGCTCGATCCGCTCGTGGTCGGCGATTTTGCTCTCCCGAAGCGTCCCTTCGCCGGAGTGCAGGTTGGCCAACCGGCTTTCCAATTCGGCCAGGCGCGCCTGCATGGCAGCATTATTCGTTATGAGTTGGGATTTCGTTTTGGATGGCATCGTTACACACCTCCGTCATCATTCCTTGTGCAGTTCGAAAACCTCCCGGAATGTCTCCGAGTGTTTTTTGAAGATGCCCAGGATCTCCGGATCGAAGTGATCGGGGGTGGTTCTTCCGTCGCCTTCGGTGATGATCTTCATCGCCGTTTCATGGTCGAAGGGAGGTTTGTAGGGACGCCTGCTCCGTAGCGCATCGTACTGGTCGATGATGTTCATGATTCGACCTTCGATTGGGATCTCCTCCCCCTTCAAACCGAGGGGATATCCTTTCCCGTCCCACCTTTCGTGGTGGGACAGGGCAAATGTCTCCGCGGACTTAAGGAAGGGGCTCTCGGAGTCCCTGAGGATTCTTGCCCCGATGGTCGTATGGGTCTTCATGATCTCGAATTCCTGCGGGGTCAGTTTGCCCGGCTTGAGGAGAATGGAATCCGATATACCGACCTTGCCGATGTCGTGCATCGGGGCCGCGGACGACATGATCCCTGCCTTTTCCTGGGGGGAACCCAATTCCTTTGCGATAACTTTTGTATATTCACTGACCCGCTTGATATGGGTGTAGGTATCCTCATCCCGGTACTCCGCGGCGAGCGTCAGCCGGTGGACGGTATCCAGCAATGCCTTCCGAAGCTGCCTGGTCCTCTCCTCCACCTGTTCTGCCAGGATCTTGCCGTGGGACTCCAGGAAATCTTGGTATTTTTTTACTTTCAACAGGTTGTTGACTCGGACCACCAGTTCCGTATTGTCGAAGGGCTTGCTTACGAAATCGTTCGCCCCCGCCTTGAGCGCTGTGATTCTCGATTCATTGTCGGCATAGGCGGTAAACATCACGACGGGGATGCCGCTGGTACCAATTCCGTCTTTTAACATTCGGCATGTCTCAAAGCCGTTCATTTTCGGCATGGAGATGTCCAGGAGAACAAGGTCCGGCTTGATATCTTGCGCTTTCGATAACCCCTCTTGGCCGTCGGGGGCCGACTCGACTTCGAAACCCTCTTTTAAGAGGAATGCACTTAAAACATCCACCACTCCGGGCTCATCGTCGACAACCAAGATCTTCTCTTTCCTTTGCGTATCCATTTCTTTCCTCCCAAGACTCTTCTGGCTTTATCGGAAAGAATGAATCGTTTCTTTAGCCATTTTCAGATGTTACCCTGACAAAATCCAATTCCCCAAAACCTGCGGGACCCGTTTGGAACTCACGGGCCTAAAAAACGAAAAAAGGGAACCTAGCGCTAATCCGGATTCCCTCTGTGTATCGCGTCGGAGCGCCTTACAAAAAAACTGGGCACTGTTGGGAGGAAACTCTGTCTCTTTAACTTCTTCTCATAACACTTCGACGACACGGCAGAACCTCAATGAGGAAAAGGGCAGCCGTCAGCGCCATGGGGTTCTATAGTCAAATGGAATAATGCTGTGGTGGCAATATGGCTCATCACCTCTCGATCGCAGCAGTCCAGAGAGAAGGCCACCCAGACCAGTTCTCCGTTCCAGCATTGGATCGCGAAGACGTCCGAACACCAGCGCGTGTTGCTTTGAAGCGTAATCACCTGCCCTTCGTGCGTGCGGGTCGGTCTTCCCGTGTGATCGGTGGCCCCCAGCAGAATCCATTCGTAGTCAAGTGCTCTATCCAGCTGAGCTAAGGGCGCGCACGAGAGGAAAATCCTCATACCGAAAGGGGTTTTCGGCGTCGACACCGTCTCCGCAATACCCCATTATCACCCCGAAAACGGCCGTTATTTACACGCGGTTTGCATTTCGTCCGGACTCCAAACCGGTTGCCCCACGGCAACCTTCCCTGATGCCGCAGGGGAGTGCCCTCCTGGTTAGGCAGCGAAAAAAGAAACTCTCTACCGAGGTTGATGATCGTGGCAAATTCCTTTTGCCGCGAGGAAAATCAGGTTTACAGTTTTCTTATGGATCATGGCACACAAGACTTTCGGACCATCTATGCTTCTTACCATCCACGGATCTTCCGGTACCTGTCACGACTCGTCGGACAAAGCGAGGCGGAGGACCTGACGCAGGAGGTGTTCCTGAGAGTCAACAGGGGTCTTCCGGATTTCAAGGGAGACGCGAAGCTCTCCACGTGGATCTATCGCATCGCGACCAACGTTGCTACGGACAGGATGAGAAGCAGGTCGTCCCAGGAGAGCCGATCCGGCAAAACGATCCCTCTCGATGAACGACTCATAGAAGAAAGCGGTGATTTGACAGGAGAAAAGAAACCCTCTGTGGAAAAACAGGCAATGCGGGAGGAAATGAGCTCCTGCGTTCACGACTATATCAACAGCCTTCCCGAGAGTTACCGCTTGCCTGTGACCCTTAGTGAAATCGGGGGGTTGACCAATAAGGAAATCGCGGAAGCCCTTGGATTAACCGTGGAAACCGTTAAGATCCGGCTGCACCGGGGGCGTGCGAAGCTGAAAGGAAAACTCGAGGCCGAGTGCAGTTTCGACCGCGATGAGGAAGACGTCCTGGTTTGCGACCCGAAGGCCGATCCCGACCATTCCGAATAAGAATTTCTGACAATAAAGAACTGGGGTGTATCCTTTCCCGCCTCCTTTCCGTCTACGCTTTTCAGAAGGGAGGTGATCTTGATGAGCGGTCTGGAGAGTTTCTGGCATTCCTACTGGTGGGTACTTTTTCTCATCCTGATGCTCCTCTGCTGTGTCGGGATGAAGGGGAGGAGAGGATCGGGGATATGCGGTTTCCGTTCCTGGGGGCCCGACACACCGGAGATCCACCCGACAGATTCGGCAATCGGCATCCTCAACAAACGGTATGCCCTCGGGGAAATATCCCGTGAGGAGTACGAGGAGAGGAAAAGAACCATAGGCCAGGGAAGAGTGTAGAAACAGGGTTACCCAGAGACAACAAGGAGGAATGGGTCATGGAAAAGATGAAGAAAATGATGGAAAAAATGAGCGAGGAAGAAATGGTGAGGATGATGGAGCGATGTTTCGAGTTCATGAAAGAAAAAGAGGGTGGGAAGGACAAGGAACGGAAGGAAAGGAAAAGGGAAGAATCAGCCTGCATTCCGGACATGGGCAAGATGGCGGAGTGCCGTCCCGAAATGATGGAAACATTCTTCCTGAAAATGAAGGGCTGCTTCGAGGGGAAGGGGAAAGGAGAAAAGAACAATACCGATGAGAAGACGGAAAAACCCGGATGCTGCAAGCGGATTTGACCTGCCCCCCGTGAGATCTCCCCCTCTGCACAAGGGGTTTCCCCCGTCAACAGTGTATCCGGGAAACCCCCTTTTCCACCCCGAAAATGGCTGTTGTTTGCACGGGGTTTGCAGTCCGTGCTGACTTTGGTGCATTTCCCCTCCTCCGGCACCATTGAATTTCAAACGGTTACGAGTACAGGCTCCAGGGCAGGGAGGGTATTTCTGTTCGACTGTGAAGCAAATTGTGAAGTTGATTTGGCCGGCCTGTGCGGCCATCGCCCGGCCGATCGTTGTTGGAAATCACCATAAAACAGCGATGAGCATCCTAAGCCCCACCAATATCAGGGCCAGGGCCAGACTGCGGATGAGCCACGCCCCCTTGACCCTGGCGGAAAGATATGCTCCCAATTGGGCTCCCGTCAACATCCCGATGCCGATCGCGGCGATGCGGTGCGCTCCGTGATGGAAAGAACCGATCCAGATGTGGGATACGGTCCCGGTGAACGTCAAGATCGCCACAATGAGCTGGGAGGTGGCCGCAGCGATGAGTACGGGAAAGTTCAGCACATACGCCAATATCGGTACCATCAGGCTGCCGCCTCCGATACCGAGGAAGCTGGCGAGAAAACCCAGGAAGAAAAAAATGATTACCCCTAATACGGGATTGTACGTGTACTCGAACGTCTTTCCATCAACTCCCGCCACGGCCCGAGTCTTTCCGGAGGTCCATCCGGAAAGCTTTTTCGTGTCTTTCGTAGGAGTGTCCGACTTGGGCCTCAGAAACATGTAGATGGCAAGGCCGATCAAAAAAATGCTGAAAAGACCTTCAAAGAAGGCGCGGGAAACCGATGCCGTGGTCAACGCGCCGCAAATCGCGCCCGGGATCGTGGCGATCGCGAACGTCAATCCGGCCCGATAGTCGATGCGCTTCATCCTGCTATAGGCCGCGGTACCGGAAAGAGTATTGATGAGAACCACCGCCAGGGAGATGGAAGTGAGCAGATGGGGATCATCTTTGGGATAAAGGATCAGCAACAGCGGCATCAGAACAAAGCCGCCTCCGGCTCCGATAAGGGTGCCATAGGCACTTACGGCAAATCCCAAAGACATCAAACCGAAATACTGTAGCGCGGTATAATGGAGCGGCATGGTGATGCTCCCCTTTGCTTACCCCAATGTTCGCCCATGGGGATGCCGACCATCTTGTTCATTTCGGTGACCGGCCCCCCCGCGATCCTCTCCAACTGCACAACAGGTTTCCCACGTCAACGGTGTATCCGCAACGCTCTTTTTCACCCCGAAAAGGACCGTTGTTTGCACGGGGTTTGCGTTCCGTTCGGCTTCCCCTTCCAAAAACCGAGAGACGTCCGGAAGAATTTTACACTAAGATCAGGGTGTACCGATCACGGGGAGCAGGTCAGCGGGAACTGGAGGAATCTCATGAGGAAGGACACATGGACGTTCCACCCGGAAGCGGCAGGGACGGAGTATACCGCCTGGGAAAGGGCGGTTCGCCGGTTTTCCGGTTCCTTCCCGAAGTGCGACGAATGAACGGAAACACTCGAAGGCCAAAACGTTGGAGCCCCGCGGCGGACCGGGCGCGGGAGGAGTTGCTTAGGCCATGCCCGTACCTGGGATACGACCATGATTCCATCGGGGTTCACTGCCTCGGCAAGGAGGCATTCGGCGTCGCCGAGCGGTCCTTCCGGCGTGCGATCTGGCTTAACCCGCACGAACCC
Organism: Candidatus Deferrimicrobiaceae bacterium; assembly: GCA_049578085.1. Classification (GTDB taxonomy): domain Bacteria; phylum Desulfobacterota; class Deferrimicrobia; order Deferrimicrobiales; family Deferrimicrobiaceae; genus CSP1-8. The sequence continues at coordinate 5,102 of JBAULH010000135.1, forward strand.
CTGTTCGTCCTGCATCTCGCCCACGCATTGTTCCGCCAGAAACGGCACAAAGAAGCCCTGGAGGTTCTGAAAGCCATGGAATCGAAGTGGCCGGACTACGAGAAGGGAAAAGAGTTACGCCATACGATCCGGAAGGTCATGCGCGGGTTGACGGAAAGGAAGGAATGATGGATGGGCGCGCACGAGAGAAAAGTCATAGTGACGCAAGGGGTTTCCTGCGTCAACCACTCATCCGAAGACCCCCCTTTTCACCCTGAAAATGGCCGTTGTTTGCACGCGGTTTGCAGTCCGTGCGGACTCTCCCCACCAAACCTTCCCCACACATGGAGTCGTTCTGAAATGCATTGACATACCTTGGACCGATTCGAGGGGGGGCAGGTCAATATGACCATCCTTGTGATCGTATTCCACCTTAAAGGCCGGAGATTCCCCCGCCTGGAGCCGAGCTCCATCGACAATTATAGTTGAAAACATTCCGAAATGATCTTTTATTGACATAACTGTAGCTACCCGCTGGCCATTGAAACCGCTAATGCTGTATATAGCAATGGTTATTCCAATCTGCATGTTTCTTGCAGGAAATTCTCTACCCCCATTACCTGTCCTCAGGAGGATATCAGTCCATGAACAACGGCGACACGGCGTGGCTTCTCGTTTCGGCAGCTCTCGTGATGCTCATGACACCGGGACTTGCGATGTTCTACGGAGGGATGGTCCGAAGGAAGAACATCCTCGGCACCATCATGCAGTCGTTCATCCTCATCGCCGTGATCAGCATCGAGTGGATGCTCGTCGGGTACAGCTTCGCCTTCGGCCCAGACCTGGGCGGTATCATCGGCGACCTCTCCTGGTTCGGTTTGAGCGGAGTCGGCACCCTGCCGTTCAAGGGGTATGCGGCGACGGTACCTCACCAGGCGTTTATGATCTACCAGATGATGTTCGCGGTGATCACACCGGCGCTCATCTCTGGCGCCTTCGCCGAGCGATTCAAGTTCTCCACCTATCTCGTTTTCACGCTCCTCTGGGCGCTTCTCGTCTACAACCCCGTGGCGCACTGGATGTGGGGGATCGGCGGCTGGCTGCGGAATCTCGGCGCTCTCGATTTCGCGGGGGGAACGGTCGTCCACCTCACCGCGGGGGTAAGCGCGCTCGCCGCGGCGTTCATGACCGGGAAACGGAAGGGGTACGGGTCCGAAAACCTGGCGCCGCATGATCTCCCGATGACGGTACTGGGCGCGGCCATCCTGTGGTTCGGCTGGTTCGGGTTCAACGCCGGGAGCGCCCTCAAGGCGGACAGCCTCTCCTCGAGCGCTTTCGTGGCTACCCACATGTCGTCCGCCGGGGCAACCGTATCGTGGATGCTTACGGAGTGGTACCACCGGGGGAAGCCCACCGTGCTGGGGGCCGCAACCGGGTGCATCGCCGGACTCGGGACGATCACTCCGGCTTCCGGGTTCGTTACGCCGCCCGCGGCCCTCGCGATCGGTCTGGTCGCCGGGGTCGTGTGCTACATCGCCGTGATGCTCAAGGTCAAGTTCCGCTACGACGATTCGCTGGACGTCGTCGGCATCCACGGCGTCGGGGGTATGCTGGGCATGCTCGCAACGGGGCTTTTCGCTACGATCGCCGTCAACGCGGGAGGATCGAACGGCCTCTTCTACGGTAATCCGAGGCAACTCGTCGTTCAGGCGCTCGCCGTCGGGGTGATTCTCGTCTACTCCTTCGTGGCGACCTACGGGATCCTCAAGTTCCTCGAAAAAACGATGGGGCTGCGGGTGACGGACGAGCAAGAAGTCATGGGGCTTGACCTCTCCCAGCACGGCGAGGCCGGCTACAATTGACAGGCCCCCGACGCGGCGATGACGCGAGGAGTTTTAGGAAGGCGTTCAGGCAGTTTTCGGCCTGCGCCGCCTGGTTGTCGAACCGCGTCCGGCGAGAAGACGACCTTTCAAGCGGTGGGGTTTAATAAGGGAGCGGAAGGCTCCTGATCAGCCCCCGTGATCGGTCCACCCGTATCTACATGTAAGAACCTTGGCCTACTCCCTTTAGACTCTCCAACTGCACAAGGGGGGTTTCCGGTGTCAACAGCGGTTCCGCGAAACCCCCTTTTCACCCCGAAATTGTCAGTTGTTTGTGCGGGGTTTGCATTCCGTCCGGGAAATCCCCCGGCCGATACTGCCCGGCGGTATACTTTCCTGCATGAGCGACTTCACCCATCGCGAGGTGGAACGGTTCGGCAAGCGGATTTTCCGGCTTGGATTGTCCGGCTCGTTCGGCCTCGACAAGGCAGGGTGCCGCGAAGCGTTGGAACACGTACAGTATGTATTCTGGAGTCCCCGGATGAAGGCGTTGACCCCCGCCCTCCGGGACGCGCTCGCGGTGGACCGGGATCGGTACATCGTCTCGGCCGGCCCTCTCCTTGGATACTTTCCGGGGTCCGTCCGCCGTGCTGCCGAAGGGGCGCTCCGGACGCTCGGTATCGACCAACTGGATGTCTTCCAACTCTACTGGCTCGGAAAGATGTCCGCTTTCACCAACGCGGTTCAGGAGGAGATGGTCAAATTGCGTAAGGAGGGGAAGGTCCGCACACTCGGGGTCTCGATCCACGACAGGCCGCGGGCGGGAAAACTGGCAGAGGATTCGGTACTCGACCTATTGATGATCCGCTACAACGCCGCCCATCCCGGTGCGGAGCAGGACATCTTCCCACACCTTGCCCTTCGTCGTCCGGTTGTGGTCGCCTATACCGCAACAGCATGGCGCAGGCTTTTGCGATCCCCCCGCGGATGGAGGGGGAAGGTTCCCACGGCAGGCGACTGTTACCGGTTTTGCCTTTCCAGTCCGTACGTGGACGTGGTGCTTACCGGACCCCGGAGCACGGCCGAATTACGCGAGAATCTGGCGTCTATGGAAAAAGGTCCGCTCTCCCACCAGGAGATGGAGGAAATTCGGGCGTTCGGGAGCGCCGTGCACGGGTAGTACGGGTGCCCCGCCAGAATCCCCCGGGCAAACGCACGACCCCTTCGGACGGAAGGAAAATATATTGGGGAGGGCTGCATATGGCAGCAAACACCGTGAATCGCCCGGGAGAACCGCAGGCCCGACGTTTGGAGTCCGTCTACGAACAACTGACGACGCTAATGGTCCATTCCGATGCCAATCGGCGTCTGCGCGCCGCTGGAGACAACGAGTGGTCGGTAATGCAGGTCTTAGGACATCTGGTGGAGATGATCCCCTATTGGCTGGGGCATTGTCGCGTGCTGATTGCCGCCACCGGAGAACCTCCCGTTTTCGGGCGTGGACCCGACGCGCCTGAGCGTTTGGCCGGGATCGAACGCGGCTCCAACGGGGATCCGAAGGACTTGCTGGGCCTGCTGAACGATGAAGTGAAGGCCGCGACCCGCGCCATCCGCGAAATGTCCGCCGCGGAGCGAAGCAAGAAAGGCATCCACATCAAACTGGGCGAATTGACGGTGGCCGACTCCGTGGAACGGTTCATCGTCGCCCACGCCGAAGAGCACCTCGAACAAATTCGTGCAGCCCTATTGGGCTGATATTCAGAAAATCCCTGCACTCCTAAATAAGCCGTTGTTTGCACGGGGTTTGCGGTCCGTGCGGACTCCGGCGTAATTTCCTTGTGCCGATGGCCATGTTTTTCTGGATCAGATCACTGGACACCGATAAGGTCAGCTTCGGATGCCGATTCTCTATATCACCCCTCCCCGGACGGATCGAGACAGAGGTCCACTTCCGGCATGCTTATGATCGACATCGCAAGCGCAACGAAATGAACAAAGGCTCCGGCCGAACGGCATGAAAATCGTTTCACATCCCGAAACGTCTCCGATCCGGGCTTTATCTCAATAAACAGGAGATCGACGACATTCTTCGCCGTCACCGGCAGGAAACCCGAACGAGGGACCAGGGACCCGCGGTTCCTGGGAAGGAGACAACGAAATGGCAAAGGAAATGGCACAAAAAATGGGAAAGTTCGTCAACGGAATCAATGTGGACCAGTTAATCGGCACTATCGACATGGTCAAGAAAAACCCGGAAATCGCCCGGTTCAATTTCCGCGCGACGAATCAATGGATCGCGGGTACACACAACCAGGCCACCGTCAAAGATTTTTACGGCGCGCTGAAGGAGGACTCCTCGCGGGAGCCGATGGTCTTCGAACTCGATGAACCGCCGGTCATATGCGGGACGAACCTCGGAGCGAATCCCGTCGAATACCTGCTCGTTGCCTTGTCCGGTTGCCTCACTACCAGCATGGTCGCCCATGCCGCCGCCCGGGGCGTCGAGATCAGGAAAGTGGAATCCAGGTACGAGGGAGACATCGACGTGCGCGGTTTCCTGGGGCTATCGGATGCCGTTCCCGTGGGGTACCAGAGGATCGGCGTGTACTTCAAAATCGATGCGGATATATCAGAAGACCAGAAAGAGGAACTCGTTGCGATGGCACGGAAGTATTCTCCGGTGTTCAACAGCATCGCGAATCCGGTCCCGGTTTCGGTTCAACTGGACAAGAGGTGAATTCCGCTCCGCCGCCGGTGGCCTGATCTACGGCTAATACCAATGCTCCAGCAAATACGATTCGGGCATCCTTGACGAGGTGCCCGGATTCTCCCATCTTGATGAGTCATGATGCATGGTGTGACCTGCCCCCATTGAAACCTCTCCAGTTGCACAAGGGGTTTCCCCCGTCAACAGCGTTCCAGTAAGACTCCTTTTTCACCCCGGAAAAGCCGGTTGTTTGCACGGGGTTTGCAGTCCGTTCGGACTCCGCCCATTCTATTCCTCGCAAGGCGCGGCACCGGAAAATCTGCGCAAACGGTAGCTTCACTCGTCCCGGGCTTGACAGTTGGAAAAGCGATTGAAAGAATCGCCGTCATGATCCCGCAGCGTGCTCGTGCCACGCTCACCGCAAGCTGCATCATCCACTTCCTGCACGACGGATGCTCCGATCTCCTGTACGTTCTCTTCCCCGTGTGGGCTCGCGAGTTCTCCCTCTCCTTCGCGCAGGTCGGCTTGCTGCGCACCGGATACTCAGGCGCACTCGCCCTGTTCCAGATCCCGGCGGGGTACCTGGCGGACCGCTGGGGCGAACCGCGCATCCTGGCCGCCGGAACGTTCCTCACGGCCGTCGGTTTTTTCTGCGTTGGCACCGCGGGAGGTTTCGTTCCGCTCCTCTTGTTTCTGATGATCGGCGGCCTGGGCTCCAGCACCCAGCATCCTTTATCGTCCTCGTTGGTTTCCCGTGCCTACGAGGCGGGGCGTCGCCGCGTGGCCATCGGGACGTACAACTTCTCGGGGGATCTGGGCAAGGTGACTTGGCCGGCCTGCATGGCCTTTGTCACCGCGTGGGCGGGTTGGCGCTGGGCTGCACAGGGCATGGGGCTGGTCGTCCTGGCCGCCGCGGTCGGTATCTTCTTCCTCCTGGCATCACTGGTGGGCGGCCCCGCGGGTTCCCAGGCAACTTCAGCCGCCGACCGCCCTGGCAACGGTTGGGGAATCCGGAACGCGCGGGGCTTCTCGCTGCTCTCCACGATCCACGGCATCGACAACGGGTCCCGAACTGTCTTTCTCACCTACATGCCGTTCCTCTTGCTCGGCAAGGGCGCGGGTATGGATCTGATGTGGCTGGCGTTGGGGGTAACATTTGCCGGCGGGGCTGCGGGAAAGTTCGTCTGCGGGCTCCTGGCCGAGCGGTGGGGAATCATTCGGACGGTCCTCGTCACCGAAACCGCCACGGGCCTCGGCATTCTGCTGCTACTGGCCCTCCCCGTGACACCGGCGCTGTTCCTCCTGCCCGTCCTGGGTATCGCACTCAACGGAACCTCGTCCGTGCTGTACGGCACCGTCGCCGAGTTGGTGGCGCCGGAGCGACGCTCGCGCGTCTACGGCCTGTTCTACACCATTGGCATCGGCACCGGCGCACTGGCGCCGCCGCTCTTCGGTCTCCTCTCCGACGCGGCCGGCGTCCCGGTGACGCTGGTGGTTCTGGCCGCAGTGATCCTCGCCACCCTCCCCCTCGCCCATCTCCTCCGACCGGCCGTCGAGGAAAATCCCGCCCGCTGTCCGCCGTCATAAGAAGTGGGATCCGGGTTGAGAGGTAGTCAAGTGCTCTATCCAGCTTCAGCTAAGGGTGCGTCCGAGAGGAAAGTCCTCTTACTGCAAGGGGTTTCCGGTAAAAACGCCCGAAAGGTTATTACACAAAGATCAGGGGGAATCGATCGTTGGAGGCGGGCCGGAATCCTTCGGACTGGAGGCGGGACCCGTTATCACCGCACGCTGCCGAACGTGCGTTCCATTTCCTTGCGGAAGACGACAGCAGGATCGGCTGCATTGTATACGACATCATCCCAGGTCAGCTGCATATGCGCCGCGACCTCTCGTTTGAGTTTGATGCCGTGGGCAAGACCGAGCGGCAGTCCGCCCATACGCATCGACAGCTCGGCCGGCAGCAGCTTGCCGTAGACCGTGTACCCTCCTTCGCCGTCAAGCGTTTCTCCGGCAACGAGCTTCCGTTTCGCGGTCGCGACGACATCGCCGCGCCAAGCGACAGCAGCACCGGTGGCTTCGTTACGCAGGCCGACCGAGGCGACGCTGATGCCGAGTTCGAGGCCGATCGCATGGTAGGGCTTGTACAGTGCAGAGTAGCGGCCCGATGGGTCGGTGCTGAAGCCGTATTCACGGAAACAACGACGGACGTAATCTTCCCCCTGTGGGCTCCCCGCGCGGAACGTGACATAGACGCCCCAGCGCAGGTCACGGAACACCGGCCTGCCGTCTCGTTCCAGGCTCGAGATCACTTCCACCTGGCCGGCGTGATGCAGCTGGCCGCCATCCTCCCGCGGACACAGCAGTTGCGGCAGATCATCAACGCCGCATGGCGGAAAATGCAGACCGTCCGGGTCCGGAGTGAGCCCGGTGGCATTCGCGACCGCGGCCATTTCGATCGCGCTCTTCGTACCGTCGAGAAAAGAATTGAACATCTGCGCGTTGAAGTCGCCAGCGGCAACAGTTTCCGGCGAAAATCCGTAATACGGCCAGACCGTATCCGGCGTCGACGTATGGTATACCGGAAGATACTTCGTGCCCTTGCCCGCGGCAACAACTTCGAAGCCGGCCGCACGGCACCAGTCGACCATTTCGCAGATCAGCGCCGGCTGATCACCGTAGGCAAGCGAGTAGACGGCACCGGCCTCTGCCGCTTTTCTCGACAGCAGCGGGCCGGCCAACGCATCGGCCTCGACATTCACCATCACCACATTCTTGCGATGCGCAAAAGCGCCGAGTGCGTACTGAATGCCAGCAGCCGGGTTGCCGGTGGCCTCAATGACGATGTCGATCTCGGGCGCTGCGAGCAGAGCCTGCGCATCTTCGGTAATGAACGTCGTGCCGCTCCGCACTGCTGCCGAGAAGGACGTCGCGGTATACCGATCTGCCGGCCAGCCCGCCCGGGCGAGCGAGCTCCGGGCGCGGTCCGGCGACAGATCGGCAATGCCGGTAATATGAATGCCCGGCGTGTGTTTTGCCTGGGCCAGGTACATCGAACCGAACTTGCCTGCGCCGATCAGGCCGACGCGCAGCGGCCGGTTTGCTGCAGCACGTTCGAGCAACATCCGATATAGATTCATGGAACTCCTCCTGAATAGGGAAGCTCCCGATAGGAAGTTCCCTTTCTCGTTGCCTAACCTGACCAGCCCCTGTGATCGGTCCCCCCGTATCTTAGCGTAAGAACCCTGACCAGCTCCTCTGAAAACTCTCGAAACGCAAAAGGAGTTTCCCCCGTCAACAGCGTCTCTGCAATACCCCCTTTTCACCCCGAAAAGGGCACTTGTTTGCACGGGGTTTACAGTCTATTTGGACTCCGGCGAAGTTCCCCTTGCGTGGTTGGTCAGGGTTGGGGGGCAAGTCCGTTAGGCCGCGAACCGCAGCACTGCGATGAAATGACACGCGGTCCCCGTAATAACGAACAGGTGCCAGACGATATGGCTGTAACGGACCCGCTTGGCCGCATAGAACATAACACCCACCATATATGCGACACCACCTGCCAATAGCCAGAACAGACCCCACGATGGCACACGGAGCCACATCGGCTTTATTGCGATAAGAATGAGCCAGCCCATGACGAGATACAGGCCCACCCTGAGTTTCGGATACCGT
>JBAULH010000136.1:0-6403 GCA_049578085.1 Candidatus Deferrimicrobiaceae bacterium
GTGTATGTACTCGCCCAGGCAGCCGAACCGCGAAAGGTATAGGGAATACTCCTTCCCTTTGGTGTCGCGCAAGGTGAAAAGCGTATCCTTGTGCACCTTCTCCACGAGCTGGACGTCGGTCACCTCGAAGTCACGGGGGGCGTCCTCCGTCATCCGGGAAAGAAGCTGCAGGATCGCTTTCTTCAGTCCCGTGGATTTCAGCTTGGAAGAAAAGATCTTCACGCGGGCGCTGTCCGGCAACAGGCGGATCGCGCCCCGGACCCAGTTGACATAAGAGTGGGAGATGCTTATCGGGAGCATGTCCGTGCAGGACGGGTCGAGAAGCTCGTCGATCTTCACCTCCCACAAGGGAATGTGCATGGTGAGAAACTCCTGGGGATTTTCCACCCCGAGGACCGTGAGGATCTTCTCCCTGTCCTTGGTCTTCCTCTGGGAAGCGGGAACCTGATAATACCGGTTGAGGGCCCGTTCGTACTTCGCAAGGTCGGCCTGGACGGCAGAACCCATCGGAAGCCCCTCCCGTCAAGCGTGGATTACGGTAGAATGGTTCGGACGACACGAACATAGTAACACGCTGCCGGGGAATACCATTCTTCCTTTCCCGGCATTTTGCGGAGTGCCCCGTCCGTTTTCGTGCGGACGGAACCCTTACGGGAGGTGCCATGCCGAATTCCCCGGAGAACCTAGAGAAAATAGTGGAGCAGTGCATCCTGATGGAGATCCAGGCGATGAGGCTCTACACCACATTGGCCAACCGTGTCACGGACGAGAAGACGAGCAGTATGCTGCGGCACCTCGCCGAGATGGAGGAATCGCATGTAACCCGTCTCGTGGAGATCTTCTCGGGGGCGATGGAGAACGCCGATAAGGCACTCTCCCGAGTGGACATCGTCAAGGCCTTCCAGTCGGAAGCATGGAGGATGCACAAGGCCCGCCTGACGGGAGCCGGCCTCACCGAAACGTCGCCTCTTGACGACTACCTGACCTTCGCGATCGTCGGCGAGTCGCACGCCCGCTCCCACTACGATCGCCTTTCCGCCGAAGCCGGTGACGCAAAGGCGAAGGAGATCTTCCGGATACTCTCCCGGGAGGAGGCCGATCACGAGACGCATCTGAAAAAGATCCAGACGTCGCTACGGGAGAGTCGCTGACGGGGCGCTCTCCCACCGCCTGTTTTTCCTGCGTGGTTTTTCCCTAAAGTCCTGCGCTGTGGATGCCGATAAAGCCGGTAGAGAACAACGGTGCGCAATGGTTGCCTCTTCTCCCCGGAGAGGCTTGCTCGCCCGCAACCCCCGCCTCTGGCTCCGCGGGCGACATGTGACCCCCCGGGACTCCTGCCTCTGCCCGGGGGGTTTTTATTCTGCCCCTCCCTCATCCGACCCGTAAGGGGAGGAGTGCGCCTTTCTTCTAAGAGCGCTCTATCTTAGTGTTCCCCAATTGCTCCAGCACCAGCATGAGCGCCTGCGTGCCGTTGCGTCCCCCGCCGTTGGCCTGCAGGGCCACGTACATCTGGTGGACGAGCGCCAGACCGGGGAGCATAAGGTTCATGCGCTTCGCCTCGTCCAGGGCGATTCCCATGTCCTTGACAAAGTGGTCAACGTAGAACCCGGGGTCGAAGTTCCGTTTCAGGATGCGGGGAGCCATGTTGTCCAACGTCCAGCAAGCTGCCGCGCCGCCGCGAATGCACGAGAGCATCACCGTAAGGTCCAGTCCCGCCTTGTGCCCGTAGATCAGGCTTTCGCAGACCCCGCTCATCGTGCCGGCGACGACAATCTGGTTGCACATCTTGGCGTGCTGGCCGGCCCCTGCACCTCCCTGGTGGACGATCGTCTTTCCCAATGCCCGGAAGAGCGGCATGACGGCTTCCACCGCATTCTGGTCTCCGCCCACCATGATGGACAACCGCGCCTCGCGGGCGCCGACGTCCCCTCCCGACACCGGCGCGTCGACGCTGTGGACATTCTTCAATTTTGCGGCGGCGTAAATCTTCTGGGCCAGGCTGGGCTCGGTCGTGGTCATGTCCACGAGGATGCTCCCTTTCTTCGCGCCGGAGAGGACGCCAAGTTCCCCGAGATACACGTCCTGAACATCCGATGGAAAACCGACCATGGTAAACACGACATCCGACGCTTCGGCAACCGCCCTGGGGGAATCGGCCCACACGGCTCCCTTCTTGAGAAGCGGCTTCGCCTTGTCTTTTGCCCGTGTGGAGACCGTCATGGAATATCCTTTGTCCATGATGTGCCCGCACATCGGGGCCCCCATGACGCCGGTGCCGATCCAGCCGATCCGGGTTTTCCCGGGTTCTACCGTAAGCATTGCGGTTCCCCTCCTGATGGTTTTTTTCCTTTCTCTCTTCCCATCGCTTCTCCCCGATCGCACTGGTAATCCCCCGTCCCGACGATCCGAAAAAAGTATTTTTCTATTGTATCTCCCTGCGGAGAAACGGACAGGAGAAAAGAGAAATCATTGGTGTGACCCAAAGGGTCGTATGGGCAGTCATTCCATTTGCTCCTTTTTCCGGGAGATGATGGAGTCGTACAATGCACCCCCATGAAGAGCATGCAACCCGTGTCCCGTAAAGCACCCGCCTGGATGTCCTGGATGATGTGGGGGCTGGTGGCCGGTTTCTACCTGTTCGGGTTTTTTCAACGCGTCGCTCCTGCCGTGATGGTCGACGAGCTGATGCGGGAATTCCACATCGGCGGCGCCCTGCTCGGGAACCTGTCCGCCACCTATTTCTACTCCTATACCGTGATGCAGATACCCAGCGGCCTTCTTGCTGACGGGATCGGTCCAAGATGCCTGAGCTCGATGGCGGCTTTCCTTGCCGGTGTCGGCACGCTGATGTTCGGTCTTGCGGATCACCTGTGGATAGCCTATGCCGGCCGTCTGCTGATCGGAGCCTCTGTCGGCGTCGCGTTTGTCACCTGCATGAAGCTCGCCGGGCACTGGTTTCCGGCCAACCGCTTCGCCACGGTGACGGGCGTGGCCCTGCTTTTGGGCAATTTCGGTGGCGTGCTCGCCGGCGTGCCGCTCTCGGAGGCGATTCTCGCCTTCGGTTGGCGGGCATCCATGGTGGCGAGCGCAGCGTTCACGTTCGCCATGGCCGCGGTGGTCTGGGTGGTTGTGCGGGACGACCCGAGAGAGCGTGGATTCGAAAGCTTCGTCCACGCCTCGGTGGTCGAGAAAGGCAGCTTCCCCCCCATGCGTTCGCTGCGAACCGTATCGGCCCAGCGGGAAACCTGGCTGCTGCTTGCGGCCGGCGGTCTGTCGGCCTCTCCGGTTCTGGTGTTCGCCGGATTGTGGGGGGTTCCCTACCTGACCCAGGTGTACGGGATCGACCGTAGTCACGCAGCCGCGCTGACCTCGACCATGTTGATCGCCTGGGCCGTCGGGGGTCCGACCCTGGGGGCGATGTCCGACCGCCTCGGGCGGCGCAAGCTTCCCTATCTGACGGCGAACGTCGCGAGCGCGACGTTGTGGGGAGTCTTTCTTTTCTGGGGAAGCATCCCCCGGATTCTGTTGTACCCTCTGTTTGCCGCCATCGGGTTCACCTCCGGGGCCCTGATCATCGGCTTCGCCCATTCCCGGGAGGCCAATCATCCCGGGGCGGCCGGCGCCGTAGGCGGGGTGGTCAACATGGGACCCCTGGGCTTTGCGGCGGTCATGCAACCGTTGCTTGGCGGCATACTCGACCGGCATTGGGACGGACTGCTGGTCAACGGAGTACGAATATACGATGCGAGCGCCTATTCGGCGGCATTTCTGTGGCTGTTCCTGAGTTCCTGCCTGTCGGTGGCGGCGGTGTACTTCACCCGGGAAACCTATTGCCGCATCCGGGAGTTCGACGAAAACTGACGAGTGGTTTCGGTGACGATGTCAAGAAAGATGGGGTATAGTGCAGAACGGCTGGATGATCCAAGACATCCCACAATCGATGGCAGGTCCTTGCCAATGGGGGAGGAATCCGTGAACGGGTTCAGGAATCCATGAAAGTGGCTATTGTCGGCGCGGGGGGAGTGGGCGGCTATTTCGGCGGACGGCTCGCGCAGGCGGGAGAGGAAGTTGTCTTCATCACCCGTGGCGAGCATCTGCGGGCGATTACGAGCAAGGGGCTCCGGGTCGACAGCATCAACGGCGATTTTCGCGTCGATCCGGCCAAGGCGACCGATGATCCTGCAACCGTGGGCGAGGTCGACTACATACTGGTTGCCGTCAAGTCGTGGCAATTACACGAAGCAATCGAAACCATGCGTCCCATGGTGGGAAAAAAGACCTCGATCGTGCCCTTGCTGAATGGCATCGAAGCGCCCGATCAATTGTCCCGTGTATTCGGGGCCGAGCGCGTGCTGGGCGGATTATGCAGCGTAATCAGCATGATAGCTGGTCCCGGCCACGTATCCCATATCGGTGCACATCCCCTGATTACCTTCGGGGAGCTGAATCTTCTTCCCAGCGAGCGAGGGGAACGCCTGCGAAATGCGTTCTCGCGAACGGAAGGTGTGCAAGTAACGATACCGGAAGACATCCACGTCGCGATGTGGAACAAGTTCCTGTTGATCGCTCCCTGGGGCGGTGTAGGCGCATTGGCCCGGGCACCCATTGGAGTGACTCGCAGTCTGCCGGAGACGAGAGGCCTGCTCGAACATTCCATGGAAGAGATCTATCTGCTTGCCCGGGCGCGAAAGGTTCCCATGGAGCGGGAATCGATCGACCAGGCGATGGCGTTCCTCGACAATCTGCCCTATGAGGGTACCGCCTCCATGCAGAGGGACATCCTTGGGGGGCGCCCTTCGGAGCTTGACGCCCAAAACGGCGCTGTCGTTCGACTCGGTAAGGTAGCGGGCGTAGCAACTCCGGTAAACACCATGATCTATTCGAGTCTCCTCCCGCTGGAGATGCGGGCCAGGAAACAACTGCAATTCGATTGATGGATGTCCCGGAAAACATTCATTATAGGAATTATGAAACCTTGTTTTTTTGGTATTGCTTTCAAAAAAAGACCTTGATAGTGTGAGTACGACTATCTCTTCATCCAAGAAAGCAATAAATAGACTCATTACGAAACGACGTTACTCTGTAGGTTGCTTAAGGTGAATTTATAAGCCTTTGGGGGAATGCATTCCTAAGGTGGATAGCAAGCATGCATTCCGTGAAGCATCAATTATCTTTGCGAAGGAGGGTAGAGGATGAAGAAGGAAAAGACCAAGGAAATCAGCAAGAAAAAAGAGGGTTTGAAAGTCAACCGTCGTAAGTTCCTCAAGACGGCTGCAGCAGGAGCGGCCGGCGCGGCAGCATTAGGATTCCCGATGGTCTCCAGGGCCCAGACGGTCACCCTGAAGATGCAAGGCGCCTGGGGCGCGAAGGACATCTTCAACGAGTACGCGGAGGATTACGTCAAGCGCGTCAATGAGATGGCCGGCGGCCGTCTGGTAATCGACTATCTGATCGCAGGGGCCGTGGTCAAGCCGTTCCAGGTGATGGACGCTGTCAATAAAGGGGTGCTCGACGCCGGGCACCAGGTGGCCGTCTACTGGTATGGTAAAAGCAAGGTGGCCTCGCTGTTCGGCACGGGACCCGTCTTCGGGCAGAACGCCCACCAGGGCCTTGCCTGGATCTATTATGGCGGCGGCCAGGAACTCTACGACGAACTTCTCAGGAACCTGGGGCTCAACATCGTAGGATTCTTCGCCATGCCGATGCCGACCCAGCCTCTCGGGTGGTTCAAAACGCGGATTACGGACGCCAAGCAGCTGGTGGGCCTCAAGTACCGCACCGTAGGGCTGGCGGCCGACCTGTTCCAGGAGATGGGCGTAAAGGTTACCCAGCTTCCCGGCGGCGAGATCGTCCCGGCCCTGGAGCGCGGCGTGATCGAGGCGTTCGAGTTCAACAACCCGACCTCCGACCGAAGCTTCGGCGCCCAGGACGTGAGCAAGGTGTACATGCTGGCCAGCTACCACCAGGCGGCGGAGTTCTTCGAGATCATCTTCAACAAACATAAGTACAACCAGCTGCCGGTCGAACACAAGGCGCTCCTGAAATACGCGGCCGAGGCGGCGTCCTCGAACAACTTCTGGAAGGGGCAGGATCGATACTCCGCCGATCTTCAGTGGCTGCAGAGCGAGGCGAAGGTGAATGTCTACCGGACGCCACAGTCGGTCTTGATAGCGGAGCTCGATGCCTGGGACAAGATCCTGCCGAATCTGGAGAAGGACCCGTTCTTTAAAAAGGTCGTTGCTTCCCAGAAGGCCTTTGCACACCGCCTTGCGTACTACGATATCCTCAACGCGTGCGACTATAAGCTTGCCTTCGAGCATTACTTCCCCGGCGAGTTGGAGAAGGCGGGATTCAAACCCGTCAAGGAGTAACAGGACCAAATGGCAGGACAAAGGGTCGGCGC
>JBAULH010000137.1:0-4565 GCA_049578085.1 Candidatus Deferrimicrobiaceae bacterium
CTTTATGTAGAGGAGCTGGTCCCCTTCGGGGAGATTCCCTTTAAGCGCCTCTTCCACGCTCGCTCCCTCGTCCACGAGCTTGAATTCCAGCAGGGCGGTTTTTCCTACCAGTTCGATGGCGCGCCGCTGATCCTTTACGCCCGGGAGCTGGACGACGATGCGATCCTCCCCCTCCGCGACGATCTGCGGTTCGCGAACACCGAACTGGTCGATCCGGTTCCGGATCGTCTCCACCCCCTGGGTCACGGCGTTCGTACGAATCGCCTGAACCTCGCTGGGCGGCATCCTCCCCTTGATCGTAGCCCCCGACGAGGTCACCGACCCGAGGGTGTAGTCGATCGTTCCCCCCTCCTCCTTGAGCACCCTCATGGCCCGGTCCGCGAAATCCCCCGGGGGGAGAGTGAGCGAGAAGCCGTCGATCCCGTCCTTCGCCAGGGAGAACACGGGAATCCCCTTTTCCCGCATGATCGCGCGGGCGTCATCGGCGTACCGCATGGTGGTGTTTTCGATCGCCTTGTCGATCTCCACGGCAAGGCGCAGGAACACCCCTCCCTGGAGGTCGAGCCCCAGGCTAATCTTCGGGCTCTTCTCCGTCCAGGCGGCTGGCAGAATATCGGTCAGGCTCGGCAGTACGAGAACGATCGACGTCGCCGTCAGGACGCCGATCAGTATGGCTCGCCCCCAGATACTCCTCCACATGATCTTCCCTGTGCTCCTTTCCTCGCCTCCCGATCTCTTCCTAGTGCACCTAGCCGGTCTTCGATTCGGGGGCGGCCGCCTCCTGGCCTGACCCTCCGATGGCGCTGCGCGTCACCTTGACCCGGACCTTGTCCGCGATCTCGAGAGTTACCGTCGTGTCCGTCAACCCCGTGACCGACCCGTGCAGGCCGCCGGAGGTAACCACCCGGTCCCCCATCTTAAGGTTCTTGATGAACTCCTGGTGTCTCTTTGCCGTCTTCTGCTGGGGTCGAATGAGGATGAAGTAGAAGACCACGAACATCAGGAGAAGGGGGATGATGCCCGTGAGTCCGCTTCCCGCTCCTTCGCCTTTCGCGCCCATGGCATAGGCGAGCCCGGAAAAGTACATAGCTGATTACCCTCCCAAAATTGCTTATTCCCCTCTTGAACCGGGTGATTCTTGCACAAAATCCGCCAAATATCCAATAGAAATTGCCTCGCGGATCCGTTCCATCCATTGCCGGTAGAAGTGCAGATTGTGCACCGTCAGGGCCATGGAGGAGAGAATCTCCTTCTGGAGATACAGATGCCTGAGGTAGGCACGGGAGAAGGTCAGGCAGGTGGGGCAGTCGCACTTCTCGTCCGGCGGCCGGGGATCGTCGGCGTACCGCGCCTGCTTGATCGACACCGGCCCGGCCGAAGTGAAAAGCATTCCGGTCCGGGCGTTCCTCGTGGGCAGCACGCAGTCGAAGATGTCCACCCCGCGAGAGACGGCAAACAGGATGTCCTCCGGCGTTCCGACCCCCATCAGGTATCTCGGCTTTCCCGCGGGGAGAAGGGGGGCGGTGAACTCCACCGTCTCCCGCAGGAGTTGCTTTCCTTCCCCGACACTCACCCCGCCGATAGCGAACCCGGGAAACGGCAGGGCGCAGATCTCCTCGACGCTCCGCTTCCGAAATTCGGGAACCATTCCCCCCTGGACGATGCCGAACAGACCTCCCTCCTCTCTCCGGGATACGGCGAGACTTCGGCGTGCCCATACGGCGGTTCGTCTTACGGCCTCCTCCACCTCCCTCCGGCCAGCGGGATACTCCACACACTCGTCGAGGACCATCCGGATATCGGAGCCGAGCGCTTCCTGGACCTCCACGGCAAGCTCAGGCGAGAGAACGTGCCGCGAACCGTCGATGTGGGAACGGAACGCCACCTCGTCGTCGGACACCGACCGGAGGGAACTGAGGGAGAATACCTGGTACCCCCCGCTGTCGGTGAGGACCGGGCGGTCCCACCCCATGAACCGGTGCAATCCCCCGAGCCGGCGAATCCGTTCATGCCCGGGACGCAGGTACAGGTGATAGGTGTTGGCCAGGACGCACTGGTACCCCATCGCTTTCAGCTGGGTCGGCCAAACCCCCTTGACGGTTCCCACCGTCCCGATGGGCAAAAATGCCGGGGTCCGGACCTCTCCCCGCTCCGTCGTGATCGTCCCTGCGCGGGCGTGGGAACCCGGGTCGCGGGCTGTCACAGAAAAGGAAATCGCCAATCGTGCCTCCTTACGAAAACCGGGGACGGTCCTGTCCTCCCCGGTGGACCTGTCGACCTCCGTCGTGAACCGCGACCCTTTTGTGATTCCGCCAAGTCTGTTTCCAGGACGGTATCAAACCCAGGGACGGTCCTGTCCTCCCCGGTGGACCTGTCAAGCTCCGTCGTGAACCGCGACCCTTTTGTGATTCCGCCAAGTCCGTTTCCAGGACCGTCCCTAGAGAATCAGCATCGCGTCGCCGTAACTGAAGAACCGGTACTCCTGCTCCACCGCAACCCGATACGCCTCGCGAATCGGTTCCACACCGGCGAAGGCCATGACCAGAGCAAGCAGGCTCGACCGGGGCAGGTGAAAATTGGTGACCAGGGCATCGACGGCCCGGAACCGGTACCCCGGGTATATGTAATGTCGGGTCATCCCTTCCGCGGGTTCCACCCTCCCGTCCTTACGCGCGCGTGTCTCCAATACCCGAACGCTCGTCGTACCCACTGCGATGACCCTCCCTCCCCTGTCCCGGGTTGCGTTCACCGCGGCCGCCGTATCGGGGGGAAGCCGGTAGGGCTCGGCATGAATCCGGTACGATTCCACCTCCTTCGTCCGGATCGGGGAAAACGTTCCGTACCCGACCGACAGGGTCACCGGAGCGATGTCGGCTCCCCGGTCCCGCACCTCCCTGAGCATCTCCACGTCGAAGTGAAGCCCCGCCGTAGGGGCGGCCACCGACCCCGGGCTCGCGGCGAACACCGTCTGGTACCGCTCCGCATCGACCGACGCCGCAGGATCATCCACAGACCGGCGGATGTAGGGAGGAAGGGGGACCTCCCCCACGCGTTCCAGGGCCATGGGAACGGGTACCTCCGCGGCAAGCCTGACCAGCCATTGTCCCTCCACCCTTCGCAGGAGGGTTACACAAAGTCCCGTCCCGACCCGGAACTCCATTCCCTCCCGCAGCCTTCGGGAGGGACGCGCCAGGGCCTCCCACGTTTCCCCTTCCTCTTCCCCGCCGTCCCGCCTGGCCAGCAGGAAGATTTCCACAAGCGCCCCGGTATCCTTTCGCGTACGGAGGCGCCCCCGGATGACCTTCGTGTCGTTCACAACGAGGAGATCCCCGCGGCGGAGGAATCCGGGCAGGTCCGAAAACCGGTGGTGGGTGATCCCCCCCGTTCTCCGGCATACGGCCATCAGGCGAGCGTCCCTTCGCCGGGGGGCGGGTGTCTGGGCGATCCGGTTTTCCGGGAGCGGGTACGAAAGCAGTTCGGTCTTCAGGGCGCCCCCTTCAGATTCATGGCGAATCGTACGACACCCCCGGGAAGGGATGCGACACGGGTGTGCAGATAGTACCGGGCGAGAATCTCTCGGTATCCCGCCCCCCTCTTCGCCATGCCGTTGGCCCCCCATTGACACATGCCGACTCCGTGGCCGTACCCTTTCCCCGAGAATTCCCAGCCGTCACCCGAAGGAGCGATCTCCATGCACAGGCTCTTCACCCGTGCGTACCCCGCCGCTCTCCGGAACGACGACGCCTTGACCTCGCGGGCAGTCCCGGCGGACGCAAGACGCACATGGCGGGCCCGCCCTGTTGTCGTTCGCGTCGCGATTTCGATCCTGAGGCCGCCGCCTGCACCGACTCCGAGATCGAGAGCAATCCGCGTCCCCTCCGCCCGACTCATGCGGTACTCCCACCGCCACGCAGGGCTCTCCCGGCAGTCGTCGCACCACACGGACCGCAGGTAGGGGAAATCCGTCCCCCATGCCGCAGCCGCACTCTCCGTCCTTCCCCCGCAGGTCGAGTGATACACCGTGCGGGCCAGCCCGTCGCGGTAATAGAGGACCTCCCCCCGGGTTGCCTCCGCCGCCTTGCGATATCCCTCGGCGATGTTTTCGACTCCCTCGAACACCTGGTCATCGACGCCTGCCACGAGGTCATAGTCCGGGGCGCGCGGGGCGGCGATGGCAAAAAGAGTGTACGTGCGCACCGCGACGGCCAGGGCGGAAAGCGCCTCCGGATGAAAGGAGGGGGCCGCTTCGCGCGACAAAACGGCAGCGACGTACTCCTCCAGCGGCACGACCGCCACCACCCGGATCCCGCCGTTTTGGGCCGAAATGCGGATCCTGCCAGGGAGACGCCGTCCCGAAAGCGACAAGCCGCCGGGTGCCCACACGTCGATCGGGGATGCAAACAGCGTCGACTCGCCCCACCCGATCCTGTCCCCGCTTGCGCGGACCATCACATCGCCATTCTCCATCGCGATCAGGCTTCCGCCTGCGTTCCAGGCACGCATCGAATCGCCCCGGAGCAGAAGAGCGGCGGGGTTCCCCTTCATCCTGATGCGCACGGGACGGG
>JBAULH010000138.1:0-2510 GCA_049578085.1 Candidatus Deferrimicrobiaceae bacterium
CGGCAGGGGAATGTCGACGAAAGCCCAGCTCAAGAGGCGGCGCTCCTCGCCCAGCACATCCAGAATCATCTGGATAGCCGCGGCCGGCGAGGCAGGCAGGTGGACCTCACAGGCGAGCTGTCGCGCCTGCTCCACGAACTGGTCAAGCAGCCCTGGCCCGGACGAATCCCCCCGGGGAACCACCGGCAAATATTCCCCTACTGTTTCGATGGCCCCTAACGCGGGTTGGACGGCGCGCAGGCGGCTTAATATCTGATCCCGGCTGGTGCTCATCGCTGCCCCCCGCGCTTTTCCTGCCACTGCTGGCGGAAAGGCTTCTTGGCAAAAGGCGGAAAATCCCGGTACCTGGTCCAGCCACTCAGAGGCTCCGGCAGGTATTTTGGCTGCCGATCCCCCAGGAACAGGCGGGCCAGCCGGCCGCCCAGCTCGAATATGGCCGGCGATTGGCTCCCGAGCGCCCACAGCTTCAACCCCCACTTCCAAATGCCTTCCACCTCGCCCTGCTGATACAGGTCGGAGCGCAGGTCGAGCAGCATCTGCGGCAGGTCGATATCCACCGGGCAGACCTGTTTGCACGCCCCGCACAAGCTGCTGGCGTGGGGCAGGGGCCGGGCGTTTTCCAGGCCGGTCAGCAAAGGGGTGATCACCGCTCCCACCGGGCCGGGATACACCCAGCCGTAGGCATGGCCGCCAGTCGAGCGGTACACCGGGCAGGCGTTCATACACGCCCCACAGCGGATGCAGGTGAGGACCTGGGCATATTTCGTTTCATAGATCGCGCTGCGCCCGTTGTCGACGAAGATGACGTACAGCTCCTGCGGCCCATCTGTTTCCCCCGGCTTGCGGGGGCCGTTGTACATGTGGGTGTAGACGGTCATGGCCTGGCCGGTCGCGCTGCGCGGCAGCACCTGGGTCAGGGTGGCATAATCTTCGAGCGTCTCAACGACTTTTTCGATGCCGACGATGGCTACATGGATGCGGGGCAAACTGGTGACCATGCGCCCGTTGCCCTCGTTGGTGACCAGGCACAGGGTCCCCGTTTCGGCGATGACGAAGTTGCCGCCGGTGATGCCCATGTCGGCGGCCAGGAACTTCTCGCGCAGGATCTGGCGGGCAAACTGCGCCATCTGGCGGGCATCGTCCGTGGCGGGCATGTCCAGCTCCGCCACGAACAGGTCGCGGATGCTCTCTAACGATTTGTGAATGACGGGTGTGACGATGTGGCTGGGGGGCTCGCCTGCCAGCTGGAGGATGTACTCGCCCAGGTCGGTCTCGACGACTTCGACCCCCTGGGCTTCCAGGGCGTCGTTCAACCCGATTTCTTCGCTGACCATGCTCTTGCTCTTTACCACGGATTTCACCGCATGCCGGTCGATGATTTCCAGCACAGTGCGGGTCACTTCGTCGCCATCCAGCGCCCACAAGACATGGGCGCCGTGGGCGGTCAGCCTGGCCTCGGCCTGTTCCAGCAGCTCTGGCAGGCGGCTCAGGGCCCGGCGTTTCGCCTGGGCGGCCTGCTGGCGCAGGGCTTCCCCGTGGGCATGCCCGGCCTCGAACATCAGGTTGAGGCGCTTCTGGTAGGCCGTGGTTGTCGCCTGGTCCACCGAGGCGCGCATCTGTTCATCCAGCAAAGCGATCTGGGCCGCCGGGATGAAGGCATTGGAATTAACTTTCATGCGGTTTTACCTGGCAGCCCCTCTGCCAGCACATCGGCGATGTGCCGCACGCGCTTGGTGGCAGGCGTGCGGGCCAGGCCGCCGTTCATGTGGGTCATGCAGCTCACGTCGCCACACACGATCGTGTCGGCGGGGCAGGCCTGGATGCGGGTAATTTTGCGCTCGAGCATGGCGCCGCTGACGTCGGCCATTTTGACGCTGAACAGGCCCCCAAAGCCGCAGCACACGTCGCATTCCGCCAGCTCTTCCAGGTCGGCGTTGGCCAGATTTCCCAACAGGGCGCGCGCCTCATCCCCCAGCCCGAGCATGCGCAAGCCGTGGCAGGCATCGTGCAGGGCCAAAGAGCTTCGCTCTGGCAGCTGCAGGCCCAAGTCGGAAATCCCCAGCCCATCGACCAGATATTCTGTAAGCTCCCAGGTGATAGATGCGGCCCGCTGGGCGGCGGTGCGCCACTGGGGATCCTCCGCAAACAGGACCGGGTATTCCTGGCGCACCATCGCCGCGCACGAGCCGGATGGGGTGACGATTACTTCCGCCTCTTTGAACGCCTTCAGAAACTGGATCGCCACCTGCCGGGCGGCAGGCCGGTGCCCGGCGTTGAAGCCCGGCTGCCCGCAGCAGGTCTGCTCGGGCGGGAAGTCCACTTCAACCTGTAAATGCTCCAGGATGTCCACCACCGCCCAGCCGGTGTCCGGGTAGAGCATATCCACCATGCAGGTGACGAAGAGCGAGACGCGTTTTCCTTGGGGGGATTCTCGATCGGGTAATGGCATTCGGGTACCTCGTAAAATTTTGCAGCAATGGATCAGCGCAAGAATGCTTCGGGCAGCCCGC
>JBAULH010000139.1:0-7722 GCA_049578085.1 Candidatus Deferrimicrobiaceae bacterium
TCCCGAGAGTTTGCGCGAGAGTCACTTCATCCTGGACGCGGCTTGTGTCGGGGACCGCGGATACAGACGATTTGTTATCCGGCACCCTGGGGAGATCCGTTTCCGGCTTCGGCCCCGAAGCGTTCCAGCCGCCGAACCACTTTCCGAAGACCTCTTTCGCCCGCTCGGGAGAAACCGTACCGATGACGACGATCGTCGTCAAGTCGGGCCGGAACGTAGCGTCGTAAAAGGCTTTCACGTCGGCCAGGGTCAGGGATTCGACCGTGGCAGGCAATGCCTGCCGCAGAGCGGGGTCGCCGACAGGGAAGAGACCCGAACGGAGAGCCCTCCTCCCGAGGTACGCGGGGCTTTTTTCTTCCCCCGCTACCACGTCCGCCGTTTCCTTTCGCACGATTGCAAATCCTTCCTCCGGCAGGGCCGGATGAAGAAGGTTCTCCGCGAGGAGCCCGACCCCCCGGTCAATCCGGTCCGAAAGGACGCGAAGGGAGAAGCTCGTACCCGCCGACTCCTCTGCGCCGATCTCGTCCAGTGCTTCCTGAAAGGCGAGGCGGTCCAACGTGGTCGTGCCGTATTCGAAGAGCGCGTCGAGAACCTTCGCGATTCCTTCTTTCCCTTCTGGCTCCTGGAGTGCGGACCTGTTCTTGACGTGGCCAAAGACGGTGACCGTCTTGCTGATCGACACGGTCTGCACGATGAGACGCAGGCCGTTGGGAAACGTGACGACGGTGGGATTCACCCGGGAGTTCGGGACGGGCGGCAACGACCGGACTTTTTTCGCCCACGCCGGGAGCACAATGGGGCCGGCGACCTCGGGTGTGAACGATTCCCCGCCGCCGAACCCCTTCCGGGACACCGGCTTCCCCGAGGGTTTCGGGGTCAGTACGGCGACGACGGCCGTCTCGTTGACCAGGAATGCCCGGGCAACGCGGTTCACGTCGTCGACGGTGACCCTCCGGATGGCCTCGATGTCGTCATCGGGGGAGTTGCGCCCCTCCACGGCGAGGGCCTGAGACCATGCAGACGCGAGGCCCGCCACACTGTTTTTCCGGAACTCGGCGTCTGCGATTTCATGGTTCTTGGCCGCTTCGACCAAACCGGCCGGGACCCCGTTCTCCCCGTACCCCGCGAGGATCCGCTTCATCTCCGCGATCAGTGCATGGCCGCCCGCACCCCCCGGAAAAGCCGCCATCGCGTATCCGGTTGCGGCCTTCGGAAGGACGCTGCCGTCGAAGTCGACGGACAGGGCTTTCCCTTCCGGAACCAGGGCGTAGAGTTTTCCTCTCCGGCTGTCCAGCACGTCCTGGAGAACCTGCCCCGCGGCGTAATCGGGGCTGTCGTAACCCGGCATCCGGTAGGCGACCACGGACAATGCGTACGGCAGGTCGGTGTCGAGGGTGATGGTGGCCGGTTCCGGCGGCGCGAGGCGAATGTCCGGGCGCAGGGGAAGGGAGCGGGACGGTATCGGCCCGAACAGGCGCTTCACGGTCGAAAGGGCACGGCCCGGGTCCACGTCCCCGGCGATGACCAGAACGGCATTGTTTGGCGCATACCACTCTTCGTGGAATATCCGGAGCATCGCCCCGGTAGTCTTCCGGAAGGAGGGACGCGTCCCGAGCGCATCCTCAGCGTACGGCGTTCCCGGGAACATCTTCCGGAGAAGCCGCTGATAGAAAAGGTATTCCGGATTGGACAGGTCCTGGGCGACCTCCTGCTCGATCGCCCCCCGTTCTTTCTCCCAGAGCGCTTCCGTGGCCAGTACGCTTCGCATGCGGATCGACTCGATCCGCAGCGCGACCTCCAGGTCTTCCGCCGGCACGGTGAGATAATATTGCGTGACGGTCTGCTGCGTATCCGCGTTGAAATCCCCTCCGAGAAAGGCCACGATCGCGGACAGCTGATCCGCGGAAAGTCCCCTGCTGCCCCGGAACATCATATGCTCCAGGGCATGGGCCGTCCCGGGGAACCCTTTGGGCGCCTCGTTCGACCCGACCCGATAATTGATCTCCGTGGTCACGACCGGTGCCAGGGTGTTCCGAACGATGACCACGCGAAGGCCGTTGGGGAGCGTCTCGCGGAGGACGTCCGATCCCGCCGCCCTCGTCGCGAAAATCGCCATGGACAAGAGGAGGAACATCGCCGCCGCGCCGATTCCCCTGCCCCTTCTTCGACACCGGTCTGTCGAAAGTATCCCCGGAGGATTCACGGGCAATCCTTACTTACGCATCAATTGCGCCGGCGTCCGAGCAGGCGAAGCAGCATGAGGAACAGGTTGACGAAATCCAGGTACAGGGCCAACGCCCCGAGAACGGCGACTTTCCCCGCCTCCTCCTCCCCGGATCCCGTCTCCGCGCCCATGGCCTTGATTTTCTGGGTGTCGTACGCAGTCAGCCCCACGAACACGATCACCCCGATGTAGGTGACCACGAAGTAGACGGCGTCGCTGCGCAGGAAGATATTGACCAGGGAGGCGATCACGATCCCCACCAACCCCATGAACAGAAAGCTTCCGAAACGGGTCAGGTCCCGTTTCGTGACGTACCCGTACATGCTCAATGCGCCGAATGTGGCGGCTGTGACCAGGAACGTGGAGCCGATGGATTCCGACGTATACGCCAGGAAGACGACCGACAGCGTCAGCCCGTTGAGCAGTGAGTACCCGACAAAGGCCGTCCTCGCCGCGGCCAGCGACATCCGCGTGATCGCGGCCCCCAAATAGAGGACCAGGCCAAGTTCCCCGATGATAAGTCCGAAAAATACCAGCCGGTTCAAGACGATCCATCGATACAACCCCGGCGTGGAAATCGTCGCGGCCGCCGAGAAGGCGGACAGGACGAGGGCGAAGGACATCCACCCGTACACCCGGGTCATGAAACGGTTTTCGTCAAACGCCGCTGTAGTTGCCAAGTACGGTCGGTAGCCCATTTTTTTCGTTTTCCTCCAGTTTGCTTTTCCCTTTCGGGCAATTTCCCCACGAGGATGGCTCCTCTTCCGCCCTCGTCCAATCGACTCTCCGTAATGAGATGCAATCCGCAGGACATCGGTGTCATGGACCTCCTCGTCGTCCCGGAACCGCAGCCTTGTTTGCGGGGACTGCGCGCGAAACGCGGGATGCATGCAGCGAATCTAAATTCTGCGATCGGATCCAGGCCATGGGATGGACTTCCGCGGAAACCTCGTACTTATCCGGGAGATTCTTCCCGACAGAAAAAGGAGGTCCCATTGATTCGGAAGACGAAGAATCATGCGGCGACGGCCATTGCATTGACGGTCTTGTTCACAGCGGTACCGGTCTGCTTCGCTTCTCCGTCATCCTCCGGGAAAACGACGACGAAGGAGATGAGGCAGGAGGTTGTCGACGCCGGCCATGCAATCAAGGACTATTCCGTGCAGGAACGGGACAAGGCTGTGGAAAAGGTGAAATCCGCCCTTGACGACATGGACGCCCGCATCGACCGGTTGGAAACCAGGATGGATGAAAACTGGCACCGGATGGATCAAGCTGTCCGCCAAAAGGGGAGAGAAGCCCTGAAGGAGCTCCGGAGACGCCGGAATCAGGTGGCCGAGTGGTACGGGGGCCTGAAATACAGTTCTTCCAAAACATGGGATCATATGAAGAAAGGCTTTTCGGATTCCTACGACGCCCTTCGGGTTGCCTGGGAAAAGGCCGAAAAGGAATGGGACTCCGGTACAAAATAACCGGTGGACTCGGGCCCGAACTTCCGAAGTAAGGAAGAAAAGCGCCTTCGCCGGTGCCGAGCTGCACATCGCCTCCGGGATCTATCGGGCCCGTTTTCCCGTAGACGGGATATCCGGTTGCCTGATCCTCGAGGACTCCGGCATTTCAGGGGTTCGGACGGGGTGACCTGGGTCAGGTAGCTCAGCACCACGCCCAGGGCTCCGAAAACCCCGAGGAATACCGCGTCCAAGATCCGGCGGTGATGTATCTTCCCCGAATTTTCTGGTCCGGCCAACTTCCGCGTCTCTGTCTCCGTGCCCGGTCTTCTCATCCCCTGGGAGGGGTCCCCGTGATCGGGATTCGTCCGGTGCATTCCGGCCGCGCGGATCCCCCGTGTCGTGGCTACCCCCCAGATTTCCGGGTGAGGGGTGGACGATTCCGGATCACCATGCTCGCAAGCAGGACCGCGATGATTCCCGTCAGGAATATCCCGTCGAATTTCCCGGCGCCCCCGATCGAGGCAATCGGTGCGCCGAGACCCTGCACCTTTCCGAGGTTGAGCAGGTCGGCGCCGATCAGGGTGCCCACGCTTCCCGCGATATAGGCCAATGGGGCGGCTTGCTTCCTGGAGATGACGAGGGCGACGATCGCCGCGACCAGAGGAGGGATGAAGGAGGGCGTCGCGATGCCGACCCCGGGAACGGGATACGCCATCCGGTGGACGATGGCCGTCACGATTCCGACCGCCAGCAGGCTTTTCAGATAGAGCTTGTTTTTCGCGATGAGGTAGAGGGAGAGAATCACGGGAATCACCGCGCCGCCGACGTTCACCGCGATCACCGTTCCCGCCCCCATGGTCATTTCCGGGATCACATACTGCATCCCGAAAAAGTCTATGATTTTATGCGCAACCATTTGCTCCGGCGGAAGTTGGGCGATGGGGATGTTGATATAGCTGCCGAAAAACGAAAAAAGGAGAAGAGCAAACATATAGCGGCGGTCTACACCCACCTTCTCGAAGGCGTATTGGAGGATTCTCAGCTCGACCAGAACGACGACGAATATGAAGAACAGAAAGAGCGCGATGAAGAAGGGAAAGGCAAATGGGAAATAGTGCATGGGTCAGCACCCGCAGGGAGTCCGCAACCCGTACCTTCGCCCGGAAGACGCGATATCCGGGAACCGTTCGATGCTCAGGGAGGAGCCGGCTTCCCTTCGTTCTCCTCCGGATTGCCACGTTCCTGCTCCGGGCCGCCCGAAAAACCTTCGGGGAAATCTCCGGCCTTTTCCTCGTCGTCCCGTTTCCGGACACTGTACCCCGTAATCCATGCGGGATCCATCGGATAGACCATGGGATCGAACAGGACCATGTAGAAGTGCCAGACGACGATCGCCAATGTGGCCAGCACGGCTTCGTAGAAATGAACCGCGACGGCGACGTCGAGAGCGACCTTCGGCAGCCATGCGAGGATGAAGGTGTTTGCCCAAAGCATGATCCCCGTGGCAGCCATTACCAGCGTTCCCCAGACGACCGCCCAATACTCCAGCTTCTCCATATAGGAATGAAAGGAGACCTTCGGACGGTGTCGGCGCAAACCGACCAGGAAGGCGAATATACCGCGGGCTTCCGAGACATCGGGAATACGCGGCCGCAAGGTCAGCCAGTGCCTTCGCAACCGGTCGCTTGCCAAAAGCGACGCTATGTGGAAAACGGAGGTCAAGATGAGAACCGCGCCGGCAATCCGGTGAATGGTGCCGCGGACCGGCCAGTTTCCTTCCCAGGCGACGAGCGGCCGGGCCCACCACTGGTCCGGGTAAACCAGGGCGAATCCGGTCCACACCAATACGGTGAACGAAAGCATCAGCAAAGCGTGCTGGATCCGCTCCAGACGGTACATGCGGAAGAATGCCGGGTCCCCCAGTGTTTCTTCGGCTCGCTCCGGAACGTCGGAAGGTCCTCCCGGAACAAATCGCAACGCGACCAATTTGTGCACCCAGTCGCCGAGGTTGTGAAGAAACATCAGCCCGATCGTCAGAGGAATGAGAATCAGGTACACCGTGCGTACCCACCGGACGGATGCCGGCGGAGGGGCGCCTTCCCCCCAATGGATATGACCGATCGCAAACCGCGTCCCCGCCCCCGGGTGGCACTTGCCGCACGTATTTGCCAGGTTTTCCGGATAGATCGTGGAACGGGGATCCGAGGAGGGCAGGATCCGGTGCACGCCGTGACAGCTGGCGCATTCCGCAACGGTCTCGGACCCGGCCTTGAGCGCCAGTCCATGAACGGATTTCTCGTAGCTTACGATAGTCATTAAGGGAAGCCGGAACCGTTCCGTGAGCCGGACATCCCCGTGACACCTGCCGCACGTTCCGGGGATATGCGACGGGGAGACGGGGGAAGCACCCGTCGACGGCGCCAGAATCATGTGCTCGCCGTGACAGCTCGAGCAGACGGGGGCCGCGACGATTCCCTCCGCAACGGCTTTTCCGTGGACGCTCTCGCGGTATTCGGCGAGCACCGTATCGTGGCACGTCCCGCAGATTCCCGGGATGGACTTGCGAAACGCCTCGGTGCCGGTTCTTTTCACCCCGTGGACGTCGCCGTGGCAGTCTCCGCAATCCGGTGCGTCCCCGTTCCCTTTCGCCCGCGCCAGGCTGTGGACACTGAGACGATACCTTCCGGCAACATCCGCATGGCACTGGATGCAGGAGGGCTTCGGAATCCCGGGGGGATGCGGGAGAGTTTCATGCTTTTTATGGCAGCCCGTGCAGGAGAGAGCGCCGTGCGGCGTACCGGCGATTACTTTCGCCTGGTCATGGCACTCCGCGCAGTCGACCTTGACGACGCCGCTCGCATGCGTTACCGAGATCAACGCCCAGAGAATCACCCAAAGGGAAAGAGGGAAAAACTTCCTTTTCACGGTATCGGCGGCCCGGAATTCTTCCTGTCGGCGAACGGTTTAATGCAGGGGAGATCCCATCCGGGCGCATTTACTATAGCACCTTCCCGGTCCTTTCGTTTTGGGAGATCGATCAGAAAGGACCTGGTGGAACGGAGACGGTTTTCCGAAATCCGCATCCAAGTTAGGATATACGCAATCAACGGGATGTTGCCCGTCCGGGAATGCCCTTGACGGTAGGGGGAATACGGGAATGTCTGCGGGATTCAGGGAGGTTGTCGCGAAGCGTCTTCTGTGCGTCCATGTCGCGCTCGTTATCGCGGTGCTATCCGGCTGCGCGGCCGGCCCCGATTTCCGCCGTCCCGCCCCCCCGGCGGTGTCTTCCTACACGGCGGATGCGCTGCCGGGAGAGACGGCCGAAGCAAAGGTCGCCGGGGGGGCGCCCCAGCGGTTCGTTTCCGGGGAGGATATTCCCCCCCTGTGGTGGGCGCTGTTTCGTTCCGAGGCTCTGGACCGGCTGATCCGGCAGGCGCTGGCCGACAGCCCGACGCTTTCGGCGGCGCAGGCAACGCTCCGCGTAGCCGAGGAGACCAGGCGGGCGCAATCCGGCGCCTTGTTTCCGCGTGTAGACGGGAACGCCTCTGTAGAAAGGCGGAAGATCGCGGGCGCCTCATTCGGACTACCGGATATCGGCAGCCCCGCATTCACTCTCTACAACGCCTCGGTGACCGTCTCGTACGCACTTGACCTGTTCGGCGGGACACGGCGCGAGGTAGAGGCTCTGCAAGCGCAGGTCGATTACCAGCGTTTCCAGCGGGAAGGCGCCTGGCTCACTCTCACCGCCAACCTGGTCACCACCGCGATCCAGGAGGGGGCGCTTCGCGGCCAGATCCGGGCGACCCGGGAAATCGTGGCCGCGGAAGAACGGCAACTGGCCCTGGTGGAACGGCAGTTCCAGCTGGGAGGAGCTTCCCGCCCCGACGTTCTCGCCCAGCGGGCACAGCTAGCCCAGACTCGGACGACCCTGCCTCCGCTGGAAAAACAGCTTGCCCAGACCCGCCACCGCTTGGCGGTGCTAGCCGGAAAGTTTCCCGGTGAAGCGGGGACGCTCCCCGAATTCGACCTCGAAGGGTTCTCCCTGCC
>JBAULH010000140.1:0-1630 GCA_049578085.1 Candidatus Deferrimicrobiaceae bacterium
GATCTGTAATGAATACATCGACATGAAAAATTAAGCGATCATATATGAAAAGGAAGACAATGAAGGCAAGAGCAAAGGATGTCATGTATACCGAATTTAACACGCTCCGTCCTGACATCCACATTAGCGAAGCTGTTCGGATGTTCAGGAAAGCCAGTGAAAAAGAGCAAAAAAAAGTTTTCGGAATGATGGTTACGGACGATACCGGACGTTTGATCGGAATGATTTCGATGTACGATATTCTTCTATTCATACGCCCCAAGCATATCCATATTTGGGGAATGATGGAAGACATCGATATTGAGGGACTGGTTGACAATGCCTGCAAAAAAGCCCAATCTATACTTGTTGGAGATATTATGACCACGGATGTCATCACCGTCAAACCGGAAACACATTTAATGATGATATTGGATATCATGATTAAAAAACATGTTCGTCGAATACCCGTATTAGACAAAGATAAAGCTATCGGTATCGTTTATATATCAGATCTTTTTTATCATCTTCTTGAAAGGCTGGATTCATAAAAAATGGATAAATGTAACATATTATTTCTGCCGCATAATATTAAAATTGCCGTAACTAAAGGAGAAAATCTAATCCGTGCTGCCATGGAAGCCGGGGTTCATATTAATGCATCCTGCGGTGGAGAAGGTGTGTGCGGGAAATGCCGCGTTATTATAGAAGATGGAAAAGTCGGCGGCGGCATAACAGAAAAATTAGATAAAAAAGATATTGATAAAGGGTACCGGCAGGCATGTCTGTCAGATGTTTTAAGTGATCTTGTGGTTCGCATTCCCATCGAATCAGAGGTTGATGCCGGCGTGCTCAACTTACAAAAAACGCCTCGAAAGACGGCTAAGATCTGGGAAATGAATCTCGAAGAATTGAAGGATAAAGGCCTTTTCATGCCTCCGGTGGAGAAGAAATATCTCGAACTACCGGAACCGACCTCTCAGGATAATCTCCCGGATGTAACAAGGCTGATTTCTTTTTTAAAAGCAAAACACGATGAACACCGTCTGGTCGTTGAACTTCCGGTGATCCGGAATATTTCCGACATATTAAGACAAGGCGATTTCAAAGTTACGGCAACGCTCGCTCGACCGGTGCTATCCGGAAGAAAGACGCATATCATTCATATTCAGTCCGGGGATACCACCGACCGGAACTATGCCATTGCCGTGGATGTCGGCACAACAACCGTATATGCGCAGTTGGTTGATCTCATAACAGGCGATGTTCTGGCTCAATTTGGCGATTACAACGGACAAATCAGCTATGGCGAAGATATTATTAGCAGAATTGTTTATGCGGGAAAACCGGGCGGCCTTGACAAGCTTCAAGAGGTGATCATAGCCACTATTAACAAATTAATCAAAAAAATTGTAAAAAAAGCACGGATCGATCCGGATGAAATTTCCACGATTACCATGGCAGGAAATACAACAATGACCCAACTCATGCTGAGGGTAAATCCCAAATACATCCGGCTTTCACCCTATGTGCCCACCTCGACCCTTTATCCGCCCATCAAGGCCATCGATCTGGGTCTTGCCTTGGGAGATCATGTAGCGGCCTTGGTGTATCCGGCGATTTCGAGTTATGTGGGAGGAGATATCGTGGC
>JBAULH010000141.1:0-7365 GCA_049578085.1 Candidatus Deferrimicrobiaceae bacterium
CTTAAGGCCCGGCCTGCAAACGAAAATTATGAACATAACGTCGTATTATGAAATTGCATGTCACGCTTGTCAAGGAAAACCGGTTGGGAACCGGTGGGTGCGATCACGATGCACGCGAAAGGCGGGACAGGGAGGACTCGAACCCCCACGGGTCTCCCCGCCACCACCCGGAGAGTTTCAACTATTTACAAATCCTGCCTGTACTATTCGTCCCTTCTTGATACAACTCAACGCCCCGCGTCCGTGGTTGTGAGATAAGGACCGGGAGGGGATCCTGATGGAAAGAGAGGACGACGATGACTACACCCGTGTTCGCGCGACCGAAGGAGAATGTGGTATTCGATCCGAACCGCTTTGCGCCCAAACCGCTATTTGAGAGCCCGGAGATGAAGGTCATCCAGGCTGCCTTCAAGGCCGGCCAGTTCATCCCCGTCCACAAGCCGGACGTCCACGTGGTCCTCTACATCCTGTCCGGGCAAGGGGAGGTCGTGGCGGGGGAGAAGCGACAGCAGGTAAGAGAGGGGGACCTGGTCGTCGTCCCGCGGAAGGTGGCGCGTGGCGTGAAGGCGAAGACCGACATGGTCGTCCTCCACGTCGTATCTCCGTCACCTACGGAAGCCGACCACGGCGACATGGCGGCGAGGATCGCCCGGGGGGACTTCGACCTTCCCGCTTGATCGCACTGCCTGTTTTTCACAGGCAGCAGGAACGTTTCCCCTCGGGAACGGAATTGTCGCCGGGCAGAACAGGGGTACAATAGTACTACCGTTTCAAGAGGAGGGAATCCATGCGCTATCTGATACTGGGAAGCGGCCCAGCGGGGATCGCCGCCGCGAAGGCCATCCGTAAGCGGGAAAAGGATGCCGCGATCGTCATTGCCACCGAGGAGACGGCACAGCCCTACCTGAGACCGCTTCTGCCGGATTTCATCTCGGGGGACACCGATCTCTCCGCTTTGTCCGACCCGCAAGGGGAGGACCTCGAAACGAAGCGGATCGAGCTTCGCAAAGGGAAACGCGCCGAAAGGCTTAACGCGGCAGAGAACCGCGTATATTTCACCGACGGGACCGAGGAGGGGTATGACTTTCTCCTCATCGCGACAGGAGGGAAGCCGATACTGCCGGACCCCCTCAAAAAACCTCTCGGTTCGATTCTCCCGTTCGACTCCCTCCAGGATGCCCTGCGGATCAAGGAACGGGCGTCCCGCCCCGGCAACTCGGTCGTGTACGGCCCGGGCTACCTCGCCATCGAAGCGTGCCGGGTCCTGCGCAAGGCGGGGCAAAACGTGACCTGGCTCAAGCCGGGCCAGCCCCGGTTCGGCAATCCGATAACGGGGGAATTCGAAGCAAGCGTCATAAACGAGATCCAGTCCCGCGGCGTCATGTTAAAGGACGGGGCCGAGGTCGAAAGCGTAACGGAGGTAGACGGGGAAACCGCTCTCGTGCGCACCACCTCCGGCGAGGAAATCAGGTGCCGGATGATCGTGGCAGCCACCGAGCGTTTTCCCTGCACGGAGTTTCTGGAAGGAAGCGGGGTGAAGGTCGGCACGGGCGTTGTCGTGGACGACTACCTGCGGACGTTCATCGGGAACATCTACGCGGCGGGGGATTGCGCGGAACTGCACGACAAGGCGACCGGGCAGAACCGGATCAATTTCGGGTGGCGAAGCGCCATCAAGCAGGGCCAGCTGGCGGGGGAGAACATGGCGGGCGGGGGGAAGCTCTACATCCGGAAGCAGGAGGACTATCTGTGGCTGCTTTTCGGGACGTCGCTTCTGGACCGGTCCAAGTAGAGGGCGGGGGAAGAGCACACCCCCCGTCGCGGGGCAGGACCGCGTTTTTTCTCCTGGCAGTGATCCTGACTCTTCCCTTATTTCCGTCCTCCGTGACCGGCACGGAAGAGTATGCTAAGGAAACGGGAAGAGCGTGCGCCGCCTGCCACCTCGACCCTTCCGGCGGCGGGGAGCTGACGGCGCAAGGGGGGTCGTTCCAACGGGGACGGACCGCGTCGGGGCATCCCGCGCCCGGGACCGCCCGCTGGCGGCATACGGCCCGGTTCGTCGCGGGCTTTCTCCACCTGTTCACTGCGGTCCTCTGGTTCGGGACGATTCTGTACGTGCACCTGCTTCTGAAACCTTCCTACGCGGCGCACGGGCTTCCGCGAGGGGAGCTTATCGTCGGGTGGGGGTCGATCGTCCTCATCGCGCTCACGGGTGTCATCCTGACGGCGATGCGGGTCCGCTCCTTCGATGCTCTGTTCCACACGCGTTTCGGCATCCTCCTGACGGTGAAGATCGTTCTTTACCTGGTCATGGTAAGCACCGCGGTGATCGTCACATTCATCGTCGGACCCAGGCTGAAAAAAAGACAGAAGGCGGTCGACCGGGGACCAAAGGACATGACCGTCGACGAACTGTCCGGGTACGACGGGGAGGACGGAAGGCCTGCCTACTTTGCTTATGGCGGGCGGATTTTTGACGCCACGGAAAGCAAACGGTGGAAGGGGGGTAACCACCTCGGGCGGCACCAGGCGGGATTCGACTTGAGCGACGCCCTGAAACAGGCCCCCCACGGGGAGGAAAAGATCGTCTCCCTGCCCCTTGTCGGGAATCTCCGGGAAACGGGGGTCGCGCCCCGGGCACCGGTCCACCTGAAGGCGTTCTACTTTATGACCTACTTCAACCTGGTCCTTGTGCTGGGCATCCTGCTCATTGTTTCCTTGTGGCGTTGGTGGTGACCCGGGCGATACGCCCGGCGCAGGAACCTTCGAGAACGGGGGGATGATGTACGAAAGGGTTCGCAGGGAAATGGAGCGGTTTTTCGGAGAGGATACGCGGCGAATCGCGCATGCACTGGAAGTCGCTTCGCACGCGCTTTCGATCCAGGCGGCGGAAGGGGGAGACCGGGACATCGTGACGATGGCATCCCTCCTCCACGACGTCGGGATCAAGCCGGCCGAGGAACGATACGGGAGCAGTGCGGGTCACTACCAGGAGATGCTCGGTCCCCCGGTCGCAGAGGATATACTCGGAGAACTGGGCGTGGAAGAGGAAAAGATCGCGGCGGTCAAAGAGTTGATCGCCCACCACCACACCCCAGGGAAGATCACGACGAAGGAGTTCGCCTGCCTGTGGGACGCCGACTACATCGTGAATCTCCGGGAGATCGTCCCCAAGATGGGGAAGGAGAAGATCCGTGCACTGATCGACGGGAAATTCCAGACCGGCGAGGGGAAGCGGATTGCCCGCGCACTCTATCTGCCGGATCTTCCCGCAACGGATAGGATGTGACCGTTCCGGCCCCCCCCCGGTGCACACCGCCCGTTTCACCTGTGTCCCATCTTCCCGGGGAGGATCCTCCTGATAGGATGGGGAGCGGACGACAGGGCGGCCCGGCCGTTCCGCAGAGGGCCGAGGCAGACGGGGGATAAGTCGATGGAAGAGTCGTTTTCGGACCGGCTGCGACGAGGGTCATGGGTGGCTCCGGTCGCCGAGTTGGTGGGGGTATACCCAATTTCCTTCGGCGAGGGCAAAGCGGTTTTCGAA
This sequence comes from Candidatus Deferrimicrobiaceae bacterium, assembly GCA_049578085.1. Taxonomy (GTDB): domain Bacteria; phylum Desulfobacterota; class Deferrimicrobia; order Deferrimicrobiales; family Deferrimicrobiaceae; genus CSP1-8. The sequence goes on from JBAULH010000141.1 coordinate 3,545, forward strand.
ATGGAGGCGGGCAGGAGGCACCACAACCCGATGGGGACCGTCCACGGAGGCATCCTGTGCGACATTGCGGACGCGGCGATGGGGTTCGCCTTCGCCTCCACGCTTGGGCCGAGAGAGACGTTCACCACGCTCGAGCTCAAGATCAACTTCCTGCGGCCCGTCTACGAGGGGAGGCTGACCGCTTCGGCTCGGGTGGCGCACCGGGGAAGGACGATCGGGCTGGTGGAGTGCGACGTCGCCAACGCCGAGGGGAAGCCGGTGGCGCGCGTCAGTTCGACCTGCCAGGTCCTGCGCGGAGAGGCTGCGGAAGGAAGATGAGGGCGAAGGTCGCCTGCCTGGCCGCCTTCGCCGTCGCTATGGCGTTCGTCGAGGCGGCGGTGGTCGTCTACCTCCGGGAGATCATCGGAACGGGGCCGATCTTCCCCATGAAGGAGATTCCCGCATCGCTGCTCGTCGTGGAGGTCTGCCGAGAGACGGCGACGATCGTGATCCTGGTCTCGGTCGCGGTCCTGTCGGTCCGGGGCAGTCTCCGGCGGGTGGGAGCGTTTCTCCTGGTGTTCGCCGTCTGGGACATCTTCTATTACATCTGGCTGTACGTGATGATCGGGTGGCCCGCCGGCATTGCCGACTGGGACGTCCTGTTTCTCATTCCCTTGCCGTGGGTGGGGCCGGTGTGGTCCGTCCTGCTTCTCAGCACGGGGATGATCGCCTTCTCGGTCCGCTTCCTGGGCGCGCCGGAGGACGCTCCGTTCTCCCCCGGCCCGTGGGGGTGGGCGAGCGGGTTGGCCGGCGCCGGGACCGTCGTTGCCACCTACATTCTCGAGTGGAAAAAGATCGGGTACGGGACCGGGGTTCCGACGGAGTTTTCCCTCCTCCCCTTCTTTTTGGGGATCGCCCTCCTTTTCGCATCCGGGTACATAACATTTCGGAACGCTCTCCCGCTGCGCGGGTAACGGCAGGGATTTCCCCACCGCTTTGCCAGGCAAGCGTGTGCGAACAAAAAGGATCCGGCATCCCGGGATACGCAGAACGCATCTATACATCAAATCCATTACGTTCCGGAGGAACCGGTAACCATGGACTGGTTTTCGCTTTTCATCGCCAGCTACAGTGGGGCGGCGACGTTCCTGTTCAGCTTCGCCGAGAACATCGGCCTCCCCTTCCCCGCGTTCCCGGTGTTCGTCCTTGCCGGGGCGCTCGCAGCAGCCGGGTACGTCTCCCTGCCGATCCTGATCATGGGAGCGGTCCTGGGGGCGGTCGTCGCCGACGGGATCTGGTACGACCTGGGACGGCGGAGGGGGAAGAGAGTGCTTTACATGCTGTGCAGGATTTCCCTGAACCCGGACGTGTGCGTCGAAAGCGCCGTGGACCAGTTCCATCGCAGGAAAACGGTGACGATCCTCCTGGCGAAATTCCTCCCCGGGGTCAATTCGGTCATGCCACCGCTGGCAGGAATCGCCGCCGTCCCGCTGTCCCTGTTCCTGTCCATGGATTTCCTGGGGGCACTCCTGTGGGCCGCAGCCGGAACGGGGCTCGGGAGGATATTCGGGCTGGAGATCGCCGGATCGGCCCGCACTATCCAGGGGGGGATGGTGTGGGTTTTCGTCGCTGGTCTGATCGCCTACGTCCTCTGGACGATCGGCTACCGGGTCTACCTGGTGAAGCGGTACGCTGCGCCCCGCATCGACGCGAGGGTGCTGTACGACAGGATGAAGGGGGATGGTGCACCGATCGTTCTCGATCTCCGACGGGACGAATACTACGACAAGACCGAGCGGATGATTGAAGGATCGTTCCGTCTTCGCCCGGCTACTTTCCATCGGTTCGCTCACCATCTTCCCCGGGACCGCGACCTCATCTTCTACTGCACCTGACCGAGCGAGGCCACCAGCGCCAGTCTGGCGCGGATCCTGATACGAAAGGGCTTCGACCGGGTGAACGTCCTCCACGGCGGCTTCGAGGAATGGGTGGCGCGGGGCTATCCGACCCAGCCGGCGGGCCCCGAATGGCAGATCGGTCTCTCCCCGGCGGTGGAGGCGACGCCTGCCTCCCCGGAGGCAGCTTCGGCCTCCAATCCGCTTGACGCTGCACAGGACGCAGGTTTATAGTTCACTTCTGCCGATTATCGTTCCCCGGTAGCTCAACCGGCAGAGCGGGTGGCTGTTAACCACTAGGTTGCAGGTTCGAGTCCTGCCCGGGGAGCCAAATATCCCGGTGTGCGTATCGAGGCCTGGTTCGGTAACCCATACCAGATCCCGACCGTGCGCCAATCATGGATAAGCACCTTCATCACCAGCCGGCGGAGAAGGTGCTTCTTCTTTTTTAGGTTCGGGCCTTCGGCAATCCCGGGTTCATCTGGTTCGATCAAGCTCCTTCCTCACGGCCAGCCCAAGTTTTTCGATAAAATAGGGCTTTCTGACGTAGGCGCCTGCGCCGAGGGCCTGAGCGGCATGCACACGATCCGACTCGGAAAAACCGCTTACGATGATCGCCTTCTGTTTGGGAAATATCTCCAGGACCCTCTTGTAGGTGTCCAGCCCGTCCATACCAGGGTCCATGATCATATCCAAAATCAAAAGATCGCAGGGATGACTCTTCAAGTACATTACCGCCTCTTCACCACTGGCAACGCTCGATATGCGGTAATTCAATATCGTAAGCATTGCGGTAGCCAGATCCCGCTGCTCTTCAACATCGTCCACAATGAGAATGGATTCGCCTTTCCCCATGTATTGAGAAAGGGGGACCGATTCGTGTTCCGCAGTGATTTCTTCCCTCGTTACCGGAAAATAAAGGGTAAACGTGCTCCCTTTTCCTTCTTCCGACTGAACATTGATGTAGCCATCATGATCTTTCACCGTACCCCAGACCACCGCCAGCCCCAATCCTGTTCCGCTTCGCCCCATGACCTTCTTCGTGTAAAACGGCTCGAAGATGCGTTTCAGATCGGCCTCCGAGATCCCTCCTCCCGTATCGGACACGGAAAGAACAACGTAGTCTCCCTTCCGAACCTCATCATATCCCTCGATCGGTTTGTCCAGATATTGACTGACCGTCCGGATGGTCAGGATGCCGCTGTTCGGCATCGCTTCGCAACCATTGGAAACCAGATTGAATAAGGTCTTGCCAAGATGCACGGAAGAACCGGAGATATTCGGCAGGTCAGGTTCGAGATCGTGTTTGATCTGTACAGAAGGATGGTAGGAAGACAGACCATGGAACTCCGGTAATTTCGGCAAGTCAGCGATGATCCCGTTCAGATTGACAACATCCCTTCCCAGAACCCCCCTTCTGGCGAGGGTCAGCAGATCCTGCACAATCGCCCCTGCCCTCTGGCCTCCTTTCATCATTGCCTCAAGCTGAGGTCTGATGGCGCTCGACGTATCTTCTTTTTGCAGGACCAGTTCCGCATAGCCGATGATGACGCCCAGAACATTGTTGAGATCATGGGCAACGCCGCCGGCCAGGATTCCTAGGGCCTCCATCTTCTCCGCCCGATTCAGACGCTCCTCCAGGATTCGCTTCTCCTCTTCCGCCCGCTTACGCTCGGTAATGTCCCTGGCCAGTCCGGTCGTACCGGTTACTTCCATGCGAAGATTAAAGATCGGGGCTTTAAAGGTTTCGACCCATATGGCACCGCCGGTTTCGGCGACAATCTCCTCGACCCCTTTCCCGCGGCGCGTTTCCATGACCTCGGCATCATCGGCACGGTATTTCTCGGCCAACTCGCGTGGCCAAATGTCCAGATCGGTCAATCCGACCACCTGATCGACGACGCGTCCGCAAGCCTTTGCATACTGTTGGTTGATCATGATGTAACG
>JBAULH010000142.1:0-15735 GCA_049578085.1 Candidatus Deferrimicrobiaceae bacterium
CATAAAGGACTTCCAGAAAGTCGTCGACGACGGGCGCAATGCTGTACACTCCTCCGAGCCGCTGATACAAAGATTTTTCCCGTTTCTCATCTGCGAGTGGAGAGTTTGGGGCCAAAAGGTTTACGAGGAACATGGCCGATAGGAGAATTCCAACGCGAACGAATCCCTCTCTCTTCATTTCCGACTCCTTTCCGCGCCCCATATCGCAGCGGGTTATCGTCTTCCCTTTTGGATGACAACCGGTGGTTTTCATAAGCGAATCGATTATACGTTGAGATGTAGCCAATATCCGATGGTTTCGCCTGCTGGGTAAGCCTCCGACCGGGAAGGATGAGATCTTGGGATCGACGAATCCTCGGCAACCTTAGGCTCTTTTGGCTGGAGTATCGGATGCCGGAGGGAGCCTGCCGAGAGGCTCCCTCCGGCATCGGTCCTACTTCTTTCCCGAATTCCTGACCGTCTTTTTCTGCGGATTCTTTTTCACGGTCTTCCCCATGGGTACGCAGCCGCACCCGCAATCCTTCCCGTCCTTCTTCTTCGACTCCAACAGAATCACCTCCTTTTCCTTTTTACCGGATGTTCGACCTGCATGGTGCCCCGGCACCCGCAGATGCACCTCCTCGCGAAGTCCCGCGGGAGGCGGTATTCCTGCAGGGTCTTCTCCGCCATCCTGACGATCCGCTCCTGGAGCTTCTTTTTCCCGTCATGGAGGCGCTTGCGCAGGGTTCCCTCCTTGACCCCGAGGAACCGGGCCGCCTCCGCTGTAGGGACGCCGTCCAGGTAGCAGAGAACAACGGGGAACCGAAGGGAGTCGGAGAGGGAGGCGAGGATCTTCGCGATTTCGTTTTCGAAACGCTCTGCCTCCTTCCGTTCCGTTTCCACCTCTTCCGCCCGTGCGACGGGGACCGTGGCCTGCAGGGCCGCTTTTCCGAGGGAGTCCTGCCGGCCCTGCTCCTTCCGCCAGGCAAGAGCCATGTTCCGCGAGATCTTTCTGAGCCATGCGGGGAAGGCGTCGACCGACCGGAGGTTCCTGAGGGACAGGTAGGCCGCGATGAATGATTCCTGCGCGACGTCCTGGGCGGCGGCAGGGTCTCTCACTACCTGGAGCGCCGAAGAGTAGACGAGGGACTGGTATCTCCGTACGATTTCCCCGAACGCAGCGGTGTCCCCCTTCCTTGCCCTGCGTAACAGCTCCTTCTCTTCCCTGGCCATCGGGGTTTTCTCCTACAATAAAGATAGGGGATTGGCGAAAATGTTACCAGCTTGCTTGTCGCGGGTGGTGACCGACACCCCGCGGAGGACGAAAATGTCGAATACAAGGGAGAAAAAGGGGGAAACAGCGTGAGCCGCCGAATCTACCTCGACTTCAACGCGAGCACGCCGATCGGACTGGAAGCCGCCCTGGCAATGCGGCCGTTCCTGACCGACCATTACGGGAACCCTTCGAGCCTCCACTGGGCGGGAGCGCCCGCAAAAGAGGCAGTGGAAAAAGCGCGCGGGCAGGTGGCGTCGTCCCTCGGCTGCGACCCGTCGGAGGTGGTGTTCACGAGCGGGGGGAGCGAGGCGAACAACCACGCCATCAAGGGGGTCTTTTTCGCGAATCGGGACCGGGGGGAGCATATCATCACCACGGCGGTGGAGCATCCGGCGACGATCGAGCCGTGCCGGTTCCTGGAAAGGTTGCTTGGTGCAATGGTGAACGTCCTTCCCGTGGATCGGTTCGGAATGGTCGATCCGGACGACGTAAGGAAGGCCATTACTCCGCGCACCATCCTGATCACCGTGATGCACGCCAACAACGAGGTGGGGACGGTCGAACCGGTTCCCGAGATCGCGAAGATCGCCCGCGAGGCGGGAATCCCCTTTCATACCGATGCGGCACAGACCGTGGGGAAGATCGCGACCGACGTGGACGATCTGGGGGTGGACCTTCTCTCCGTGGCGGGACATAAGGTGTACGCCCCCAAGGGCGTCGGGGCGCTCTACATCCGGGAGAGGACGCGGATCGAGCCCTTCGTACATGGGGCAGGGCACGAAAGGGGGCGGCGCGCGGGGACCGAGAATGTGCTCCTCGCAGTGGCGCTGGGGGCCGCCTGCGCCGCGGTCCGGGAATGGGTAGGCATGCCCCGGGTGAAGGCCCTGCGGGACCGGTTCTGGGAGGGACTCAAGGAACTCTTCGGGGAACGGGTGACCCTCAACGGCCACCCGTCGGAGCGCCTGCCCAACACGCTGAACGTAAACTTCATCGGACGCGTCGGCGCGGAGGTCCTCGCCTCCCTTCCGGGAGTCGCCGCCTCCACGGGCTCCGCCTGCCACGCCGGTTCGGTCACCCTTTCCCCGGTGCTGGCCGCCATGGGGGTCCCGCCCGGAGAGGGGATGGGCGCGGTCCGGTTCAGCCTCGGCCGGACGACGACCCGGGAGGAATTGGAGGAGGTACTCCGCCTTCTTGGGAAGTCCGTCCGCTAGGGGCATCCTTTCCCGGATTGCGGCATCCTGTTTGGCCCTCCCTGCTCTAATGTTCATGATATATATGAAGTTTTTTAATTATATCTTGACATCCCTCCATGCCTCCCTATAATTCTACTTACTCTATTTTATATATAGGCTACTAATGGATACCCATAAGCGGAGCATCCTGAAAACGTTCAGCTGGCGGGTGGTGGCAACGCTTATTACGGGGATCGTCGCTTTCGTGGTCACAGGCCGCATTGATATGGCGATTACGGTCGGGCTGGGTGACTCCCTCGTAAAATTCTTCACGTATTATCTGCACGAGCGGATGTGGTCGAAGATCCGCTTCGGACAGGTCCGCCCGCCGGAATACCAGATCTGACGATCGGCCCGGTATCGCCCTCATCGCGATGATGCCGGACGTCCGCCCGGGCGCGTGCCGTTTCCTCCGGACCGGTCGGGGCCCAGGGCCGCCTGACCCGTTTTCCCCTGCGGCCGGAATCCCCTCCGCCTGCCCGAAAAGACCGTTGGGCAAGGAGCGAGAGGGGCGTGTAGAATTGGCATACGGCAGGGGCGCAAGGCGTACAAGGGACATCGACGAGCGGTCCTCCCATTGCCTGGACGAGGGGAAACGGTCGAGGCGTTACGAGGCGCGATGAACCTCTCCCGGAGGCGGTATTCCGCGGGACATTGAGGAACGATGGCCGGACGCATTCTCTTCATCGACGATGACCGGGCGGGACGGGAAGTGGCCCTATTCAACCTGCGGAAGGCGGGGTACAAGGTGGAAACCGCCTCCGACGGAGCCGAAGGGCTTGCCGCCTTCTCTCCGGAGACGTTCGACCTGGTGATCACGGATGTCAAGATGCCGGGGGTTTCCGGGATCGAGGTGCTCCGCCGCATCCGGACGCAGTCAAAGGATATCCCCGTGCTCGTCATCACCGCCTTCGGGAACGTGGAAACGGCGGTGGAGGCGATGAAGGAGGGGGCGTACGACTTCATCGGGAAACCGTTCCACCGGGACCAGCTGCTCCTGGCCGTCGAGAAGGCCCTCGAGCGGCAACGCCTCAACGCGGAGGTCCGGGATCTGCGGATACGGGCGACAGGGGTGGAGCGGGACATCGTAAGTGTCTCCGCACCAATGAAGCGGATCTTGGAGATGGCCGACAGGGTGTCCGGGACCGACGCCACCGTCTTGATCACGGGGGAGAGCGGTACCGGCAAGGAGGCCGTGGCCCGCCGGATCCACGTGCGCTCTTCCCGGGCGGCGGCGCCGTTCATCGCGGTCAACTGCGCGGCGATCCCCGCGGAGTTGCTCGAATCGGAGCTTTTCGGGCATGCGCGCGGAGCGTTTACCGGCGCCGTCCGGGACCGCCTCGGCCGGTTCCGCCAGGCCGGGGGAGGCACGCTGTTCCTCGACGAGATCGGGGAGATGCCCTTGTCCCTCCAGGCGAAGCTGCTCCGCGTCCTCCAGGAGAAGGTGGTGGACGAGGTGGGAGGGGACAAGCCGATTCCCGTCGACGTGCGCATTCTCGTGGCGACCAACCGGTCCCTTCCGGAGCGGATCCGGGAAGGGACGTTCCGCGAGGATCTGTATTACCGGCTGAACGTGATCGAGATCCGCGTACCTCCTCTCCGGGAGAGGCCGGAAGACATCCCTCCTCTCGTGGGACACTTCATGAAGGAAATCAGCCCGGACCGGGGGATCTCGGTGCCGCCGGCCGTGATGGAGGCACTGATGGCGATGCCGTGGCCCGGGAATGTCCGGGAGCTGAAGAACGCCTGCGAACGGATGGTGATCCTGTGTCGGGGGGAAGAGGTATCGGTGGAGGATCTTCCCCCGGTCTCCGCGGCGTACCCGCCGGGTGACACGCCGGGAGAGGGATTCGCGGAGGACTGGCCCCCCCTTCCCCCCGGGGGCCTCTCGCTCGTGGATCTCGAGAAGAAAGTCATCGAGCGGGCCCTTCGCATGAAAGGGGGGAACATCACGCAGGCCGCCGCCTACTTAAACGTCCCCCGGCACATCCTCGTCTACCGGATCGAGAAGTACGGCATTCGCCGAGATGTCTGAGAGGCGCTTCATAAACGCGATGGTGAACGACCTGCGCCCGGTGTTCTCTCGCAGGATGGTTTTCGTCGCATGGGTTCCCTGCCTTTTGATCACGGTTCTCCATTACCGAACCCTTTCGGAATACGCCTGGGCGCACGACGTCCTCCGGCGCCTGTACTATCTCCCGATCCTGTTCGCCGCGTTTTCGGGGGGAGTGCGCGGCGGGATCTCCGTCTCCGTATTCGCCTCCCTCATCTATTTCCCGCACGCGTTCATAAGCCTCGTGGCGCGCGATCCCGGGGACGCCCTGGAGAAGGGGCTGGAGATCCTCCTGTACAACATCGTGGCGGTGGTGGCGGGGCTCCTCGTCGACCGGGAGCGCCGGGAGCGGGAGACGCAGCAGCGGCTGGCGAAGAAGCTCTCCGAGGCGCTCGAGGAACAGCGGCGGATCGAGTCGCAGCTCATCCGGGCGGGAAGGCTCGGGGCGCTGGGGGAACTTACGGCGGGGATCGCACACGAAATCAAAAACCCGCTTCACACGCTGAAGGGAACGGCCGAGATTCTTCAGGATGCGATTCCCCACGGGGCTCCGGAGCGCCGGATGCTGGACATCCACATCGAGGAGATCGACCGGTTGGCACAGACTGCCGAGAGATTCTTGACCTTCGCCAGGCCGACTCCTTCCGACCGGAGCCCGCTCGACCTGCGGGAGGTGGTGCAGCGCGTCGCTTCCCTGGTGGAGACGCAGGCCCGCAAGGAAGGAGTGGCGACGGAGGTCACCTCGTATGACAGGGGAGAGCCCCCTATCGTGATGGGGGACGCCGACCAGCTGACCCAGCTGCTCCTCAACATCGCCATAAACGGTGTGCAGGCGATGGCGGGCCGGGGAGGCGGTACGCTTTCCTTCTCCGTCCTCCCCGAGCGGCAGGGCGGGAAAACATATTTCCGCATCGACCTCCGCAATGACGGGCCGCCGATCCCCGAGGACCAGCGGGAACGGATCTTCGATCCCTTCTACACGACGAAGGACGGCGGGACGGGTCTGGGACTCTCCATCTGTTCCCGGATCGCCGACCAGCACGACGGACTTCTGTCCGTCCGAAACCTTTCGAAGGGCAGGGGAGTCGAATTTACACTTGCCCTTCCGGCAAAAGGGGACGACGGATGAACGAGGAGAAATCCCTCTCGGAGGTCCATTCCTCGGTCGTGATCCCCGAGACGCGGGGGTTCCTGCGTCGGATGTTCGCCTTCTCCGGCCCCGCTTACCTCGTGGCGGTCGGGTACATGGACCCGGGGAACTGGGCGACCGACATTGCGGCGGGTTCCCGGTACGGATACGCACTCGTCTGGGTCCTGGTGATGTCCAACGTTATGGCGGTCCTCCTCCAGAGCCTCTCCGCGCGCCTGGGTCTCGTTTCCGGGCGCGACCTGGCCCAGGCATGCAGGGACCGGTACCCGGGTCCGATCAACTTCGCACTGTGGATCTTATGCGAGATCGCCATCGGGGCTTGCGATCTCGCCGAGGTGGTCGGGTCGGCCATCGGGCTGGAGCTGCTGTTCGGCATTCCCCTCCTCTATGGCGTCCTGATCACTGCCCTCGACACCTTCCTGATCCTGTTTCTTCACCAGGCCGGAATCCGGAAGATGGAGGCGTTCATCCTGGTCCTGGTCGGAACGATCGGGGGCTGCTTCCTGTTCGAGATTCTCGTCTCGCGCCCGGACCTGCCCGGGATCGCACGTGGGATCATCCCCTCGCTGCCCGACTCCGACGCCCTCTATTTCGCCATCGGGATTCTGGGGGCCACCGTCATGCCGCACAATCTGTACCTGCACTCCTCGCTGGTGCAGTCCCGTCGGGTCGTGAAGACCGCGCGCGGGATCCACCAGTCGCTGAAATACAACCTGATCGATTCCGTGGTCGCGCTCAACATGGCCCTCTTCATCAACGCGGCGATCCTGATCATGGCCGCGGCCGTGTTCTACCGGGCGGGCCTCTTCGACGTGGCCGAGATCCAGGACGCGTATCAACTGCTTGCCCCCATCGTGGGGAGCAGGCTCGCCCCCATCCTCTTTGCCGTCGCCCTGATCAGCGCGGGACAAAGCTCCACGATCACCGGAACCCTGGCCGGTCAGATCGTGATGGAGGGATTCGTCAACATCCGCCTGCGGCCGTGGCTTCGCCGCATCGTCACCCGGACTCTGGCCATCGTTCCCGCCATCCTGACGATCGTCCTGTTCGGGGAGCGGTCGTCGGGGGAGCTGCTTGTCTTGAGCCAGGTCGTGCTGAGCCTGCAGCTCTCGTTCGCCGTCATTCCCCTCATTCACATGGTAAGCGACAGGAAGCTGATGGGGGCGTTCGCGATCCGGGCCTGGGTGAAGCTGCTCTCCTGGGCGGCGGCGGGGATCATCGTCGTCCTCAACGCGAAGCTGGTGATCGACGAGGTGGCTGTGTGGGTGGGCAAGGAAGGGACGTCCGGGATGCTGGCACGAAGCGTTGCCGTCCCCACCGTGGCGGCGGTAGGGCTTTTGCTCCTTTTCATCCTTCTCGACCCCTTCCTTCTTGGAAGAAGGAAAGAGCGGGAACCCGTGAACGTACACGCGGGCCCGGAGGTGGAGGATGTGGAGCCTGCCCGGCCGTTCGGCAAGATCGCGGCTGCCCTCGATTTCGGGGATACCGATGTCGAAGTCCTCTCCCGCGCCGCTTCGCTGGCCGCTTCGTCGCGTTGCACCCTTCTCCTCATCCACGTGGTGGAGAGCGCCGGTGCACTGGCCCTTGGACACGAAATCGGCGACACGGAAAGCCAGAAAGACCTGGAGCGGTTGAAACGGTACGCCATCGATCTCGGGAAGTACGATGTAAACGTCGAGGTCGAACTGGGATTCGGCAGCCCGGTCCGGGTCCTTCCGGAGATGGTGGAGAGGCATGGAGTGGAGCTGCTCGTCGTCGGGGCCCATGGCCACCGCGGATTTTCCGACTGGCTCTACGGGTCGACGATCGACGAGCTGCGCCACCGGCTCAACATTTCCGTACTCGTCGTGGGGCGGCCGGGGCCGGGACCTTAGTACTTGGATTCCCGCGGGCGCATAGGATATCGAGAACACGGAGGGAGAGGAAGATGAGCTACCAGCCGATCGAGAATTACGGGATCGTCGGGGATCTGCACACGGTGGCTCTCGTCGGGATCAACGGATCGATCGACTTCATGTGCTTCCCCCACTTCGACTCCCCGTCGATCTTCGCGGCCCTCCTCGACCACGAGAAGGGAGGGAGGTTCCGCATCGCCCCCGTTCTCGGGAATGCGCGTCACAAGCAGATCTATCTCCCGGACTCGAACATCCTTCTTACCCGTTTCCTCTCGGAAGAGGGCGTCGCTGAAATTTCGGATTTCATGGCGATCGAGGAAGGAGGAGACTACTTGCACGACCTCGTCCGCCGTGTGAAGACCGTTCGCGGGGAGCTCCGTTTCCGGATGGTGTGCGACCCGAGGTTCGACTACGGACGTCGGGGACACAGGATCGAGATCCGGAAAGGGGAGACCGTCTTCCACCCCGCGGGGAAAGGGCTGCAGACTCTAAGGCTCCGGTCGGATGTTCCGCTCCGGAAGGATAAGGGGGCTGCCACGGCCGAGTTCACTCTTCGTGCGGGAGAGACAGCTTTCTTCGTGCTCGAAGAAGCGCGCGCGGGCAAGGAGTCCCACTCCGTCGGGGAAGACTATGTCTCCCACGCCTTTAAGGAAACACTGAACTTCTGGAGGCAGTGGGTGTCCCGCTCCACATACCGGGGGCGGTGGCGGGAGACGGTGAACCGCTCCGCTCTCACGTTGAAAATGCTTACCTCCCGAACCGACGGTTCCATCGTCGCGGCGCCGACGTTCGGCCTCCCGGAGGAGATCGGGGGGGAGCGAAACTGGGATTACCGGTACACCTGGATCCGTGACGCCTCGTTCACCCTGTACGGGCTGATCCGCCTCGGGTATACGGAGGAGGCGGCCGCGTTCATGCGATGGATCGAAGGGCGCGCCGGCGAGCTCAACCCCGACGGGTCCCTGCAGATCATGTACGGTATCGACGGGCGGCACGACCTGACCGAGGAGATCCTTCCCCATTTCGAGGGATATCGGAAATCGTCCCCGGTTCGGATCGGGAACGGCGCCTACAACCAGCTCCAGCTTGACATCTACGGCGAGCTCATGGACTCGGTCTACCTTTACGACAAATACGGCGAATCCATCAGTTACGACCTCTGGTCGAATCTCGTGCGACTGATCGACTGGGTATGCAGGAACTGGCAGAAGAAGGACGAGGGGATCTGGGAGATCCGGTCCGGGCAAAAGGAGTTTCTGTATTCCCGCCTCATGTGCTGGGTGGCGATCGACCGGGGGATCCGGCTTGCCCAGAAACGGTCGCTTCCCGCCCCGTTCGACCGGTGGTACAAGGCCAGGGACACGATCTACCGGGACATCTTCAAGAACTTCTGGGATCCCAGGCGGAAAGCCTTCGTCCAGTCCAAGGGGTCCAAGGTGCTTGACGCCGCGAACCTGCTGATGCCGCTGGTGAAGTTTCTGGGGCCCACGGATCCGCGGTGGCTGTCGACTCTCAAGGCGATCAAGGAGGATCTCGTCGAAGACTCGCACGTATACCGGTACCGGTTCACAGGCGGGTCCTCCGACGGCCTCCGGGGAGAGGAGGGGTCGTTCACCATGTGCTCTTTCTGGTATGTCGAGTGTTTATCCCGGGCCGGAGAGGTCCAGAAAGCACGGTTTATCTTCGAAAAAATGCTCGGGTACGCCAACCATCTGGGTCTTTACTCCGAGGAGCTGGGACCGAGCGGGGAGCACCTGGGCAATTACCCCCAGGCGTTTACTCACCTGGGACTCATAAGCGCGGCCCACAATATCGACAGAAACCTCTCCGGCTCGTAAATCAATGGAGCCATTCGAAACTCCGTTCCATTCCTATTGATCTCATAAATTAACGACCCAAGGAACGTTCATGCCCCCCCGCGGAGACCCGATGATGGGAAGTCGGTGCCAATAGCAAGTAGGTTTATCGCATCCCGTGATCAAATCGTGATTTTCCCGGTACTGCCTCGTGATTTTCATTCGGCAGGATGGAAGGAGAGATGAGGAGGTAAAGCAATGGAAGCCGCTCATCCAGCCATACAGAAGAAAAAGGGGCCGTTGATCAAGGCCGTCGTACTCTTCGTCTTTTCGTTCTTCATTCCGAAAATCATTAAGAAAATCAAAGGGGAATGACGCCATGGAAGCGAGTTCCAAGATGATCCGTTCGATGGTACAGGTGCTCCCCGAGGACGAATACAATCTGGAGTTGGTGGCCAATGTCCACCCTCCCACCTGGATCAACCGCGAGCCTGCGCCCCGGTACAACCTGGTCGTTCTCGGCGCGGGCACCGCGGGGCTGGTGACCGCGGCCGGGGCCGCGGGACTGGGAGCCAAGGTCGCCCTCGTGGAGCGGCATCTTCTCGGAGGGGACTGCCTCAACGTGGGGTGCGTCCCCTCGAAATGCCTCATCCGGTCGTCCCGGGTCTACGCGGACATGCGGGACGCACACGGGTTCGGGGTGCGCGTCCCGGAGGGCGGCGGGGCCGACTTTCCGGAAGTCATGCGCCGGATGCGGCGGTTGCGCGCCCGCATCAGCCACCACGATTCGGTGAAACGATTCAGCGAGATCGGCGTGGACATGTTCCTGGGGGAAGGAAGGTTCACCGGGCCGGACACCGTCGAGGTGGACGGCAAGACCCTGCGGTTCGCCAAGGCGGTGATCGCCACCGGGGCGAGGGCCTCCCATCCTCCGGTGGAAGGGCTGGTCGAGGTGGGGTTCCTGACCAACGAGACCGTCTTTTCCCTCACCGAGCTGCCGAGGCGGATCCTGGTGTTCGGCGCCGGTCCCATCGGGTGCGAGTTGGGCCAGGTATTTCGCCGCTTCGGGTCGGAAGTCACCATCATCGAAAGGATGGGACAGTTCCTCACGAAGGAGGACCCCGACGCGGCGGCCATCATCCACGAGGCGTTCCGGCGGGACGGCATCGACGTGCAGCTGAACACGACGGTCGCGCGGGTGACTCTCTCGGGGGGGGAGAAGCAGGTCCACCTCCGGACCGACGGGAGGGAGGACGTGGTCGCCGTGGACGAGATCCTGATCGGCGCGGGGCGCCAGCCCAACGTGGAGGGATTGAACCTCGAGGGCGTGGGGGTCCAGTACGACGCAAAGAAGGGGGTGGCGGTCAACGACAACCTCCAGACCACCAACCCCCGCATCTACGCGGCGGGCGACATCTGCCTGGCTCACAAGTTCACCCACACCGCCGATGCCGCCGCGAGGATCGTCGTCCAGAACGCCTTGTTCATGGGGCGGAAGAAATACAGCGCTCTCACCGTCCCGTGGTGCACGTTCACCGACCCCGAGATCGCCCACGTGGGGATGTACGAGCGGGACGCCCGGGCGAAAGGGATCGAAATGGACACCTACGTCAAGCAGATGAGCGAGGTGGACCGGGCGATCGCGGACGGCGACGAGGAAGGGTTCGTCAAGGTCCACGTCCGCAAAGGGACCGACAAGATCCTGGGCGCCACCATCGTCGCCCGCCACGCGGGGGAGATGATCAACGAGATCTCCCTGGCGATGGTGGGGAACATCGGACTGGGAGCCATCTCGGGGGTCATTCATTCCTATCCCACCCAGGCCGAGGCGATCCGGCACGTGGCGGATGCCTACCGCCGGACCCGGCTGACCCCCTTCGTCAAGAAACTGTTCACATCCTGGCTCGCCTGGCGGAGGTAGACGACCATGAAGGCGATCGCCGTCATTCCGGGAACACCCGAATCGATCCACCTGCGCGACATCCCGAAACCCGGCATCGAAGAGATCAAGGGGGGACGCGGGGTCCTGGTCAAAGTGCTCCGGGTGGGCGTCGACGGAACCGACAAGGAGATCAATGCCGCCGAATACGGCAAACCCCACGCCGATAGATTCGCGGCCGATGAAGAAGGATTCCTCTCCCGGAGGTCACGCCGGCGTTTCGTTCCGAGGTGCCACACCTTCGATTTCCCGAAGGATCGTAAGCGTGACTTTCCTGTAAGTCGTCGAAACGGAGGAAACATTCCATTGGGGGTGTCCGGATGAAGGCCAGGAAAGTTCTGATCCTGTTTGTGTTCGTCGTGGTGGCGGGGACATTTTACTACCTGGACCTGGGCAGGTACCTCACCCTGGAAAGCCTGAAGGCGAACCGGGCGCGCCTGGAAGACCTGCGCGCCGCGCACACATTCCTCTTCGTCGCCTCGTTTGTGCTGATCTACATCGTCCAGACCGCTTTCTCCCTGCCCGGTGCGGCCGTCCTTTCCCTCGCGTCGGGGGCGATATTCGGGGTTCTCCAGGGAACGGTATACGTCGTGACGGGAGCCACCATCGGGGCCGTCCTCGCGTTCCTCGTCAGCCGCACCCTGTTGCGGGACTGGGTGGTAAGGAAATTCGGAGGTCGAATGGAGGGAATCGACCGGGGCCTGCGGGAAAACGGGCTCTCCTACCTCCTCTTCCTACGGCTGGTCCCCGCGTTCCCCTTCTTCCTGGTAAACCTGGCGAGCGGCATCACCGGCTTGCCGCTACGGACCTATGTCCTGGGAACGTTTTTCGGGATCATGCCGGGGAGCCTGGTCTTCGTGAACGCGGGGGCGAGCCTGGCGGCTATCGAGAAAGTGAGCCAGGTCGCCAGCCCGCGCGTGCTCGGGTCGTTCGCATTGTTGGGTCTGTTTGCCCTTATCCCCACGATATTCAAGGCCGTGAAGAAGCGACGGAAGGGGAACGAGCTCTCCGTAAAGTAGGCGCTAACGGGTCGATCGCCGAACCGCCCGGACAGCCCCGACCGGGGCTGGCCTACTGACCCATCCCCCTCGTCCACTCGCCGAAGCGTTCAGAGAAGGGAGGTGGAAAGGGATGGTGAAGGAAGGGAATGTTCAAAGAATACTCTTCGGTCTGCTGTAGAAAATCCTCGGAACGTCGCTGCGACGAGACCATCAGCATCCTGTAAGTCCTCGATATTCATAAGTCAAACGAGGGATGCGGAGAATGGCATGTCTGATGCAATAATTCCTGCTGGATCGAAAAAGAGCGTCTGATCGATGGGACGGAGGAACGACGATGATGGGAGGATGGTTGATCTGGCTGGTCCTCGGAGGATTATTCTTTTTCATTATGTTCCGCGGTGGGGGGTGCTGCGGCGGGCATGATGGTCATCGCGGCGGGGGTGAAAATGGGGAACGGGATGGCTAAGGAACAGGGAACACGCAATGGGCACCCCGGGGCGGCGGATTCTGCCGGTCTCCACGACCCCGTCTGCGGGATGGATGTCGGGCCGGAATCCGTCCATCGGTTCCTTCACGCGGGGACGGACTATCTGTTTTGCAGCACGGATTGCCTGGCGAAGTTCCGGGAGAATCCGGGCCGGTACATATACGCCGAGGGAGAGGACGAAACTTCCCGCCAAGGGGGGTCCATAGAGGGGAAGATTGTTCGCGGAGCGGAGTACACCTGCCCCATGCACCCCGAAATACGACAGGAAGGTCCCGGCAGCTGCCCGAAGTGCGGGATGGCCCTGGAGCCTCGTACGGTCTCGGCGGAGGAGGGGGAAAGCGCGGAGCTCGCCGACATGCGCCGGCGGTTTTGGGTAAGCGCGGCGCTCACGGTTCCGCTGTTCCTCGTCGCTATGGCGGATTCCATTCCCGGACGTCCACTGAAGAATCTGGCATCCTCCCGGACGCTCGGCTGGCTCGAGTTCGCGCTCGGCACGCCCGTCGTTTTCTGGGGGGGGTGGCCCTTCTTCGTAAAAGCATGGCGGTCGATCGCGAACCGTGCCCTGAACATGTTCACCTTGATCGGGCTCGGGGTCGGGGTCGCCTACCTCTATAGCCTGGTCGCGGCGCTGTTCCCCTACATCTTTCCCGCGTCGTTCCGAGGTGAATCGGGAGAGGTGGCGGTCTACTTCGAGGCTGCGGCGGTCATCGTCACACTAGTGCTGCTTGGCCAGGTAATGGAACTGAAGGCGCGCAGCCAGACGGGTGCCGCCATCAAGGCGCTCCTCGGTCTTGCGCCGAAAACGGCACGGCGCCTCCGCGACGACGGGTCCGACGAAGATGTTCCGCTCGATCAGGTCCGTCCGGGGGACAGGCTGCGCGTGCGGCCCGGGGAGAAGGTGCCGGTGGACGGCGTGGTCCTCGAGGGGACGAGCTCGATCGATGAATCGATGGTGACGGGCGAGTCGATCCCCGTGGAGAAGCGGGCGGGCGACCGGGTGACCGGGGCCACGGTGAACGGAACCGGGGGGTTAGTGGTGCGGGCGGAGAGGGTGGGCTCCGAGACGCTTCTCGCCCGGATCGTGCAGATGGTTGCGGAGGCCCAGCGCAGCCGCGCCCCCATCCAGAAGCTGGCGGACATGGTGGCGGGCTATTTCGTCCCGGCGGTGGTGGGGATTGCCGTCGCAACGGCTTTCGTGTGGGGGCTCGCCGGACCGGAGCCCCGCATGGCCCACGCCCTGATCAATGCGGTCGCCGTCCTCATCATCGCCTGTCCCTGCGCCCTGGGTCTTGCCACCCCGATGTCGATCATGGTCGCCACGGGGAAGGGCGCGACGGCAGGAGTCCTGTTCAAGAATGCGGAAGCGATCGAGGTGATGCGCAAAGTCGACACGCTCGTGGTCGACAAGACCGGGACGCTCACGGAAGGGAAGCCGAAGCTGATCACGGTGGAGCCGGCGAACGGAACCGACGAACCGGGCCTGCTCCGGATGGCGGCGAGCATCGAGCGGGGGAGCGAGCACCCGCTGGCGGCAGCTATCGTGAACGGCGCGAAGGAGCGGGGGGTCGAGTCGTCTGAAGCGGAGTCATTCGAGTCGGTGACCGGCAAAGGGGTCACGGGGAGGGTGGAGGGGCGATCCGTCGCTCTCGGCAACCGGGCTCTCATGGATCACATCGGCGTAGATCCCGGCGACCTCGCGAAAAGAGCCGAATCGTTCCGGAAGGATGGGCAGACGGTGATGTTCGTGGCGGTTGACGGCAAGCCCGCCGGCATACTCGGGGTGGCCGACCCGATCAAGGAGACCACTCCGGAGGCGATCCGTACGCTCCACGCGGACGGGATCCGGATCGTGATGCTGACAGGCGATAACCGCACGACCGCAGAAGCCGTCGCGGGCAAGCTCGGCCTCGATGACGTGGTCGCCGAGGTTCTCCCGGACCAGAAGGCCGACGCCGTGAAGCGTCTGCAGGGGGAGGGGCGCATCGTGGCCATGGCGGGCGACGGGATCAACGACGCGCCGGCACTCGCGCAGGCACAGGTGGGGATCGCCATGGGGACGGGGACGGATGTCGCTATGGAAAGCGCGGGCGTCACCCTGGTTAAAGGGGATCTTCGCGGCATCGTCCGGGCCAGGAATTTAAGCCGGGCGACGATGCGGAACATCAAGCAGAACCTGTTCTTTGCCTTCGTCTACAACGCGCTGGGCGTTCCCGTGGCGGCAGGCGTTCTCTATCCTTTCTTCGGCATCCTGCTTTCTCCCATCATCGCCGCCGCTGCGATGAGCTTCAGCTCCGTGTCCGTCGTGGGGAACGCGTTGCGGCTTCGGCGAGCAAACCTTTAGGCACCGTTCCTGCTGCGGATGAAACCAAGGAGGCGGACCGGTCCTCCTATGAGAAATCAGCGGGAGATGCAGAGGACGGTCCCGGCACCGACGAATGGAAGGGGGACCTTCCGGCATCCTGACTGTGGGAGGAAACAGCAGATGAATCGACTGATCATTGCATGCGCGCTAGCCATGAGCCTTTCGTTCACCACCGGGGCGCTGGGACACGGTGACGAGAATCACGGCAAGAAGCAAGACCGGTCTGCCGGCGGGCACGAAGCGGATCTTGGCAGGCCCGGCGATCCCAAACATGTCACTCGCAGCATCGAGGTGGAAATGAGTGACGCGATGCGCTTCAAGCCCGACAGCATCCGCGTGAAACGGGGCGAGACCATCCGTTTCATCGTCCGTAACCTCGGCAAGCTGAGGCACGAGATGGTGCTCGGCACAATCGGTGAACTGAAGGAACATGCCGAGATGATGCGAAAGTCCCCGGAGATGGAGCACGCCGATCCCAATCAGGTCAGCGTAGCGCCCGGAAAAACCGGTGAGCTGGTCTGGCAATTCACCAGGGACGGAACGTTCGACTTTGCCTGCCTTGAGC
>JBAULH010000143.1:0-4374 GCA_049578085.1 Candidatus Deferrimicrobiaceae bacterium
GCTCCTGGGAGAACCGTATATTCGCGGTCGGAAATCCCATATCTTTCCCTCGCCCCGCCCCCGTCACCACTGGCCCCGACATCCGGTAGGGGCGGCACAGAAGCTCTTCCGCCTCACGAACCCTACCGGCCAGCAGAAGGCCCCGAATGCGGGTCGAGCTGACGATCAGACCGCCCCGGAGGAGGGGAGGAACCACGTCCACCTCGAATCCGAGCTCCTGCCCGATCTCGGCAAGCAACGCGGGGGTTCCGGACCGGTTCCTCCCGAACGTGAAGTCATAGCCGACCGTCACCCACCGGGACCGGAGCCTTAGCGCAAGAATCTGTCGGGCGAATTCGTCCGGCCACATGCCCCCGATGGCGCCGTCGAAGGACTCGATCACGAGCGCGTCGATGCCCGTTTGGGCGATGAGACCGGTCTTCTCCTCCTCCCCCGTGATTTCGTAGAATCGGGCGCCCGGGGAAAAGAAGCGGACGGGGTGCGGATTGAACATAAGGGCTACGGCGATCGTTCCCGCCTCGCGCCCGCGGGCAACGGTTCGCCGCAGCAGCTCCCGGTGCCCCAGGTGCACTCCGTCGAAGTTCCCCACCGTGAGGGAGACGCCCGTTTCGGAGGTGAATCCGGAGGAACCGCGGACCACGATCATCCGTCATACTCCTTGCTCTTGGCCAACCCGCCTTCCCTTTCCGCGCCCAAGGGCAATAGAATCTCTCAATTATTATGATACTATACACAGATTCCACCGTTTTTCCCGATTTATCACGACGTGGTTCCCGAAGGCTGTACCCGGCACCTGCGTACTACCGGTCAACCGGGGAAGGAGCCGGTTGGGGGGGAAGGGGGCATAAGCCCAGGCGATGAAAGTCATCCATCGGTACATCCTGTCCGAAATCGGGGGACCCTATCTCATCGCCCTTTTCACCTTCACGCTCGTGACATTGCTGCACCGTTTCTCCCGTCTCACCGATCTCGTGGTCGCCAAGGGCGTTCCCTCCCTTCTCGTGGGAAATCTGCTGCTTTCCCTTCTTCCCCAGTTCCTCGAAATCACCCTTCCGGCCGCCCTCCTCCTCGCTGTCCTCCTGGCCCTCGGACGGCTCGGGGCCGACTCGGAAACGACCGCCCTGGGCACAGCAGGGGTGGGAATGCGCGGCATGGTTCTCCCGGTTCTCTTGCTCAGCGTGGCGACGTTTCTGGTGAATCTCTCCATCGGATGGGCCGGAATTCCCTGGGGCGCGCGGATCCTCACGGAGTCGATCGCCCGCATCGTCTCGATCCGCGCCGGCGCGGGTGTCGAAGAACGCGTCTTCCGGGAAATGGCCCCCGATATCCTCCTGTTCCCCGACCGGGTATCGCCCGACGGCACCGGGATGACCGGGGTCATGCTCTCCCGGCGGGTGGAAGGGCAAGACCCACTGCTCGTCTTTGCAAAGGAGGGAACGTTTCTGCCGGAAAGCGTCGACAGGGCCGTCGGGCTTCTCCTTTTGGACGGTACCATCCACAACGACGACAGGAGAGCGGATGCGTACCGGATCGCCTCGTTCCGGGAGATGGAATTTCATCTCCCCAGGAGGAACGTCGATGCCGGCAACCGGGCCGCTCCCAAGTACCTCACCTTGCCGGAGCTGGCACGAAAGATCTCCGAAACGGAGGGAACAGGATCCTCGGGCAACTACCGGTACAACTTCCACAAACGCCTCTCGCTTGCGGCCTCCTGCCTGGTGTTCGGCCTCCTCGCGATACCGTTGGCCCATTCGCAGCGCGTCCGCGGGAAATCCCCCGCACTCGCTCTTACCTTTGTCATCATCCTCTTCTATTACCTTTTCCTCGCCACCGCGGGGGCGCTCGAGTCGTTCTCCCCCGCGCTCATGACGCTGCTTCTCTGGGTCCCCAATTCCGCAGGGATCGCCGCGGCATGCTGGCTCATCTGGCGATCCGAGACCCGCCTGGTTTTCCTTCCTGACCTGGTCGGACGTTTCGAAAGGAAGAAATGACGATCATTACCCGCTTCCTTCTCCGGGAATTCGCCAAGATCGCCGCGGCGGCGACCGCGGGATTCCTGCTCCTATTCATTGTGATCGACTTCGTCGAACATGCCGATGAATTCCTGAAATACCGGACCCCCGCGGAAGAGGTGTTCCGATATTACCTGTATAGCGTGCCGAACATCTTCCTCCTGACGTCCCCCGTGGCGGTTCTCCTTGCCGTGCTGATCACCGTCTCCCTGCGGGCGAGAGCCAACGAGTTCACCGCCATCTTCTCCGGCGGCATCAGCATCTGGAGGGCCTGCGCTCCGCTTCTCGCAGGATGCGCGGTCTTTTCCGCCCTCTCCCTTGCGGGTTCGGAAACCCTCGCCCCCCGGACGACCCGCAAGGCAAGAGAAATCGTACAGTTTACGGTGCGGAACGGGAAAGTCGCCGCCCAGTTCTCGCTGAACCGGTACTGGATTCGCGGGGAGAAAGGTATCCTTTCCGCCCAGGTGGTCGATCCCGGGAAGCAGGAACTGTTCGGGTTCCAGTACCTCGAGGTGGATGAGGAGTTCCGGCTCGTCCGGCGCATCGACGCCCGATCGGCAACGTACCGGAAGAAAGGAGTCTGGGTGCTGCGTCAGGGGACCGAACGGGATTTTTCCGGCTCTCTCGGGGTCGCACACTTCGCCGAGAGGGAGTTCGTTATTCCGGAATCCTTCCTCCCGTTCCTGGAGGGGGAAACTCCGCCGGAAGAGATGACCTATGCCCAGCTTTCCGGCTACATTCGCGACTCCGTCGCCCGCGGGTACGATGTGCGCCGATACGAGGTGGACCTGAACGCCAAGCTTTCCTACCCGCTGCTGAACATTGTCATCAGCCTGGTCGCCATCCCCTTCGCTCTCCGCTCCCCCCGGTCGGGAGGAGTGTGGAGAAGCATCGGAGCGGGATTGTTCATCGGCTTCGTATGCTGGATCCTGCTTTCGATATCCCTTTCTCTGGGAAAGAAGGGGGTTCTCCCACCTTTTCTGGCGGCCTGGCTCCCGGATCTGGCGATCGCCTCCGCAGGAGTGTACCTGTTCCGGAGGGCAAGTCGGTAGAGAGTGACCTTTTAGGTCCCCATCTCCCACGAGGCAAGGTACTTCTTCTGCTCCGGCGTGAAGCGGTCGATCCTGACGCCGATGGCCGCAAGCTTCAGTCTCGCGATCTCCCGGTCGATCTCCTCGGGTATCGTGTATACGACGTTCTCCATCCTCCCCCTATTCCGGGAAAGAAACTCCACTCCGAGCGCCTGGTTGGCGAAGCTCATGTCCATGACATTCGATGGATGACCTTCCGCGGAGGCCAGGTTGATGAGCCTCCCTTCCGCAAGGAGGTAAATCACCCTCCTGTCGCGCATCCGGTATTCCTCGACGAAAGGCCGTACGGTGCGGACCGATCTGGCCATCCCTGCCAGGGCGGAGATGTCGATCTCCACGTTGAAATGCCCGGCGTTGCAAAGGATCGCGCCATCCTTCATCTTGCGGAAGTGCTCCTCCCGCAGCACGTGGATGTTTCCCGTGAGAGTGCAGAAGATGTCGCCCCTCGCGGCCGCATCGCTCATCGAGACGACCTCGAATCCGTCCATGACCGCCTCGAGCGCAGGGAGGGGGTCTACCTCGGTGATGATAACTCGTGCCCCCATCCCCCGGGCACGCATCGCCAGCCCACGTCCGCACCATCCGTACCCGGCCACCACGAAGCAGGACCCCGCCAGCAAGAGGTTGGTCGCTCGGAGAATGCCGTCGATCGTGGACTGCCCCGTCCCGTACCGGTTATCGAAAAAGTGTTTGGTCTTCGCCTCGTTCACCGCCACGATAGGGTAGCGAAGCACCCCCGTTTTTGCCATGGCGCGCAGGCGGATGACACCGGTCGTCGTCTCCTCGGTGCCCCCCACGATGCTCTTCAGATACTCCTTCCGTTTCGTGTGGATCACGGAGACCAGGTCGGCGCCGTCGTCCATCGTCACGTGGGGCGCAACCAACAACGCCCGGAGAATGTGACCGTAATAGGTCTTCCGGTTCTCGCCCTTGACGGCATAGACGGATATGCCGTCGTCCGCCACGAGCGCGGCGGCGGCGTCGTCCTGCGTGGAGAGGGGGTTGGACCCGCACAGGGCAACCTGCGCGCCGCCCGCAGCGAGCACCTGCATGAGGGCCGCTGTTTCGGTGGTTACGTGGAGGCAGGCGGCAATCCGCATTCCCTTGAGTGGCTTCTCCTTCGCGAACCGTTCCCCGATGGAGCGGAGAACCGGCATCTCCCTCTTCGCCCATTCGATGCGGCCCCGTCCTGCCCGAGCAAGGCGCCTGTCCTTGATGTCGAATGTTTTCGCGCGGGCCATGATCGTATCCCCCTTTCTTCTTTCCCAGGT
>JBAULH010000144.1:0-1597 GCA_049578085.1 Candidatus Deferrimicrobiaceae bacterium
CGGTAGGCCGCCTGCCATGTCAGGTTCAGGCCCCCGGCCCGGAAGAGGATGCGCAGCCGCTCCGCTTCCACCCACGCCCCGAGAATCGTCAGCCCGACCAGTGCCGCCAGAATCCACGGCTGCGAGAGTACCGGGACCAGTGCGTCCACGCCCGACCGCCGCAGCACGAACACGAGCAGGCTGACACCCAGCAGAATCCGGATCACGGACGTCGTCCTGCGGATCACACGGCCCAATGGCTGAATCTCCCATGTGGTGCGTCCCTGCGGGCCGGCCCCGGTCGTCCCGCGTGCGAAATGCGTCACCACAACAAGAAACGGGCCTGCCCCGACCTGCCTGTGGCGCCGCCTGGAGGCCTCTGCACCCGCCCTTTTTCCACGGCGCCGACACAGCTGATGTACGACCGCAACATCAATCCGGCCAGCGCCTTGAAAGATCGCGCACGGGACCCGTCCGACCCCCTTCCGGCACGCCTCCGCGAGCCTCGCTACTCCGTTCCGGCCGCGGCCATTCCTTTCCGGATCCGGCTGCGGCAGACCAGCGCAGGAGCGGCTGAATTTCGCCGTTTTTCGGCCCGCACCGACTCTTGCCCGCTCTCCTGGCACGCTCTCGTGCAGGCCTCCCCGGGCCCTTTGTCCAGGACCAGAATGAGACTCTTCTCGAAACGGCGGCCGGAAAGCGAACGTCGGCTGGGAATCGTCGAGGAACTGGAGATGTTCGCGCGCCGCGCGCGTTCACTCCTCTTCGCCGTGCCCGTCCTGCTGATCGCTGGACTCGGTGTCGGCTGCGGGGTGAGCCACGTCCTCTCGTTGAGGGAAGGCGAGCCCGCGAGACTCGTGGAATTCGAGCCCCACCCGCAAATCGGGCTCTCCGCCCTCGCCTTCCGCATGGCTTCGGCGCGGAGCACGGGTGAGACCACCGCGGAATATATCCGGATGTATCAGGAACAGGTCGCCCCGGTCGAGCAGGTTCTGCTTCGACGGGGCGTTCCTGCATCCACGGCCCGCAAGGTCGCGTGGCCGCTCGTCGAACAGTCGTACCAGAACGGTGTCGATCCCGCGATCGTCCTTTCCGTGCTGATCATCGAGAGCGCGGGCAAGCCGGACGCGAGGAGCTCCGTCGGCGCCCGCGGCCTCATGCAGATCATGCCCGCGTGGGCCGGCTACTGGAACGGGTGCGGTCGCGATCTCTACGCCATCGAGGACAACCTCTGCAACGGAACCAAGATCCTCGCGTGGTACCTCGATCGTCACCGCGGCAATGAGCGGCGCGCCCTGCTCGGCTACAATGGCTGCGTCCAGGGCACCGTCACGCCGACCTGCGGTCAGTACCCGGACAAGGTCGCGCAGATGCGGAGACAGGTGGAACTCGAGCTGGCCTCGGCGAGACGGAAGCACCCGATGAGGACGGCGGCGGCACTACCCGCCGACGAGTAGGCCGCGGATCAGCGCCGGCCGGCCGCCGGGCGGGGCCAGGCCCAGTAGAACGGGAAGCTCGTGCAGGCGGAAGTTCCTTGCGTACCGAGAGCGCCGCGGCGCCCGCAGGGCAAGGCGGGGCGACGAAGGAATAGCGGCGTTATTTCGAGGTGGAGCAACGC
>JBAULH010000145.1:0-21248 GCA_049578085.1 Candidatus Deferrimicrobiaceae bacterium
GTGGCCGAGGATCTACCTCGGGATCGGGATGGGTCTTTTGTTCATCCCGCTGACGACCCTCACCCTCTCGTCGATCCCCAAGCCCCAGATGGGAAACGCGACCTCCATCTACAACCTGCTTCGGAACCTCGGGGGATCAATCGGGGTGGCGTTTGCCACGACCATGTTCGCCCGCAGGGCCCAGTTCCACCAGAGCCGCCTCACGGAACACCTTACCTGGTTCGACCAGAGCTTCCGGGACGCCGTGGGGTGGGGAAAGTCGATGCTGCCGGGGAGAGGGATCCCGGAGGCCGTTGCCGAGGGGATGTCTTTGAAGATGATCTACGGGCAGGTCGTCCGGCAGGCGACGGTGATGGGGTTCAACGACGCTTTCTGGATCCTGTCGGTCCTGATGGCATGCGTCCTCCCTCTCCTCCTCCTGATGCGACGGCCGGACCACCAGAATAGCCCCCCGCCCCCCGGGCACTGATCCCCCGCGTCGCGGGGGAATTTTCCCCGCCCGCGGGATTTACGGTATACTAGAAATGGTTACAGGCCGGTCATTCGTCCACTCCTTCGCCAATACTCACGCAAGAAACGCATCGGTCGCGGTGAACCCCTATCGGCCAAGGAGGATTCCGATGAGCATCCCGCAGAATCTTGTCCGGCTCCTCGAGGACCGCAAGATCCCGTTCCGGATGGAGACGCACCCCGAGGCATTCACCGCACAACAGGTCGCCCAGGCATCGCACGTGGCGGGGCGCTCCTTCGCCAAATCGGTGATCGTCAATGTCGACGGAAAGGTCTGGATGGCGGTCGTCCCCGCGACGGAGCGGGTCGACCTGAAGCGCATGCAGGCATGCCTCGGGGCGAAGAAGATCCGCCTCGCGAGCGAGGCGGAGTTCGCGCCCCTGTTCACCGACTGCGACATCGGGGCGATGCCGATCTTCGGGTCCCTCTACAACATCCCGGTGGCCGTGTCCCACGAACTCACGGGGAACGAGGAGATCGTCTTCACCGCGGGGACCCACAGGGAGATCGTGCGGATCCGGGTGAGCGACTATCTCTCCGCCGAACAGCCCAAGGTCTGCGAGCGCGAGGCGATCCTGGCGGGGACGACCTGAGAGGTCCCGGGGGGTACGGCCCGGCCCGCCTTCATTCGGCCGTGGGAGGAGCCTCCTTGCGGACGTCGGGGGGCGGCGCCGAGCCCTTGTGCGATCCGCGCCCGACGGGAAGGGCGGTGGATTGCCCCCGGGCGAGAATACGGCCGTCCCCGGCGGTGACCGTAAGCTCACAGACCATCGACTGACGGCCCCTGTGGATGATCCTCGACTCCCCGATCACCTCCTCGCCCGGCTTCGCCGCACGGAAGACGTTGATGCTCCACTGGACCCCCACCGCGTCGATCTCCGCGTTTACCGAGAGGGCGAACGCCGCGTCCGCGACGGCGAAGAGGAGCACCCCGTGCCCGATCCCGTGGGCGTTCAGGAACCGTTCCTTCACCTCCACCGACACCTTCGCGTACCCTTCCCGGGTCTCGATCAGCTTCATCCCGAAGTCCTGGATCAGCCGGTCTCCCTCCCAGATCTCGCCTATGCGTCCCATCGCCACTCTCCTTATCCCTTCCGATAGGCCCGGACCAGTTCCACGTAGTTCGCCGCGGTGACCCGGTTGCCGTCCGCCGAGCCTGGGCCGAGATTCTTCACCACTTTCCCCGGGACTCCCAGCACGAGAGAGTGCGGCGGGACGACGGTCCCGGGGGCAACGACGGCCCCCGCTCCGATCACGCATCCCCTCCCGATGACCGCCCTGTCCAGCACGACCGCCCCGATCCCGATGAGACAAAGGTCTTCCACCGTGCAACCGTGCACCACGGCCCCGTGGCCGATGGTGACGTCGTTTCCCACGTTCAGCGGATCCTTCCTTGTGACGTGCAGGATGCTGTGATCCTGCACGTTGGTCCGCCGCCCGATCCGGATGCGGTGGATGTCCCCCCGGATGACGGTGTGATACCAGACGCTGGATTCCTCTCCGATCTCCACATCTCCGATCACCATCGCCCCTTCCGCCACGAACACGCTGTCGTGGCATACCGGTTCGATGCCCTGGAACCCGATCAGCATGGGTCAGCCTCCCCTGACATTCGGAAAAAAACCGGGGATCGCGCCTGCCGGCGCAATCCCCAGCATACCGCATTTTTCCTGGCCGCTACCCGTCCAGTACCTCGCGGACCTTGCGAAGCAGGGCGTCGAGGCGGAACGGTTTCTGAAGGAAACAGGTCCCTGGGCGAAGGATGCCGCGCTGCGCAATGGCTTCGTCGGTGTACCCCGACATGAACAGGACTTTCCTGTCGGGCAGCAGGGGCGCCGGGGAAACCGCCACTTCCGGGCCGCCCATGTTGGGCATCACCACGTCCGCGATCATCAGGCGGATCGGGCCGCGGTGGGACACGGCGACACCCGTCGCATCGGCCCCGTCCTTCGCCTCCAGCACGCAGTACCCTTGCCCTTTTCCTTGGTGGTGAAGAACGGCTCGAAAAGGCGCGCCGTGGTCTCGTCGTCCATGCCGCTCCCCGTGTCGCTCGCCGCGAGCATGACATACGCTCCGGGCGCAACGACCGAACGGAGGGACACGTAACTATCGTCCAGATACACGTTGCCCGTCTCGACCGTGATCTTCCCCCTGCCTTCGATGGCGTCCCGGGCATTCACCACGAGGTTCATGACCACCTGTTCGATCTGACCCTTGTCCACCTTGACGCTCCACGGGTCCGGCCGAAGCACCGTGATCAGATCGATGTTCTCGCCGATCATGCGTCCGACCATCTCCTCCATGCCCGTCACCACCTCGTTCAGGTCCAGCACTTTCGGCGGCAATACCTGCTTCCGGCTGAACGCGAGCAGCTGCTGGGTCAGCGCCGAGGCACGCTCCCCCGCCTTGTGGATCTCCTCCACCTCCTTCCGGTGCGGGGAGCAGGCGTCGAGACGAAGCAGCAGCAGGTCGGAGTAGCCCCGGATCGCTGTCAGGAGGTTGTTGAAGTCGTGGGCGATCCCGCCGGCCAGCCTCCCTTGATTCGACGGCATTCGACAGCTCCTGGAAAAAGTCGATGGCGGACGGGGAATCCGGTTCGTGATACTCGACCGTCTCCCGCGAACGATTTCAGGAAACCAACCCCGTGGGCCTGCATCAAATCGGAAAATCCGGCAAATCAATGAATTTTGCGGGCAAGATTCATGGGGGTGGCGCTGGTCGCGAATTTCTGATGACCGGACCCGCAACCCTTGGCTGCCATTCGGTCCCGCAATCCGGGAAAAAGAAGCATTTCACCCGGTAGGGAAAAAGGAGGCTTTCCATGCTGGAGGAGTTCAAGAAGTTCGCCGTGAAGGGCAACATGGTCGACATGGCAGTGGGAATCATCATCGGGGCCGCTTTCGGGGGAATCATCGCGTCGCTGGTTGCCGACGTATTGATGCCGCCGATCGGCCTTTTACTGGGCAACGTCGATTTTTCCAACCTATTTCTTGTGCTCAAGGAAGGAACAACGGTCGGTCCCTATGCGTCGGTCGCCGCGGCCAAGGCGGCGGGCGCGGTCACGTTGAACTACGGCGTTTTCACGAACACGATCGTGAACTTTCTCATCATCGCCATCGCCATCTTCTTCGTGGTCCGTGGCATCAACAACCTCAAGAAGAAGGAAGAGGCACCGCCCGCCGTGCCGACGACGAAGGAATGCCCGCTCTGCCTGTCGACCGTCCCGATCAAGGCGACGCGGTGCGGGCACTGCACGTCCGATCTCAAGGCGGCGTAGCCGGAGGGGAGCCGATCGAACCATTGCCCGCCGCGGATCGGTGACACGCGGTACAATCGTGTCCATGGACACGCTACCCTTGCTTCGCACGGACATCGACTTCCTGACCGTGCATCACGAAGGGCGGGACATGATCCTCGTCCGGGACCCGTTGGGGATCGTCTCTCCAAACGTCGCCCTTTCGGCCGAGATTGCCCCGTACCTTCCGTTCTTCGACGGTTCCACCTCTATCGGCAACCTGCAGATCGTCATGATGCGCCACCAGGGCGGCTCCCTCGTCTTCCGCTCCGCGGCGGAGCGGATCGTCGAGGATCTCTCCCGGCTGGGTATCCTCCAGACGGATTCGTACCGGGAGGCAAAGGACCGGATCACGAAAGAATTCGCAAACAGCCCGGAGAGGGCGGCGTTTCTTGCCGGAAGTTCCTACCCGGCGGACCCCGGAGAGGCCGCCTCCGTGCTCGACCGGATCCTCTCCCTCCCGGCGACCTCCGCCGACCGCCTCCCCGGGACCCCCTGCGCGCTGGTTGCCCCCCACATCGACCTCCGGGTGGCGGAGCGGACCTACGCCGAGGCGTACCGGGCGGTACGGGACCTTGCTCCTTCCGCGATCCTTCTTCTCGGAACCGGCCACGCCCTTGGGACGTACCGCTACAGCATCTCCGACAAGACATTCACGACTCCCCTGGGACGGGTTCCGGCGGACCGGGAGGCGACCGCGCGGATCCGGGCGTCGGCAGGCACGGCGGCGTCTCCTGACGACTTCGCCCACCGGAACGAGCACTCCCTCGAGTTCCAGCTCCTGTTCCTCCAGCGGCTTTTTCCGATGGAACAGGTCCCGATCCTTCCCGTCCTTTGCGGACAAATGGAAGACCTCTTCGAAACGGTTCGCTCCCCTCTCGAGGTGCCGGGCATCGCTTCTTTCGTCGAAGAGGTTTCCGCCTGGATTTCCGAGCCGCCGGGGAGGAAGCTCGTCGTGGCGGGCGTCGACCTCTCCCACGTCGGGCAGAAGTTCGGGGACCCCCATACGGGCCGGTCGCTCGAGCCCGACTTCACGGCCGTTGACCGGGAGATTCTGGATGCGCTCACGGCGGGGGACGCCTCCGCCTTCTTCCTGGCGGGGGTCCGCTCCCGGAACCGGTACCGGATCTGCGGATTCTCGACGTTGTGGACCCTGCTGGCCGTTCTGCCCGGCATACGCGGGACGGTGCTGGACTACGACGTCTGGCACGAGGAGCCTACCCGGTCCGCCGTGAGCTTCGCAGCCGTGGCGTTCACCAGATGAAAAACCAGCAGATTTCCAACGTTTTCAACGAAATCGCCTCCCTTCTGGAGCTGAAAGGGGATAACCCGTTCCGGATCCGTTCGTACCAGCGGGCTGCGCAAAACATCGGGGGGCACACGCAGGACATGGCCGGGATGGCCGACGATGCGCTGCGGTCGGGGAGGAACCCGGTCGTGACGTCGCCCGCCAGGGCCCGGTGATGGTGGAACCGGAGGAGAGATCCGGGTAAACTGGTTCCCGGAAGAAAGCGATGGCCAAGAGAAAAGGAAAAAACCGTGCGTTGCTCATAACCGCCGGGATCCTTGCGGTCCTGGCGCTCGCCGTCCTCGCCCTGGTCCTTTTTGTCGACATCGGCAGGTTCCGGCCAAGGCTCGAAACCGAGGCGTCCCGGATCCTCGGGCTGGATGTCCAGATCCGCGGGGAGATGAAAATTGAATATTTCCCCCCGCTCGGGGTTTCGCTGGCCGACATCCATGTTACACGACGCGGGGCCACCGTCGTCCGCGTGGAAAGGATGCGGGCCGGCCTGAAGATCCTCCCCCTCTTGTGGGGGCGGGTCCGCTTCCGGGAAGTGGAGCTTATCCGGCCGCAGCTTTCCCTCCTGCGGACCGGTAGCGGTTCGTTCGACTTCGAGCGTTATATTACCCGGCCATTTCGAACCGCCCGGGAGGCCCTGCCCGGTAACCTGGACAGCGTCGATCGCCTCTCGGTATCCGGGGGGATAGTTTCCTATACGAGTAAAGATTCCTCGATCCGGGCCGAAGTGGATGGGCTCGAACTGGTCATGCGGGACATCACCTTCGGGGAACCGTCCGGGGACCTGTTCCGGACCGTCTCCTTCTCGGGAAACGTGAAGGCGGCAAGGACGGCCCTCGGGACCTGGGAAGCTTCACCCCTCGCATGGGAAATGACGGGGAAAGACGGAAACTACGAGATCGGCCCGATCGCCCTGCAGGCGTTCGGTGGAACCGGAGAGGGAAGCGTGTGGATCAATCTCTCGGTGTTGACTCCCCTGGTCCATATCCAGTTTTCGCAAACGGGTTCCGACATCGAGCAGCTGTATACGGCGGCCGGAGGAAAGCGTTGGCTCCTCGCGGGAAAAGCAGATCTCTCCTTCAACCTGTTCATGAAAGGGGAGGATCCGGATGCGTTGGTAAAGACGATGATCGGGGACATCTCCTGGAAAGGAAACGATCTCAAGGTCCCCGACTTCGATCCCGATGCGCGCCTGTCGGCAATGCGGAAAGGGGAATCGGCACTTCTCGCACGGATGGGGGCCCTCCTCCTGCCCGGTCCGCTCTTCACAGCCGCCGCCGAGGGACTTCTCGGACCGGATACCAAGGGGGGGAAAGAGGGGGAGGAAGGCCTGGTCAGAACGCTTGCGTCGAACTGGACCGTAAAGGATGGCATGTTCGAGGCGGAAGACGTAGCCCTCGCCACGAAAGGGCACCGGGTCGCGCTCACGGGCAGGATCGACCTCCCGGGCGGGCAGTTTGACAACATCGCGGTCGCGCTCGTGGACGACAGGGGATGCGCCCGGGCCGGACAGACCATACAGGGGGCTTTCCGCCTTCCCCAAATCGCGGAGACAATCACCGCGAAGGGAAAAGAACCCACCGGGGAGACACCTGTGGGAGAAGCGATGGAGGCCGCCCCAGGCGGGGAGTGCAAGGTGTTCTATGCGGGAACGGTACCGTCGCCGGAATGACGGTCGGCTGTCCCCCCTTTCTGGAAATATCCGATCCCGTTCGGGGGTTTGGTGGCTCTTTTCCCTACCTGTCGGAAGGGAAAAGAGCCCGGAAAGACTTCTGGTTTGCGGTGGATGCGTATTCGGCGAAGGTTTTTGCGAAGGCACCTTCCAACGTCTGCTTTTCCCGGTTCAGCGTTCCCACCAGGCTGCCGATGGCCAACGGTGTTTTTTTCGATTGCCGACCGGTTTCCCGGAGTTCCCGGGCGACATCCACAAGATATTGTTCCTGGACACAGAGATCATTATAGGATCCCAACAGGTCCTGCAGTTTCTTCAATTGCTCGATCAGGACACGGATCTTCCGGCGGGGAAACAGGCGGGAGAAGAATTCCAGAAGGTAACGCAGCTCCTTGCATTCGATCCGGAGAAGATGCAGCCCCTCGCTTTTCGGATCCTTAAGAACCCGGGTCCCCTCTTTGAGAATACGCTCGTATTTCTTGCGGATCCTTCTTTGCGCCACATCCCGTATGGGAAGCGCGGCATCGGGGGCTGTCGGAACACCCGTTCCCGGTTCCTGCAGAAACTTGTCCCATTCCTGAAACAGTTTCCGGATAGTTCTCGACTTGCCTCTCCGGATGACTTCGCGGAATGCCCGGGATCGTTTTCTCCGAAGGGAATCGAACAGTGGATCGATGTCGTCCCGCAGGGATGAGGGAAGCATTTCCCTGTAGGCTTCTTCGTTCAGGAGATGGACATCCAGATCCCGCAGCGTGTTGGAGACCTTCCCCACGGAAGACAGATCTTTCCGGAACCGTCGGATACTTCCCCCCGGGAACACGTGCTTCATCTGGCTCAAGACCGAGCGGGTACGACGCAGAGCCACCCGATAATCAT
This sequence comes from Candidatus Deferrimicrobiaceae bacterium, assembly GCA_049578085.1. GTDB lineage: Bacteria > Desulfobacterota > Deferrimicrobia > Deferrimicrobiales > Deferrimicrobiaceae > CSP1-8. Next base: position 7,654 of record JBAULH010000145.1, read on the forward strand.
GGAGATATTCCGTATCCAGGTCCTTTTCCAGGTTCTCTTCGTTGACCCGCATTACCTTCAGCAGAAAACGCAACACGATCCTTGTGGCCTCGTCCGAGCGCATCCCGGGATCGAGCGGTATGTCCGGTTTCGTGGAATAATCGCCCGGCTCTTTCCCGCTTTCTTTCATCGCCGCGAAGAAGACATCTTCCTTTTCGTGTGCGGTGAATCCGGCTTCCTCCAAGTGCCTGCGAACTTCCCGGGATTCCCCCGGTCCTCCTCTTGCCGGTTTCCACCAAAGGGATTCCGCCAGCGCCGGGGCGTCCGTGTCCGGGGAGATCCGTATTTCCTCATGGAGAATACGAGCCACGGTTTTCCCCTCGTGGTTCGCGATTCGATACGGCGTCGACCGGGACTGCAGTTCCGCCAGTTTCCGGAGCGCCCGGACACTCAGGATCGGTGCCAGCTCTTTCTTGAGATCCCCGTCGGGAATATCCCGGTGGAAGACGGGAGGAGCGGTGATTTCCGCATGGTGGATGGTCGCGGTTCCGAACAGTCTGCGCAGTTGCAACCTGGTTCCGGCCGTATACAATACCAGCGACCGATGATATAAGCGCCAGTCAAACGTATCGTAGAACGAAATGGTCTCCGATTTGGATCTTTCGGTTCGTACCGGATACCGTTCGGCCAGTTCACGGATCAATCGCCCGACATCATACCCGTCCGGGAAACGGTATTTCAGGGGAAGGAGCATTCCGGGAACTTCTGTTCGTCGCGGAGGGGGTTCCTGTCGCGTTCCTGCGGATCCGGACGGGAAACGATCGGGTCAATCGGAATCCACCTGGTGACGTTTCGGATAGTCAAAAAAGACGGTTTCCCCTTTCCCTTCCCGTACGTCCTCCCAGCGGGGTACCGCAAACCGGATACAGTACACGCCGGTGGTAGGGATAGTATATACCGGGTCCCGTTTGGTCAACATTTCCGCCAGGTCGCCCAGGTCCGGATTGTGCCCGAACAGCATGATGGTTCCATGCCCGTCATCCTGGCTTCTCACGATTTCGAGCAGAGCCCTCGCGCCGGAATGATACATCTTGTCGTCGTATCGAATCTTCTTTCTGGGATACCCGATCTCTTCGGCAATGGAAGTTGCGGTCTTCTTCGCCCTCCTCGCGGGACTCGACAGGATCAGATCCGGCATCACTTGCCTATCCTTCAACTTTTTCCCCATGAGGGGGGCATCCCGTTTCCCTCGCTTGTTCAGGGGCCGGTCGAAATCCTTCAGGCGGGAATCCTTCCAGCTCGATTTGGCGTGTCTCACCAAGATGACGGTTTTCATCGGGCAACCATCCTCCCGGCTCGCAAACTCGACCTGCCGTCCCGGTATTATCCCGGCAATTCCATTCCCGTCATGAGGTGATCTTCCATGTATTTGATCTCCTCGATGCCGGACACCACGACCTCGGGATCGATCTCGAGTTCGTCCTGCGGAATCTTATTTTCATACTCGACTTTGGACAGGATGTATTTGATGCAATGGAGCCTTGCCTTCTTCTTGTTGTCGGAACGGATGACGGTCCAGGGAGAAATGGTCCGGTTCGTTTCATTGAGCATCTGGAACTTCCTTATGGTGTAATCATCCCACTTTTCCTGGGCTTCAATGTCCACCGGAGAGATCTTGTATTGCTTGAGGGGATCCTTCATCCTCGATTCGAACCGGCGCATCTGTTCTACCTTGGAAACGGAGAAAAAGAACTTGAACAAAAGGATTCCGTTCTTGACCAGAATCTCTTCGATCAACGGCACGTCTTTCAGAAAGCGTTTATGCTCCTCGTCGGTGCAGAACCCCATCGTCGGCTCCACCATGGCCCGGTTGTACCAGCTGCGGTCGAACAGCACGATTTCCCCACCGGAGGGAAGCTGCTGGAAATATCGCTGAAAATACCATTGCGTCCGTTCCCTGTCGCTCGGCTTCAGCAGTGCGACGATCCGGGCGCCCCGTGGATTCAGATGCTCCACGATCCTCTTGATCGTCCCGCCCTTTCCGGCGGCATCGCGCCCCTCAAAGATCAACAGGACCTTTTGCTCTTTGGCGATGACATGCTTCTGCCACTTCAACAGCTCGATCTGCAGCTTTTGCAGTTCTTCTTCGTATTTGAGGGTGAATTTACTCACCCAGACGGCCCGACGGTTTTTCCCTTTTTTCTTGTCGATGAAGCTGATCGCGGTGTGCTCTTTTAATGCTTTCTTTTTCCCTTTTTCCCTGCCTTTCTTCTTTCCTTCTTTCTTTTTATTCTCTTCCTCTTTCGCTGCCTTTTTCCCTTCTATCTCGATAACCTCCGCAATTTTCTCCGGATTTTTCGCCTTCACGTCTTTGTTCCTCTTTTTATCCTTCCCTGCTTTTTGCTTTGCCATCTTGCCCCCCTTTTTGCTACGCAACCTTCTGTTAGGGCCTAACATGTTTCGATATCATACCAGCGATTTCCCATATTTTTTCAGCTGTTTCTTCATGGTCCGCAGTTCCTTGTCCCCCGGGATCACGATTGCCGGATCCAAGGTAAAATCGAGTTCCCTGCTTCTTCCTTTGTACGGCAACGAATTGAGGATCAGCTTCATCGTCTCCCGCCTGGCCAGATGCTTGTTGTCCGACCGGATGATCCACCAGGGAGAGGCTTTCGTGTGGGTCTTTTTCAGCAACATGAATTTCTTTTCGGTGAATTCATCCCAGAGATTCTGGGCCTGCAGGTCGACTTCCGAAAGTTTCCACTGCCGGAGCGGATCGTTCTTTCTCCGTTCGAACCGCTTCTTCTGCTCCTCCCTGGTGACCGAAAAATAGAGTTTCAGCAAGACGGTCCTGCCGGCATCCTCGAGGAAATTCCGTTCATAGGTGACGACCTTCTTCAGGAATCGGCGGTATTGATCCTTGGTGCAAAATCCCATCACCGGCTCCACCAGGGCCCGGTTGTACCAGCTGCGGTCGAACAGCACGATCTCCCCCGCACGGGGGAAGTGCTCGATATACCGCTTGATATGGAGTTCCGTTTTCTGGTCATCGGTCGGTTTCCCCAGTGCGACCACGCGGTATCGTTTCTCGTTCATGTACCGGGTGATCCGCCGGATCGTTCCGCCTTTCCCGGAGGCGTCCCGCCCGTCGAACAGAATGACCATTTTTTTCCCGGTTTTTTCCAGGTGGCGCTGCAGCTTGATCAGTTCCGCCTGGTACGGCTTCAACTCCTCCGTTTCGTAATGGAATTTTAGTGCCTGCCTGATGATTTCCTCTTTCTCTTTCTTTTTGAGCTGCTCCTGGATCTCCTGTCTCTGTTTTTTCGGATCGGCGGATTTTGTTTTTGGTTCCACTTTCCTGATCACATCCATGATCTGCGCCGACGAGCTATCCTGTCCTTTTGCGATTTTCATGGCGACTCCAACACCGGCTAGTTTAATTTCCTTCCTGTCCGGTACATTTTTCCATAACTATCCGGAAGCCTGTTATTTTTCAGGCCCGTGATCACCTCTTCCACGGAGTAGGGGATACGGAAATGCTCCACCGTTATCTTCCCCGAGGAAACCGTCAGGATGGCGAACGACGAACGCGGGTCCCCGTCGAACGGTCGCCCCACGCTACCCGGATTGATGAAGTGAACGCCGTCGACGATGGTATGGAACGGGATGTGAGTGTGCCCAAGGATATAAGCCTGGCATCGCGACTCCCTCGCCAGGGTTCGGAAACGGCTTTCCGGGTTGCCCAGGGACGAAGAGTTTTCCTCTTCCTCATCGAAGTCGCCGTGGATGATGCGGATGCGGAGACCCTCCATCGTGACAACGGCTTCCTCCGGCAGGGACTTCAGGTACTCTCTATTTTCCGGTAGAAGTGTTTCGCCTGTCCAGTAATACATCGCACGCTTCTCTTCCTTCCTGGGTTTTTCCAGTGGTTTCCCCTCCAAAATCGCCAGCACCCGTTTGTCGGTATTTCCCGCGATGCAGACGGATGTCGTTCTCCTGCGAAACCACTCGATCGTCTCGTTCGGAAACGTGCTGTACACGGTCAGGTCGCCCGCGTTGACGATCCGGTCGAATCGGTCCGGGTCGACATGGTCTTCGATCGCCTTCAGCGCCGGGTAATTGGCATGAATATCGCTCAATACGAGTAGTTTCTTCATCTATGGCCGTCGACGTACAGCTCCAGATACTTCTGTTTTCCCAGGGGCTTGAAATCCTCGTTCACCCGGACGAGGACCGTTTTCAGCCTTTTCATCTTTTTCTGGAGTTCCCGGTCGACCTCCCCGATGTCCCGTCCTTCGCCGGACGGGATTTGACCAGGTATGTTTTCGGGTTTTTGCCGGTAATGCTCGGCTGCGGAGTGCTTGATCAGTTTCGCGTAATGTTTTCCGATCGTCTTGATCCGGGCAAGGGTTTCCTCCGGCGTCGCGTGGAGCTGCTCGATCGTCTTGATCCCCTGATCGCGGAGCAATTTTCTGCGGGAAGCGCCGACATGTTTCAGCTGTCCGAGATCATCCTGTCCCATATATTTCCCCCTGCCCCTCTCGCCTCGACGCCGGAGGTGCGCATGGGGTTCGGGTCGATACCCATCCGGGGCACACCAAGTGGTTTCCCCATGATCGTCGGGTTTTTCGCTTGTCTCCTAAACTATACCGTTGTTAGGTAACCTGGCGAAAGATGTTCCTCTTTCCAACCCTGATCCCGTTTCCTCCGGTGCCCGTTCGTACGCAGTCTCCCACCCATTCACCCCGGCTTCGGAACAAACACCCTCCCCCTACCCCTCTCGGTTCGACGCCGGACATATGCATGGGGTTCTGGTTGATTCCCTACCCAGGGTGGGTATACTGACGGCGACAGGCCACCGATGCGCGTGGAGGTAAGGAGTCGCAATGAGGGAATTCACCCGTCTGTTCGCCGCCGGAGTCATGGCGGCCATCTGGTTTTTCTCGCTGGCGGGATGCGCAACGTTCCCTCCTCCCAAGGAGGCGATCCCGAATTCCCGCACTTACGCAAACGACTACGAAACCGTGTGGAAAGCGGTTCTGGCCTCCCTTTCCGATTTGAACATCGCAACGACGTCCATGGAGAAGTGGGCGGGAACGATCGCCGTGGAAGACGTATCGATCGAGCTGCGTCCGTTTGAACTCGGGAGATATGACTCGAAATACTGTTTCTGCGGGTCGCCTGAGCGAGGCACCGTCTTCCGCCAACTGGTCGGAACCTATGAGATCTCGCTGACCAAGAGAGGCGATTACCAGACCTCCGTGACAATCGACGCGGCGTACCGGGCGTCGATGTACGCCGGGGATGCGTTAACCGCCTGGCTCCCATGCCCCTCGAAAGGAATTTTCGAACCGTTGTTCCTCGACCAGGTCGAATCCCGCCTGCCCGCCCGGACCCGGCCCGCTCCATCCCCGGCCCCCGTCCCGAAGGGAACGGATCCTTTTCAGAACATCGATCACTGGTGGAAGCCGACCTGGGTGCGTTGATAAAGAAACTTCCGATCGGGAGACAGGTGCCCAGCGAGGCTACCGGATAACTATCGGAAAAAACTGGTCGGGCCGGCCGTACTTGACCGGCTCGCGCTCGCACATCCCTGTGCTCGCTCCGCCGGCGGCCTCGGCAGCTTCCGGCGCCATCCCTGGCGCCTCTTTCTCGCTTATCGCTCGGCGCTGCCTCGGAGCTCGAATCCCCAATTCGTATCCTATCGGACGGATCCTCGCGCGGCGGCCCCTTGCTCCCGACTAACTCCTTTGCATTCTTTATTCCTCATACCTCAATCTCCGGTTGGCCGAGACATTCTTTACCCCCTTTTGGAGGATCCTCCCGGTTCGAAGACCGGGGCCAAGCGGATACCCTCCGGAGTAATTATGGATTATAGTTTGGAGCAGCGACGATCATCGATATGGTGGTAGGACCATGACCGTTCCGGCTCTTCCGAGGAAGGCTTTCCTCATCGCCGGCCCCCTCGCCGTTTTCTGCCTCCTGGCGCTGCCGGCGGGGTGCGGCCGCCCGGCTTCCGACCGGGTGCAGGGGTACGTCGAGGGGGAGTTTCTCTACATTTCGTCGCCGTATCCGGGGCAGCTTGCGTCCCTCCATGTCGAGCGGGGGGCGCAGGTCAAGGCAGGCGATCCCCTGTACGCGCTGGAGAGCGTCCCGGAAAAACCGGCCCGGGACGAGGCGGCGCGTCGGCTGGCGCAGGCGCGCGCAAGCCTGGCGGACCTGAAGAAAGGCAGGCGGCCCACGGAGCTCGCCTCCATGGAGGAACAGCTTGAAGGGGCCCGTGCCTCGCTTGTCCTGTCGGAAAAGGAGCTTTCCCGACAGCAAACCCTGTTCCGCACCGGGGCCGTTCCTCAACAAGCGGTCGATCGCGCCCGTTCCGCGCACGACCAGGACCGCCATCGGGTGGCCCAGCTCGAATCCGACCTTAAGACCGCGAGGTTGAGCGCCCGGCCCGACCAGGTCGACGCTTCGGAGGCCAACGTGAGGGCGCTGGAAGCGGCGCTGACCCGTGCGGAATGGGACCTCTCGCAGAAGCGCCAGGCCGCTCCCCAGACCGGGCGGGTTTTCGACACGCTGTACCGTCCGGGGGAGTGGGTTCCCGCCGGCCGGCCGGTCGTCGTGCTGCTGCCGCCGCAGAACATCAAGGTGCGCGCCTTCGTGCCGCAGGCGCGGATCGGCACGGTCCACCTGGGCGATCCCGTGCTGGTCGCCGTGGACGGCGTTGGGGAACCGTTCCGGGGCCGGGTGAGCTTCATCTCGCCGCGGGCGGAATACACACCTCCGGTCATCTACAGCCGGGAAAGCCGGGCGAAACTGGTCTTCCTGATCGAGGCGGTCTTCGATCCCGAAACGGCGGCTCGCCTGCATCCAGGCCAGCCGGTGGACGTTCGGTTCGGCTCCTGACCGATGTCCGGGGACCTCGCCATAGACGTAGCCGGGATGACCAAGCGGTTCGGGAACCTGACGGCCGTCGACCGGATCGACCTTACGGTCCGGACGGGGGAGATCTGCGGCTTCCTGGGTCCCAACGGCAGCGGCAAAACGACGTTCCTCCGCATGCTCTGCGGGCTGCTCCGTCCCGACGCAGGCAGCGGCACATGCCTCGGCCGCGACATCATCAGGGACAGCGAGACCGTCAAGCACCGGGTCGGCTACATGACGCAGCGGTTCAGTTTCTACGAGGACCTGAGCGTCTCCGAAAACCTCGATTTCGTCGCCCGCGTCTATGCCGTGAAGGACAGGCCGCGTGCCGTGCGCGAGAGCCTCGAACGGCTGGGGCTCGGGGAGCGGCGGGACCAGCTCGCCGGGCAGCTCTCCGGCGGCTGGAAGCAGCGCCTCGCTCTGGCGGCGTGCCTGATCCACGACCCGAAGCTCCTCCTGCTCGACGAGCCCACGGCCGGCGTGGACCCGAAGGCGCGCCGCGACTTCTGGGAAGAGATCCACCGGCTCGCCGGACAGGGGCTGACGTTCCTCATCACCACGCACTACATGGACGAGGCTGAGCGCTGTCACCGGCTCGCCTACATATTCCGCGGCCGGATGCTCGCCCGCGGCACGGTGGCCGAGATCGTCGAGGAGGCACGCCTCTCGACCTGGGCGGTCGACGGCCCGGACCTGGGCGCGCTCGCCGAACGCCTGCGCGGCCTCCCCGGAGTAAACCAGGTCGTGGTCTTCGGCAACGTGCTCCACGTGAGCGGGGACGACGCAGCCGCCCTGGAACGGGCCATCGCCCCGTTCCGCACGGAAAGGCACCGGTGGCGGCAGATCCAAGCCGGCATCGAGGACGTCTTCATTCACCTCATGGAGCGTTCCAACGGAGGGCCGTCTTCATGACGCGGGGGCGCGGCCTCTCATCGAGGCGGTTCGGGGCGGTGATCGTAAAGGAGTTCATCCAGATGCGCCGGGACCGGCTGACCTTCGGGATGATGATCGGCATCCCGCTGCTCCAGCTCGTCCTGTTCGGCTACGCCATCAACACGGACCCGAAGCACCTGCCCGCCGCCGTGCTCCTGGCAGACAACGGCCCCCAGGGACGCACGCTGCTGGAGGCGGTCCGGAACAGCGGCTACTTCGACTTCGTCCGGCGGGTGGGCACCGAGGAGGAAGGGCGCGAGGCGCTCGCGCGCGGTGATGTCCAGTTCGTGGTCAACATCCCGGCGGACTTCACCCGGTCCCTGTTGCGCGGAGAGCGGCCCGCCGTCCTCCTCGAGGCGGACGCGACCGATCCCGCCGCCACCGGCAACGCCCTCGGGGCCCTGCGCGTCCTGGCGGATACCGCCCTGCAGAACGACCTCCGGGGGCCGCTCGCCTATCTCGCCGGCGGCAAAACTCCCATCGACGTGCGCATCCACGCGCTGTACAACCCCGAAGGCGCCACCCGGTACAACATCGTGCCCGGCCTGATGGGCGTCGTCCTCACGATGACCATGGTCATCATCACCGGGCTGGCGATCACACGCGAGCGCGAGCGGGGCACCATGGAAAACCTCCTTTCCATGCCCGTGCGCCCCCTGGAAGTGATGGCCGGCAAGATCGTCCCCTACATCCTCGTGGGGTACGTGCAGGCCGGGCTGATTCTCGTCGCCGCACGCTACCTCTTCGACGTGCCCATGGCCGGCGGCCTGCTGCTGCTGCTGGGGACGACGCTCGTGTTCATCGTCGCGAACCTGGCGATGGGGATCACCTTCTCGACCGTGGCGACGAACCAGCTCCAGGCCATGCAGATGTCGTTCTTCTTCTTCCTCCCCTCGCTGATGCTCTCGGGATTCATGTTCCCCTTCCGCGGCATGCCGCATTGGGCGCAGGCGATCGGCGAACTCTTCCCGCTCACCCATTTCCTGCGGATCGTCCGCGGCATCCTCCTCAAGGGCAACGGGCTCTACGAGGTCGCTCCGCAGATCTGGCCCATCGCCGTGTTTGCCGCCATCACCCTGTTCGTCGGCGTGAAGCGCTACCGCCGGACGCTGGACTAGGCTACTCCCTGCGGGCCATCGGCACCGGGCGGGCACACCGGCCATGACCAGTCCATCGCACACATCCTGCCTCAGGAGAAACAGGAGGGTATCCATGCGACAAATCAAAATGACCATCGGTTCCGTGGTGCTCGAGGCCGAACTTTTCGAGACACCCACGGCGGAGGCGATCTGGAATGCCTTGCCGTTCACCTCCAAGGCGAACACCTGGGGCGAGGAAGTGTATTTCTCCACTCCGGTTACGGTGAAACGGGAGTCCGACGCCCGGGATGTCGTTGCGCCCGGCGAGCTCGCTTTCTGGGTTGAAGGCGATTCCATCGCGATCGGTTTCGGTCGCACGCCCGTATCCCGCGGCGATGAAATCCGCCTCGCGGCCCGGACCAATATCTGGGGCAAGGCCAAGTGCGATGTGAAGCAACTCAAACCAGTTCAATCAGGCGCACCGATCAAGGTGGAGAAGGCCGGTTAGGTCCTCCGCCGGAGCCCGTCCCGCGTGACCTACTTCTTTGCCTGCGCGAAGTTTTCCGCGACCTGCGCCCAGTTGATCGTGTTCCACCACGCCTCGATGTACTCGAGGCGCCGGTTCTGATACTTCAGGTAGTAGGCGTGCTCCCAGACGTCGAGGCCGAAGATCGCCTTACCGCCGTCCAGGATGGGATTGTCCTGGTTCGCAGTCGATTCGACGGTAAGCTTTCCCCCACGGAACAGCAGCCAGGCCCAGCCGGACCCGAACCGCGACGTCGCAGCCTGGGTGAACTTCGCCTTGAAATCAGCGAAGCCGCCAAAGGTGCTCTTAATGGCGCCGGCGAGATCCCCCGACGGCTCGCCGCCGCCGGTCTTCTTCATGATCTTCCAGAACATGGAGTGATTCAGGTGACCGCCGCCGTTGTTGCGCACGGCCGTGCGAACGCCCTCCGGAACCTTGCCGACCAGCGCGAGCAATTCCTCGACCGGAAGTTTTTGCAGCTCGGGATGGCCTTCAAGAGCCTTATTGAGATTGTTGACGTAACCCGCGTGGTGCTTGTCATGGTGAATCTCCATCGTCCTCGCGTCGATGTACGGCTCCAGCGCATCGAAGGGGTACGGGAGGGAAGGCAGACTGTGGCTCATTATTGGCATCTCCTCTCTAACGGTATCGTAATCGTTTTCATTCCTTTCCATTACGATGCGTCGGGAACCCGGCATCGTTTCTCCCCCGGCGTTTTTTTATCTGCGTGATCCTGCAGGCTCGTTCCGGAGGAAAGTGCCCTCTCCAGTCCGGCAGGGGGGGAAAAGAACCGTCCCGTCGAGCGGAACCCCTCACCACGGCCACCCGCCAACTACCGGAAAAAACTGGTCGGGACGGCCGGACTTGAACCGGCGACCCCTGCTCCCAAGGCGAGTGGGAAGGTTGGCGGGAAGTGACCGTATCGACTGAAGTTTCACATTATCAAGCGCTTACGATAGTACCGTCGGTATACGGAGTATAGAGAAAATCGACCGTACAGGCAGGCAGTGGTAAACTTCCGGTAAATTTCGATGAGTGCAAATTCACCGAGGAACTATGCGGCGTAGAGAACTTCTCCGTTTCGGGCAAAGTCAACGACGAAGGACTCTCCCCTTTCCCACTCGTCCGGCGTCAACGCCACCGCATCGAGCGGCGCAAAGATCTCATAAATGACTTCGCATAGGACCTCAACCCTTTCCCAGTACCCTTTGCCGGAAAAATCGCTTGAGATGACCACCACATCCAGGATTCCAGACGCCCTGTTCCGTGAGCCGCAGCGGAACGAGGCCGAGCGCGGGCACGTCCAGTCGCGTTGACTCGATCTTTCCGGAAAGGTACGGGTGGCCGGCGTAGGTCCACTGTTTTCGCGGCGTGACCAGGTTTTCAAGACGTGGACCAAGCCTGAGCGCCTGTTGCGCTGGTGGGGACCGAAAGACTTCACGTCGCCCGTCTGCAGGATCGATCTTCGCCCGGGAGGCGTCTTTATCAACTGCATGCGATCGCCCGAAGGCAAGGACTATTGGTCGCAGGGCGTCTATCTCGAGATCGAGGGGCCGGAACGAGACATGTGCGAGCAGGGCTGGAACGAATCCCTGGATAAACTCGAAGAGTACCTGGCGAAGGCATAGGGAGAAGGCCTCTTTCCCGGAACGTGCCGTTCTCCCCGGACGGAAGGGACCCGCGATGAGGGAGCCGGCGTTCGACCGCTTACCGCATCGAACGCTCCCGGTCGGCCTCGTTGCGCCGGGCGGCCTTCGCGCTCGGCCACCAGCGGTTGATCGTGATCGTGGAATCTGCACAACGAGTTCATGCGGCGGGCCTCCCGGCCGAGGCCCCGTTCTTAGACCGTCACCACAATCTTGCCGACTTGCTGGTTCGACTCCAGGTACCGATGGGCCTCGACGATCCGGTCGAGCGGGAACGTCCTGGCGACCACCGGCTTGAGCTTGCCCGCGGACAAGCCGTCGACGATGAACTTCGTGGCTCGTTCGAGTCGCCGCGGATCTCCGGTGATCTCGAACAGGACATAGCCGCGGATCATAAGCGACTTGCTTATCACGTCCATCAGCGGCAGCGGCGTCGGCTCGGTACTGAGAACGCCGTACAGGAACAGGATGCCGCGCTCGGCCATCGCCGCCGTCAGCTTGGCGACGGTCGGCCCGCCCACCGGGTCGAAGACGATGCGGGCTCCCTTCCCCCCGGTGAGCTTGTTCGCCTCGGCGACCGGGTCCTGCTCTTGCGTGACGATGACGTGCGCCGCACCGGCGGTAAGCAAAGCCTCGCGCTTGCTGCTGCCGCGCGTGAGCGCCACGGGCGTGGCCCCGACCATCCGCGCAATCTGGATGGCGGCAATTCCCACGCTGCTGGAGGCCGCAGGGATCAGCAGCGTGTCTTCGGCCTTTACGCCCGCAATGTCGATCAACGCGCCGTACGCGGTGATGTATTGCATCCAGACCGCCGCGGCCTCGGCCCACGACAGCGACGCAGGGTGCTTAGCCACCGCGGAGGCCGGCACGATTGCCGTGTCGCCGTAGACGCCGTACTGGTTCTGCGAGAACGCCGGGATGGTGCCGACCGCGTCGCCCACGTTAAGCCCCCGCACGCCTTCGCCGAGCGCCGCGACGGTACCTGCCGCCTCGTAGCCGAGGCGGGCGGGGAACCTGGGCGGCTCCAGGTAGCGGCCCGAACGGAACATCGCCTCGGCCCGGTTCAGGCCGAGCGCCTTCACCGCGATACGGACTTCTCCCGGCCCCGGCGGCGGTACGTCCACCTGCTCGATCTTCAACACTTCCGGGCCGCCGGTTTCATGGAATCGGACGATGCGTGCCATGACGGTCTCCTTTCTTCTCGCAATCCCTGGACTCCACCGATTACGGTCCCTTCGCTCTTCGCGCGGCGGCGTGCCGCGAAAGCCGGACAAGGCCTTGCCCAGCCCGGCTCGATGACCTTTCTAGCGCCGGTGATCCCGCATCTTCTCGAGTTCCTGCGCCGCCTTCTCTTTTTGTTCGTCCGTGAGGCTCGCGTGGAAGTCCGCGACCTTCCGGAGCACGGAAGGGGCGATCTCCTCCATGCGCCCGTGGCGCTGTTCCATCAAGGCGAGAAGCTTTCCCGAGTCGAGCCGCTTGGAGCGGATCTGCGCGAGGATCGTTCGGAACGCTTCCTCGCGCTCCTGCCTGCCTTGTTCGCGGTGGGCCAGGATCTCCTGCTTGACGATGTCCAGCTTCGCCTTTTGCGCGTCGTTCAAGTCGAGCCTGGAAGCGATCTTCCCGGTCGCCCATTCGACCCGCTCCGTCGGATCGTGCCCGTGATGGCGCCAGCACCGATGGCCGCATCCCGTCAGGCCGATAGCGCCTACAGCCGCCGCCAACAGGCCCAGGGAGAAAAACCAGCGTCGTCTGTTCTTCGGCATCTGCATCCCTCCTGGTTATCTGTAAAGACCGGACTATCCCTCCCAAGGCGTCATGAGTTGAAAGTAGTTGCCATCCAGATCCGCGAATGTCGCGATCCATCCGTCGGTTTCCTCTCCCATCCGGTACGGTTCGGCGACAACCCCGACTCCAAGGCCCTTGATCCTGTCGAATTCTCCCTTCATATCGCGGGTCTCGAAGTTGACCATCATGCGGTCCGGGTTCGGGTTCTTCCCTTTGACCTTGTCATGAGGTCCAAAGGTCAGAAACGCCGATCCGGCATTGAACCCGTAATAGCCTTCCATCACCCAGTCCGGATCCTTTTGAAAAACCTTACGGTAGAAATCGCTGAGCCGTTTCGGATCCTCCGAAAATACCAGGATCGACTTAAAATCCAGCATCTTGCCTTCCTCCTTTCAGCGGAGCCTTGTCTTTACGTTGTGACCGCTTTTCCGCCGCTGTCGCGGAAGAGAGGTCACGATGGTCGCGAACGTCGCGTTTCCGGCGGACCCGTTCCCTGTCCGTTGGATTCGCGGTTCGGCGGGGGGGATTCCGGGTGTCGTCGGCGAGCATGGCGGGACCGGGCGGACGGGGACCACGAACGCGGGTCTTTCCCGGACGCGCGCCGCGGTCGCGGCGTGTGCGTATCGGGATGAAGCGAAGGCCTGCACGGCCACCCGCCAACTACCGGAAAAAACTGGTCGGGACGGCCGGACTTGAACCGGCGACCCCTTGCTCCCAAGGCAAGTG
>JBAULH010000146.1:0-22006 GCA_049578085.1 Candidatus Deferrimicrobiaceae bacterium
GGTGGGTACAGTGGAAATCCCCCAGGAGGCCTTTCTCTCCATTCTGAAGGTGAAGGAATGAGGGGAGGAGAGCAACGCAAGAACGCCGGCCCGGGAAAAGAGACGCGCCAGAAAGGAAAGCTGCGCGAGTACCTGGAAGCGTTCGTCGTTGCGCTCCTGATCGCTCTCGTGGTGCGGACCTTCGTCATCCAGGCGTTCAAGATCCCCTCGGGATCGATGGAAAACACGCTGCTCATCGGCGATCACATCTTCGTCAACAAGTTCCTCTACGGGTATCACATACCGTATACGAACGGCCGGGTTCTCCAGTTTGCCTCCCCCCAGCGTGATGACATCATCGTGTTCGTCTTCCCCGAGGATCCGAGCAAGGATTTCATCAAGCGCGTCATCGGCCTCCCGGGCGACACGGTGGAGATCCGGCACAAGGTGGTCCTGATCAACGGGAAGCCGCTGCACGAGGACTACACGAGATTCGCCGACGGGGACGCGATCGACGGGCTGGTGCGCGGCAGGGACAACCTCCCTCCGGTGCACGTTCCGGAAACGAAGTATTTCGTCATGGGGGACAACCGCGATCGATCCTACGACTCACGGTTCTGGGGGTTCGTCGACGAGGACGCGATCATCGGGAAGGCCCTGTTCATCTACTTCTCCCTGAACTGGGAGGTCGACCTGCACTGGTACGAATTCTGGCGCTACCCGGATCTTGTGCGGTGGAACCGCATCGGGGACGTATTGCATTGAGGGTTAAGCCTGCTTCCCTTCCTGTTGACGAAGCGGCGCAGCGGCGGTATGATTTTCAATAACCTTTTAAGCTAACCCCGTGAGGTTAGCAAAGGATGGAAATGCGTGACAGCATCGGCAGACACCACCTCCCCGTTTGATCGGGGGGGTTTTTTTTTGCCCGCCGGAAAACCCCGTAGGTACCGAAGAGGGCTAACGACATGAAAAAAAAGCAGCAAGAAGCTGATCCTGGACGCCAAAGGTGTGGACCGGGCGCTCTCCCGACTGACGCACGAAATTCTGGAGAAGAACAAGGGGGCCGAGGAGATCGTCCTCGTCGGGATCTGCTCCGGGGGCGTCCCCCTGTCGCGGGTCATCCAGGGCAGGATCCGGTCGATCGAAGGGGTGGAGGTGCCCGCGGGGTACGTGGACATCACCCTGTACCGGGACGACCTGTCCCGGGCGGGATACCAGCCCAGGCTGAAACGAACGGAGATTCCTTTCTCGATAGACGACAAGAAGGTCGTCCTCGTGGACGACGTCCTCTTCACGGGAAGGACGATCCGGGCGGCGATGGACGCACTGATCGATTTCGGGCGCCCCAAGAACATCCAGCTCGCCGTCCTGATCGACCGGGGACACCGCGAACTGCCCATCCGGGCCGACTACGTCGGACGGAACGTCCCCACCGCGCGCGCGGAAACCGTCGAGGTCCTCGTCGGAGGGGAGACGGAGGAATGGAAGGTGGTGCTGCGGGAGAGCGGCCCCGGGAAAGGGGAGTGACTCCGATGGAGTGGCGGCGAAAACACATACTCGGGCTGGCGGATTTCAGTGCGGAGGAAATCGAGTTCGTCATCGACACCGCCCGTTCGATGGAGGACGTGCTGACGAGGGACATCAAGAAGGTCCCCGCCCTACGGGGGAAGACGGTGGTCAACCTGTTCTTCGAGGCGAGCACCCGGACCCGGACTTCCTTCGAGATCGCGGGGAAGCGTCTTTCGGCGGACGTGGTGAATTTCAGTTCCGCGGTTTCGAGCGTCGCAAAGGGGGAGACCCTGCTGGACACGGCGAAGAACATCAATGCGATGATGCCGAGCATCCTCGTCATCCGCCATCCGGCATCCGGGGCCGCCCAGTTCCTGTCCCGTCACGTCTCCTGTTCGATCATCAACGCCGGGGACGGCTCGAACGAACACCCGACCCAAGGGCTTCTGGACCTGTACTCTATAATTAAAGCAAAAGGTAAGGTTAATGGGTTAAAGATATCGATAATAGGAGATATACTACATAGCAGGGTGGTCCGGTCCAACCTCCATTCCCTCGGCCGGATGGGGGCGGACCTTTGGCTTTGCGGGCCGGGCCCTCTCGTACCGAGGGAAATGGGACGATCCGGGGCCACCGTGACGAACGACATCCGCGAAGCGGTCCGGGACGCCGATGTCGTGATGATGCTGCGGATTCAGCTGGAACGGCAGAAAACCGCCTATTTCCCGTCCCTCCGGGAGTACGCCCGGAATTACGGACTGAATTCGGAGGTGTTCTCCCTGGCCAAGAAAGATGCCGTCATCATGCATCCGGGCCCGATCAACCGGGGAGTGGAACTGTCCGATACACTGGCCGACAGTTCGCATTCGATCATCCTGAATCAGGTGGAGTCGGGCGTCGCCATCCGGATGGCGCTCCTATACCTTCTTGCGGGAGGGCACAATGTTGCTCGTTAAGGGAGGCCGGGTGATCGACCCCGAGTCGAGAAGAGACGAAGTGGGAAGCGTCTTGATCGCGGACGGGAAGGTGGCGGATTTCCTTCCCGGAGGGGAGGCTCCGGGGAGCTTCGACGGAATGGTGGTCGATGCAGAGGGGAAATGGGTTCTTCCGGGCCTGATCGACATGCACGTCCACCTGCGCGACCCCGGTTTCGAATGGAAGGAGGACATCCGGTCGGGAACGGCGGCCGCCGCCTCCGGGGGGTTTACCTCCGTCGTCTGCATGGCGAACACCAGCCCGGTGAACGACCACCCGGAAGTGACACGGTACATCCGGGAGAAGGCGGCTTCCCTGGGAACGGCGAACGTATTCCCCGTGGCCGCTCTCACGCGCGGGCAGAACGGTAAGGAGATGACCGACCTCTCGGAACTCTTCGAAGCCGGAGCGATCGCCTTCTCCGACGACGGGAGTCCGGTCCGGAGCGCGCTGGTCCTGAGGCGAGCGCTTGAATATGCCAAAGCGTTCGACTTCCTGATCATGGAACACGCGGAAGACCACGAACTGTCCGAGGGGGGAGCCGCGAACGAGGGGTGGACCGCCCACCGCCTCGGGATCCCGGGCATCCCTTCGGCGGCCGAGGAGATCGCCATCGCACGGGATATTCTGCTGGCGCGCCTTACGGGAGGGCGCATACACATCCAGCATATCAGCACGAAGATGGGGGTCGATCTACTCCGCATGGCGAAACGGGCGGGGGTTCGCGTTACGGGGGAAACCGCCCCGCACTACTTCACGCTTACCGACGCCGCGATCGAGGGATACAACACGTATGCGAAGATGAACCCTCCCCTGCGGGGGGAGGAGGACAGGATGGCGATCCTCGAGGGGATCGTGGACGGGACGATCGACGCCATTGCGAGCGACCACGCGCCGCACGACGAGTACACGAAACGGTGCGAATTCGTCGCCGCATCCAACGGAATCATCGGACTCGAAACCGCGCTTCCCCTATCGATGGCGCTCCTCGCGGGGGGAAAGGTCACACCGGCGCGGCTCGTGGATCTCCTGAGCGCGATCCCGGCCCGCATTCTCGGACTCAAGGAGAAAGGAACCCTGCGCAAAAGCGCCGACGGCGACGTTACGATCGTGGACCCGGAGGCGGAGTGGGAGTTCCGGGAATCGGACGTCCGGTCGAAATCGCGCAACAGCCCGTTCTTCGGTTGGAAGATGAGAGGGCGGGCGGTTGCGGTATTATGCCGAGGGCGTGTCATGCACTCCCTTATGAAAGGGGTTACCACGGATGCCTGAACGGAATGCGATCCTCGCCCTAGCGGACGGAACCGTGTACCGCGGCGCCGCGTTCGGACACATCGGCGAAAGCGGGGGGGAGGTCGTCTTCAACACCGCGATGACCGGGTACCAGGAAGTGCTCACGGATCCATCGTACAAGGGACAGATGGTGACGATGACCTACCCCGAGATCGGGAACACCGGGATCAACATGGACGACGTGGAGTCTTCCCGTCCCTGGGTGGAAGGCTTCATCGTGCGTGAGGCGTGGCGACTTGCCTCGAACTGGCGCCACGTGGAGACCCTCGACGGATACCTTCGCCGCTATCACATCTGCGGGATTTCCGGTATCGATACCCGCGCCCTGACGAGACGTCTGCGCGACGGGGGCTCGCAGATGGGCGTGCTCTCCTCCCTCGTTCTCGATGAAAAGCGGCTCGTGAAAAAGGCGCGTGACCTTCCGCCGATCATCGGTCGAGACCTCGTCCGTGAGGTCACGTCGAACCGCGAAGCCTACTGGGAGACGGGGGACTGGGACCTCGGGAAGGGATACCTCCCCGCCTCCGCGTATCGATCCCGCTTCGGAAAACTCCCGAGGGTGGTGGCGATCGATTACGGGATCAAGCAGAACATCCTGAGGATGCTCGTGTCCCACGGGATGGAGGTGATGCACGTTCCCTCGGAGACCAGCGCCGCGGCGATCCTGGAACGGCAGCCCGACGGCGTTTTCCTCTCCAACGGCCCCGGAGATCCCGAAGGCGTTCCGTATGCCGTCGACACCGTGCGGGAACTCCTGGGAAAGGTGCCGATATTCGGGATCTGCCTCGGCCATCAGATCATGGGGCTTGCCCTCGGCGGAAAGACGTTCAAGCTTTCGTTCGGGCACCACGGATGCAACCAGCCGGTGATGGATCTCATGACCGGCAAGGTCGAGATCACGAGCCAGAACCATAATTTCTCGGTGGACGCCGAGTCCCTCGGGGACCGGGCCCGGATCACCCACATCAACCTGAACGACAGGACGGTGGAGGGAATCAGCGTGCCGTCGCTGCGATGTTTCTCCGTGCAGTACCACCCGGAGGCCTCCCCCGGCCCCCACGACTCCCGCTACCTGTTCACCCGTTTCTACCGGTATCTCATCGGGGAAGGGGAACAATAACCCGTGCCGAGGCGAACCGATCTCCATAAAATCCTGCTCATCGGATCCGGCCCCATCATCATCGGGCAGGCATGCGAATTCGATTACTCCGGGACCCAGGCGTGCAAGGCGCTCAAGGAGGAAGGGTTCACGGTCGTGCTGGTAAACAGCAACCCCGCCACCATCATGACCGACACCGATTTCGCCGACCGGACCTACATCGAACCGATAACACCCGCGATGGTAGAGAAGATCATCGCCAGGGAGCGGCCCGACGCCCTGCTTCCCACGATCGGCGGGCAGACGGGTCTGAACATCGCCGTCTCGCTGCACGAGATGGGAGTTCTCGAGAAGTACGGCGTGGAGCTCATCGGGGCCAACTTCGACGCCATACAGAAAGCCGAGGACAGGGACCGGTTCCGGAAAGCAATGGAGACGCTTCACCTCGTCGTCCCGCGCTCGGGCTACATCCGCTCCGTGGAAGAAGCGCTCGAGGTCATTCCGGAGATCGGATACCCGGCCATCATCCGTCCTTCCTTCACCCTCGGGGGTACGGGCGCGGGGGTAGCCTACAACAGGGAAGAATACGAGGACGCCGTCCGCTGGGCCCTGGATGCCTCCCCGAAGCGGACCGTCCTCATCGAGCAGTCGGTGATCGGATGGAAGGAATTCGAGCTCGAGGTGATGCGGGACCTGAAGGACAACGTGGTGATCATCTGCTCGATCGAGAACCTCGACCCGATGGGAATCCACACCGGCGACTCGATCACGGTCGCCCCGGCGCAGACGCTCACCGACAAGGAATACCAGCTGATGCGGAACGCCGCCATTCGCATCATCCGGGAAATCGGCGTGGACACAGGAGGAAGCAATATCCAGTTCGCCATCCACCCCGAAACGGGAGAGATGGTCGTCATCGAGATGAATCCCCGGGTTTCCCGGTCCTCCGCGCTCGCGTCGAAAGCCACCGGGTTCCCCATCGCGAAAATCGCCGCGAAGCTCGCGGTCGGCTACACCCTCGACGAAATCCCCAACGACATCACCCGGGAGACACCGGCCTCCTTCGAGCCCACCATCGACTACGTGGTGACCAAGATTCCCCGGTTCACGTTCGAGAAGTTCCCCCAGACGGAGGACGTGCTCGGCACCCAGATGAAATCAGTGGGGGAGGTGATGGCGATCGGCCGGACCTTCAAGGAATCCCTGCAGAAAGCACTCCGCTCCCTCGAGACCGGCGTTTACGGCTTCGAGCCGGTGCTCCTCCCCGATTCCGGGGGACCCGATATCCGCAGGAAAGCGATCGCGGAAAAGCTTCGCCGCCCCAATTCCCAGCGGCTGCTGTACATCGGAGAGGCCATCCGGGAGGGTTTTCGGATCGAGGAGATCAACCAGATGACCGGGATCGACATCTGGTTCCTCGAGAACATCCGGCAGATCATCGTGGAGGAGGAAACGCTTAAGGCCTGGGGAGGGCGTTTCCGCGCGCTCGAAGAAGCCGCGGGAATTCCCCGCGAGGAGGCGGAGACGGTTCTGCGCGCAAAGTCGATGGGGTTCTCCGACAGAAGGCTCGGCAGACTCTTCGGGATGAGCGAGGATTCGGTCCGCGGATTCCGTCTCCGGGCGGGCATCCGCCCCGGGTTCAAGAGGGTGGATACATGCGGAGCGGAGTTCGAGGCGTACACTCCCTACTTCTATTCCTCATACGACGAGGAGAACGAGGCTGCACCTTCCTCCCGGAAGAAGGTGGTGATTCTCGGGGGTGGGCCGAACCGGATCGGGCAGGGGATCGAGTTCGACTACTGCTGCGTCCACGGCGTTTTCGCCCTGAGGGAAGAGGGGTTTGAGGCGATCATGGTCAACTGCAACCCCGAGACCGTTTCGACCGACTACGACACTTCGGACAGGCTCTATTTCGAGCCGCTCACCAAGGAGGATGTACTCGCCATCATCGAGGAGGAGAAGCCCGAAGGCGTCATCGTCCAGTTCGGCGGACAGACGCCCCTGAAGCTCGCCATTCCCCTCCAGAAGGAGGGGGTGCCGATCATCGGAACATCTCCCGACAGCATCGACCGGGCGGAGGACCGCGAGCGTTTCAAGGAGCTCCTCGACCTGTTGGGCCTTCGCCAGCCTCCGAACGGGATCGCGCGCTCCGCCGAGGATGCGGAGATCATCGCAGGGAGGATCGGATATCCCGTTCTCATCCGCCCGTCGTACGTTCTGGGAGGGCGCGCCATGGAGATCGTACACGACGAGGAGGGACTCCGGCAGTACCTCACGAACGCCGTGCGGGCGTCCGAGGAAAAGCCTGTGCTCATCGACAAGTTTCTCGAAGACGCCATCGAGATCGACGTCGACGCGATCGCCGACGGGGATACCGTCGTCATAGGCGGGGTGATGGAGCACATCGAGGAAGCGGGTGTCCATTCAGGGGATTCCGCGTGCTCCCTCCCCCCCCATTCGATTTCCCCCGAGATCACGCAGGAGATCATCCGGCAGACCAAGGCTCTTGCGATGGAACTGGGAGTAGTGGGGTTGATGAACGTGCAGTTCGCCGTCAAGAAGGGGGAGATTTTCCTCCTCGAAGTAAATCCCCGCGCCTCCCGGACGATCCCCTTCGTAAGCAAGGCGATCGGGATCCCTCTGGCGAAACTGGCGGCCAAGGTCATGGTTGGCCGGAAGCTGGGCGACCTCGGCCTGACGGAGTACATCGTCCCGGATCACGTAAGCGTCAAGGAGGCGGTGTTCCCCTTCATCAAGTTCCCGCATGTCGACACGATTCTCGGTCCCGAGATGAAATCGACGGGGGAGGTGATGGGGATCGACGACAAATTCGGGAGTGCATTCGCAAAATCGCAGATCGCCGCGGGAATGATGCTTCCGACCGGGGGGAAAGTGTTCCTCAGCGTCCGCGATGCCGACAAGGCCGGGATGCTTGGCCCCGCGCGGATGCTGCACGAGTGCGGATTCCGGGTCGCGGCCACAAGCGGTACCGCGGATTTCCTGAACAGGAACGGGATCCCGGCCGAACCGATCCTGAAGATCAATGAGGGGAGGCCCCACGTCGCCGACCTCATCAAGAACGGCGAGATCGCCCTCGTCATCAACACGCCCCTGGGCGCGCAGTCGAATGCCGACTCGTATTACATACGGCGGACAGCGCTCGTCTACAACATCCCGTACGTCACGACGCTTGCCGCAGCGAAGGCGGTGGCGCAAGCGATCCTCCACCTGAACGAGGAAGACCTCTCCGTCCGGAGTCTGCAGGAATACCACGGAGTCCGCGGGCGGCAGGCACAGGACCGGGCGCGAGGCGGCGGAGCCGGGCGCTAACGGGTGCCGGATACCCTCTCCATCCAGTATGTCAAGGGAGTGGGACCCCGGCTCGCCGAAAAACTTGCCGCCCGCGGCATCCGGACGCCGCACGACGCACTCTTCTTTTTCCCTAAAGCGTACGAGGACAGGAGACGCATCGTCCCCATGCGGTCGGTACGACCCGGCATGACCGTACCCGTGAAGGGACAGATTCTGTCCGTGCGCGGCGGGGGAAGGGGATGGGGGGGCAGGCGCTTTCTCGAGGTGGTTATTTCCGATGGAACCGGCCGCCTTTCCGCCAAATGGTTCCATGCCCGGCCTTTGCTAAAGGAACGGTTTCCGGTAGGGGAGAGCATCGCCCTGTGCGGGCCGGTTCGTCTCTTCCAGTTCCAAATGGAGATGCACCACCCCGAGATTCTCGTGGCAGGAGACGAGGAAGATCCCGTGAACATGGGACGGATCGTACCGGTATACCCCGCCATTGAGGGGATTCCGCCGCGGACGCTCCGAAAGATCCAGTGGGAGGTCGTCCGGAAATACGCTGCTGCGGAGCCGGAATTTCTCCCCCGGTGGATACTCGACGCAGCCGGTGTTCCTCCGGTGAACGAGTCGCTCCAGACGCTGCACTTTCCCCCTCCGGAAAAGGACGCGGAAACGCTCCTTTCTTTTTCCTCACCCCCCCAGCAGCGTTTCATCTTCGGGGAGCTGTTTTTCATCCAGTGGACCCTGGCGATGCGGCGGTCCGGGGTGAGGAAGGAGGCGGCGGAGCCCTTGCCGTGGGACAGGGAAATCGTGACGGAGATCAAGAAACGGTTGCCTTTCCGGTTGACGGATGCCCAGAGGCGGGTTCTGAACGAAATTCTCAAGGACATGTCCCTTCCCCATCCGATGCACCGTCTTCTGCAGGGAGACGTGGGGAGCGGGAAGACGATCGTTGCCTGGGTCGCCGCGATGGTAGCCTGGAGGAAGGGGGCCCAGACGGCGCTCATGGCTCCCACCGAGATCCTCGCGGAACAGCATTTTCGCCGTTTTACCGTCCTCTGCCGGGGGCTCCCCGTCCGGATCGTCCTGCTCACATCCGCGCTTTCGGGGAAGGAGAGGGAAAGGGCGCGGGAGGAGATCCGGGAAGGGAAGGCGGACGTGGTGATCGGGACCCACGCCATCATCCAGGAGGGGGTCGAGTTCCGTGAGATGGCGCTGGGGATAATCGACGAGCAGCACCGGTTCGGCGTCCTGCAGCGGGCGGCCCTCCGGGGGAAGGGAAGGATGTCCCCCCACCTCCTCGTGATGACCGCCACTCCGATCCCCCGGACGCTGGCGATGACGCTGTACGGAGACATGGACGTCTCTGTCATCGACGAGCTCCCACCCGGCAGGACCCCGGTGGAGACAAAGGTGGTGACGGAGGGGCAGAGGAGGGAGACCTGGGAGAGGGTGCGAAAGGACCTGGAGGAGGGAGGACGTGCCTATATCGTCCTTCCCCTCGTGGAGGAGTCGGAAAAACTGACGCTGCGTGACGCAAAAGCGACGTACGAACGCGTCCGGAAGACCTACCCGGGAACAGGGGTCGGGCTTCTGCACGGACGAATGAAGGCCGACGAGAAGGATAACGTGATGCGCCGGTTCCAGAAGGGGGAGGACCGGATCCTGGTCTCCACGACAGTCGTGGAAGTGGGCGTGGACGTACCGGAGGCCACCGTGATGATGGTGGAGCACGCGGACCGGTTCGGACTCTCGCAGCTCCACCAGCTCCGCGGGCGCGTGGGGAGGGGGAGCCGCCCTTCCGTCTGCTTCCTGATGGTCGGGGGAGAGCAGGGGGAGGACGCGACCGCGCGCCTCTCCGTGATGGAAGGAACGAACGACGGATTCCGGATCGCCGAGGAGGACCTGAAGATTCGCGGCCCCGGGGATTTCGCCGGCGTGCGTCAATCGGGGATTCCCGACCTCGTTTTCTCCGACATCCTCCGGGACGCGCGGATCCTCGCCCGGTCCCGGGAGATCTCCGGGATGCTACTCGATCGGGACCCGGACCTGTCCCTCCCCGAGCACGCGGAGCTTTCCGCCTGGATGGAAAGGAAACGCGCCACGGTCTCCGCCCCGGAATAGGGGTCGGACCTCCCAAAACCCCTCTATTCTTGGCCGAATTTGACTTACCCGGCCAGATTCATTAGCATATCTTGTTTACACTTCCCCAGGAGACCGCACATGGAGGAATTCCCACGTATCAAGCGGCTTCCCCCCTACGTTCTGGCCGTTGTGACCGATCTGAAGGCGAAAATGCGCAAGGACGGGGAGGACATCATCGACCTCGGGATGGGGAATCCCGACCTCCCGACGCCGAAACATATCGTCGACAAGCTGGTCGAGGCATCCCGGAACCCCCGGAACCACAGGTACTCCGCATCGCGCGGGATTCCGAAGCTGCGCCTCGCCATCTGCAACTGGTACAAGCGGAAATTTAACGTGGAGCTGGACCCGGATACGGAGGCGATCGCCACCATCGGCGCCAAGGAGGGGCTGTCCCACCTGGTTCTCGCCATCATGGGTCCCGGCGACATCGCTCTGGTCCCGAACCCGACCTACCCGATCCACGCCTACTCCGTGGTCATCGCGAACGGGGACCTGCGGTCGATCTCGCTCACCAGCGGAGAAGGAGATTTCCTGGACCGGACCCGCCGGGCGATGAAAACGATCTGGCCCAAGCCGAAGGTCCTGATCCTCTCGTTTCCGCACAACCCGACCACGGAGGTGGTGGACCTCGAGTTTTTCCGCCGCCTCGTCGAGTTCGCCAAGGAGCATGAGCTTCTCGTCATTCACGACCTCGCGTACGCCGATCTTGTGTTCGACGGGTACAAGGCCCCATCCATCCTGCAGGTCCCCGGGGCCAAGGAAGTGGCGGTGGAGCTGTACTCGATGTCGAAGGGGTATTCGATGCCCGGGTGGCGCGTCGGTTTCGTTGTGGGGAACAAGCGGATGGTAGGGGCCCTGGGACGCATCAAGAGCTATCTCGACTATGGGATGTTCCAGGCCATCCAGGTTGCCGCCACGGTGGCCCTGAACGGTCCGTACCGGGTGGTGGAGGAAGCGGTGGAGATCTACCGGAAGCGGAGGGACTGCCTCGTGGACGGCTTCTCCCGGATCGGATGGGATTTCCCGAAGCCCCAGGGGACGATGTTCGTCTGGGCCCCTCTCCCCGAGCCTTTCCGGGGAATGGGATCGGTCGAGTTCTCCAAGATGCTGCTGACCCGTGGGAAAGTGGCCGTCTCTCCCGGCGTAGGGTTCGGGGAGCACGGAGAGGGTTTCGTGCGGTTCGCCTTGGTGGAGAACGAGCATCGGATCCGCCAGGCGATCCGGGGCGCGAAGGCCGTCCTGCAGGCACCCGCCAAGGTGAAAGCCCGATGACGGATGCGATCCGGGAAATCGGCGTGGGGATCATCGGTTTCGGGACCGTCGGCTCGGGGACGGCCCGGCTCCTCCTGGATAACGCCGATCATCTCCGACGGCGGGTGGGAATACCGATCCGGCTGGTGCGGGTGGCCGACATCGACGTCGAGCGGGACCGCGGCGTATCGCTTCCCGACGGCATTCTGACCACGAAGAGCGACCAAGTGATCCGGGACCCGTCCGTCCACATCGTGGTCGAGCTGATGGGGGGAACGGGTGCCGCCCGGGAGTACCTTCTCGAGGCGATCCGGCGGGGGAAATCGGTCGTGACGGCAAACAAGGCGCTTCTGGCCGAGTACGGGGAGGAGATCAGCCGGGCCGTGAACTCCGCCGGAGTCGACATCGGGTTCGAGGCCAGCGTCGGAGGAGGAATACCCATTATCCGGGCCATGCGGGAAGGTCTTGCCGCCAACCGGATCAACGAGATCTACGGGATCGTCAACGGGACGTGCAACTATATCCTCAGCCAGATGGCCAACGAGGGAAAGGAGTTCTCGGACGTTCTGGGAGAGGCGCAATCGATCGGTCTCGCGGAGGCCGATCCGTCCTTCGACGTGGACGGGATCGACTCCGCCCACAAGCTGTCCATTCTCGTTTGGCTGGCCACCGGGGGGAGCATACCCCTCGAGAATATCTACGTCGAGGGGATCCGCGACGTCTCTGCGCAGGACATCGCGTTCGCGCGCGAGTTCGGGTACACGATCAAGCTGCTTGCCATCGCGAAACAGCGGGGGATCGGCATGGAGGTGCACGTCCACCCGACGATGATCCCATCCGAACACCTGCTTGCCACGGTCAGAGGCGCATATAACGCGATCTACGTGAAGGGGGACTTCGTCGGATCTTCGCTGTATTACGGGCAGGGCGCCGGGAAGCTCCCGACGGCATCGGCGGTGGTGAGCGACATCATCGAGATTGCGCGCAACCTCGGAAAGGGGATTTCCGGCAGGATCCCGCCGAGCGGCTTCCACAACCAGCTTCCCGGAAAGGGAACCCCGGTGTCCCCTTTTACCGACGTGGACTCCGAGTACTATCTTCGTTTCCAGGTGGTCGACAAACCGGGCGTGTTGTCCAAGATCGCCGGGGTTCTGGGGAACCACCAGATCAGCATCTCCTCCGTCATACAGA
Source organism: Candidatus Deferrimicrobiaceae bacterium (assembly GCA_049578085.1). GTDB lineage: Bacteria > Desulfobacterota > Deferrimicrobia > Deferrimicrobiales > Deferrimicrobiaceae > CSP1-8. The sequence goes on from JBAULH010000146.1 coordinate 12,740, forward strand.
AAGGGCGGAGGAAGGAAAGCGCCGTGGCGATCTTCATCGTCACCCACCAGGCGAAGGAAAAGGACATGCGGGCCGCCCTCGAGGAAACCGACCGGCTCCCCGTCGTCCTCGACCGGACGCGAATGATCCGGATCGAAAACAACCTGTAACCCCGGCAAGGGAACCGTCCTATGCAGCGGAAAGGAATCATCCACAGGTACCGCGACCTTCTTCCGGCCGTACCCGACGAGTGCGTGGTGACCCTCCTCGAGGGAGACACCCCGCTCGTGCCCGCGCAGACACTTGCGCGCTCCATCGCCCCGGGGACGGAGATCTACCTGAAGTACGAGGGTCTGAACCCGACCGGGTCGTTCAAGGACCGCGGGATGACGATGGCGGTTTCGATGGCCAAGGCGAAGGGGGCGGACTCCGTGATCTGCGCCTCCACGGGGAACACGTCCGCCTCCGCGGCGGCCTACGCGGCGAGGGCGGGGATGAGGGCGTTCGTGGTCATTCCGGAGGGGAAGATCGCGCTCGGGAAGCTTTCCCAGGCGATGATCCACGGTGCCCAGGTCATTCAGGTGCTGGGAAACTTCGACGACGCGCTGGGACTCGTACGTGAAATTTCAGAGAAGTATCCGTTGACCCTGGTCAACTCGGTGAACCCGTACCGCATCGAAGGGCAGAAGACCGCCGCTTTCGAAATATGCGATGCGCTGGGAGATGCGCCGGACTGCCACGTTCTTCCCGTGGGGAACGCGGGAAACATCACCGCGTACTGGGCAGGCTACCAGGCATACCGGGAGTCCGGGCGATCGGGACGTCTCCCCAGGATGCTGGGGTGGCAGGCCGAAGGGGCTGCTCCCATCGTCCGGGGACGCCCGATACGGAAGCCCGAGACGGTCGCGACCGCGATCCGGATCGGAAACCCGGCATCCTGGAAGCAAGCCGAGGCGGCGCGGGACGAGTCAGGAGGCCTCATCCGGATGGTCAGCGACGCGGAGATCCTCGAGGCGTACAAGCTCGTGGCGGAGACCGAGGGAGTTTTCTGCGAACCTGCATCGGCAGCGTCGGTCGCCGGCGTGATAAAATTGGGCAAAGAGTCGTATTTCCGCAAAGGGGAGCGGATCGTCTGCACCCTGACCGGGCACGGACTGAAGGATCCGGACAACGCGATTGCCCAGTCTGTGGAGCCCGTCACCATCCCATCGAAGATGGCGGAGGTCTTGAAGGCCCTTGGTTTCTGAAAGAGAGGCAACGTGAGCCGGAAATTCATCATTCTCATCGGCGACGGAATGGCCGACTGGCCGATACCGTCCCTCGGGGACAGAACACCTCTTGAGGCGGCGAACAAGCCTCATATGGATTTCATGGCCTCCCGGGGAGCGCTGGGCACGGTACAGGTTGTCCCGAAAGAGATGTACCCGGGAAGCGACGTGTCCAACCTGAGCATTATCGGGTACGACCCGCGCGAGGTGTACACGGGGCGCTCTCCGCTCGAGGCCGCCTCTATGGGGGTGGACCTTGGACCGGACGATGTCGCCTTCCGGTGCAACATCGTCTGCCTCAAGAACGACGGCGCAGACACGGAAATGGAGGATTACTCCGCCGGTCACATCACGACACCCGAGGCGGCAGAACTGCTGGAGGCTCTCCAGAAACAGGTGATCGACCAGGGTTGCGGTGTCTGCGAAGGATCCGCCATCCCATCCCTCGTCAACACAGTGGGAAGGGGGACCAAAGACAGCGGCGTCCGGTTCTACCCGGGGGTTTCCTACCGCCATCTCATGGTTTGGCCCGGGGGCCATGAATCCCTGGAAACGACCCCTCCTCATGACCTCCACGGGAAGAAAATCACCGACTATTTGCCCAAAGGGGAAGGTGCGGAGTTCCTGCTGGGACTCATGGAAATATCGAGGGAGATCTTCCCCGACCATGTAGTGAACCGGAAGAGGATCGAGGCCGGCAAGCCGCCGGGAAACGCCATCTGGTTGTGGGGGCAGGGGAAGGCGCCCCGGATGGAGACGTTCCAGGAGAAGTACGGACTCAAGGGATCTGTGGTGGCGGCGGTCGACCTCATACGAGGGATCGGGGTATATGCGGGACTGGAGACCGTTACCGTCCCAGGCGCCACGGGGTACATCGATACGAATTTCCGCGGGAAAGCCGAGTATGCCCTGCGGGAACTGGACAGCAAGGACTTCGTCCTGATCCACGTGGAAGCTCCCGACGAGGCAGGGCACAACGGGAGTGTTCCGGACAAGATCCGGGCCATCGAGCGGATTGACGAGGAGATGGTGGGACCCATCCTTGCCCGTGCCAGAGACAAGGGCGACCTGACCGTTCTGGTGCTGCCCGACCATCCGACGCCGGTGGCGATCCGGACCCACTCGCAGGAGCCGGTGCCCTTCATCTTCTATCCCGCCCCGCCCGGTCTATTGTCCTTCCCGGGGAAGCGGTACACCGAGACGGATGCGAAAGAGACGGGACAGTTCCTGGACGCCGGGACACGCCTCATCGACTACCTTCTTGCGGAAAAAGACGCGTAGGGCGATGGAGAAGGTCGCCAAGGTCCGGGTGATCTTCGCGGACACCGACGCCATGGGGATCGTCTACTACGCGAACTACTTGAAGTGGTTCGAGACGGGGCGGGTCGAGCTCATGAGAAGGCTCGGAATGGCATACCGGGAGCTTACCGGAATCGGGGTTCACCTGCCGGTCACGGAAGCATCCGTGCGGTACCTCGCGCCGGCGCGCTACGACGATGTTCTCGATATCCATGCGGAAGTTCGAGGATTCCGGCGGGCCAGCATCACCTTCGGATACCGGATCGAGAGAGGGGACGGAGCCCTGTTGGCCGACGGGTCCACCGTTCATGCCTTCACGGATGGCGACGGGAAGATCGTCCGCGTTCCCGGGCTGTTCCTCGAGAAGACGGGAATCGGCCGACCAATATCCTTGAAAGGGGGGAGCCGTGGAACGAAACCTGGCACTTGAGGTGGTGCGTGTGACCGAGGCGGCCGCACTCGCGGCGGCGAGACTGATGGGACGTGGAGACAACGTGGCCGCAGACCAGGCCGCCGTTGAGGCGATGCGCGGCGCCTTCAACGCCGTACAGTTCAAAGGCCGGGTCGTGATCGGGGAGGGGGAACGAGACGAGGCCCCGATGCTCTATATCGGAGAGGAAGTCGGTGCGGCCGAAACCCCGCGCGTCGACATCGCCGTCGACCCCCTCGAGGGAACGACCATCGTCGCAACGGGCGGGAACAACGCGCTCGCGGTGATCGCGATCGCGGAGGAGGGGGGATTCCTTCACGCGCCCGATACCTACATGCAGAAGCTGGCGGTCGGCCCCAGGGCAAAGGGGGCGATCGACATCACCGCCACCCCGACCGAGAATCTGCGCTCGATCGCGAAGGTCCTGAAGGTGTATATCGAGGACCTGTGCGTCGTGATTCTCGACCGTCCGAGGCACCAGGAGCTGATCCGGGAGTGCCGGTCCGCCGGGGCGCGCATCAAGCTGATCGGCGACGGGGACGTGGCGGGCGCCATCGCGACTGCGAAGGACGGCACCGGCGTCGATGTCCTGATGGGGACCGGAGGAGCCCCGGAAGGGGTCCTGGCGGCGGCTGCGCTCAAATGCCTGGGGGGCGATTTCCAGGGGATCCTCAAGTTCCGCAACAAGGAGGAGGTGGAACGCGCCAAGGCCATGGGGGTGGAAAACATCAACAAGGTGTATCAGCTGGAGGACCTCGCCCGCAGCAATGTCATGTTCGCGGCGACCGGGGTCACCTTCGGGGACTATTTGCGAGGGGTCCAGTTCTTCAGCGGGGGAGCGAACACCTTTTCCGTCGTCATGCGCTCCAAGTCCAGGACGGTCCGGTACATCGAAACCACGCACTATTTCGAGTTCAAGCCGGTATACGACTGAGGGAAAAAAGGAGAACGATGAAGGGAACCGCCGTCAAGGCCACGGGAAAGATCGCGATCGACTTCGAACGGTGCAAAGCGTGCGAGTTGTGCGTTCCGGCCTGCTTGCAGAACTGCATCGAAATGGGGGACGGGATCAACCGGCAGGGATACGCCGTGGCGGTCTTCGCGCGCCCCGGCGACTGCACGGGATGCGCGACATGCGCCGAGTCCTGCCCCGACGTCTGCATCCGCGTGTGGCGATGACGAGTCCGACCGCCGGGATCCCCCGGGAGCTGATGAAGGGAAACGAGGCGATCTGCGTCGGTGCCATCGCCGCGGGGTGCCGGTTCTACTACGGATACCCGATCACTCCCCAGAACGACATCCCGGAGTACATGTCCGCCCACCTGCCGCCCATCGGGGGGACGTTCCTTCAGGCGGAGAGCGAGATCGCCACGATCAATTTCCTCCTCGGGACATCGGCTTCGGGCAAGCGGGTGATGACGTCCTCGTCGGGGCCGGGGATTTCCCTGATGCAGGAAGGGATCTCCTACATGGCCGGCTCGGAGCTGCCGGCCGTGATCGTCAACATCTCCCGCTCGGGGCCCGGGCTCGGAGGAATCGCCCCTTCCCAGGGAGACTACTTCCAGGCGGTCAAGTGCGGGGGGCATGGCGGGTACAGGGTTCCGGTGCTCGCTCCGCACTCCGTCCAGGAGATGTACTCCCTGACCATGCTCGCCTTCGACCTCGCGGACAAGTACCGGAATCCGGCCCTGATCCTGGGCGACGCCATCATCGGACAGATGAAGGAGCCCTTCGTCCCCACCCCCTACGTTCCCGGGGTCCCCCCGGAGAAACCGTGGGCCCTGACCGGCTGCGCGGGACGCCCCCGGCAGAACGTGAAGTCGCTGTATCTCAAAGACAACGAGATCGAGGTCCACAACTGGAAGCTTCACCGGAAATACCAGCGGATGCAGGAGGAGGAAGTCCGCTGGGAGCCGTACCGCATGGAGGGAGCGGGAATCGTGGTCGTCGCCTTCGGGACCACCGCGCGGGTGAGTAAAACGGCGATCCAGTGGGCGAGGAGGGAGGGGCTCCCGGTGGGGATGCTCCGTCCGATCACCCTGTTCCCTTTCCCGTCGAAAGAGGTGGACGAGGTGGCCAACACGGCGGATATCGTTCTCGTGATCGAGATGAACACGGGGCAGATGCTCGAGGACGTCCGGATGAGCACGAGGCACCACGACAAGATCCGCTTCCTGGGGAAGCCGTGCGCCATCCCCACTCCCGAGGAGATCCACCAGGAGATCCGTCGGCTCGCCGGGGAGATCGGGGTGAAGGCGGGGAACGCGCGATGAAGGACGGAGAGAAGGGAACGTTCCCGAGACAGGTCTTTTCGAGGCCTAACAGCCTCGTCGACATCCGGACGCACTTCTGTCCCGGATGCCACCACGGAATCGCGCACCGGATCCTCGCGGAAGCGATCGATCACTATCACCTCCGGGAAAAGACGATCGGGGTCGCCTGCGTGGGGTGCTCGGTGTTTCTGTACGACTACATCGATGTGGACATAGCCGAAGCCCCCCACGGACGCGCTCCCGCGGTTGCGACGGGGGTCAAGAGGGCCCAGCCGGACCGGTTCGTCTTCACCTACCAGGGGGACGGCGACCTTGCCGCCATCGGCACGTCCGAGATCATCCACGCGGCGAACCGCGGAGAGAACATCACCGTCTTCTTCATCAACAACACGACGTACGGGATGACGGGGGGGCAGATGGCGCCGACCACGATGCTCGGCCAGAAGACGGCGACCACCCCCTATGGACGGGAGTTCCGCAACGACGGATACCCCATCCGGATGGCGGAGCTGCTCGCCACCCTCGAGGGAACGGCCTACTCCGCGCGCGTTGCGACGAGCACCCCCGGGCAGATCCGGAAGGCCAAGGTGGCCGTAAGGAAAGCGTTTGAGATGCAGATCCGGGAAATGGGCTTCTCCCTCGTGGAGTTTCTTTCCACGTGCCCGACCAACTGGGGGATGAAGCCGCTCGACGCACAGAAACGGGTGCTCGGCGAGATGTCCGAGTATTTTCCTCTGGGCGTGTACAAGGAGCGCAAGCAGGCGGACTTCGCATGAGCACCGATGTCATCATGGCCGGATTCGGCGGGCAGGGGATCCTGATGATCGGCAACCTCCTCTCCCTTGCCGCGATGGAGGAGGGGAAAAACGTCACCTATTTCCCCGCGTACGGCGTGGAGATGCGGGGAGGGACGGCGAACTGCACCGTTGTCATCTCGGACGAGGAGATCGGGTCCCCGGTCGTGGGTGCCCCGAAATCGTGCGTCATCATGAACGGCCCTTCCCTCGAAAAATATCTTCCCCTCCTGCAGGAGGAGGGAAACCTGATCGTCAACAGGTCGCTCGTCGATCCCGCGAAGATCCCCCGGGCGGATCTGAACGTACTGTCGATCCCCGCGAACGACATCGCCCGGGAGACCGTCGGTAGCCAGCAGCTTGCGTCGATGGTGGCGTTGGGCGCGTTCGTCGGTGTGACGCGCGTGGTGAGGATGCAGACCCTTTTCGACTGCCTCCCGAAAGTCGTGTCGAAAAAGTACGAGCGGTTCATACCGCTCAACGTAACCGCCCTGAAGGAGGGGGAATCCTTTGCCAGAAATCACTCGTGAAGAGTCCATGGACGACCTGCTGTCCAAGATCGCCGAGGAGTCCGGCGATTTCGGCCCCGCCGCAGGGGACCCCGAGGTGCAGGTGGGGGACCACATCCGGAAATTCCGCGAGACCAAGGGAATCACCCTCCAGCAACTTGCTGAAAAAACGGGCTTTTCCTCCGCGCTGATTTCCCAGATCGAGAACCGCATGGTGTCGCCTCCCCTCGGGACCCTCGTGAAGATCGCCAACGCATTCGACACCTCGGTTTCGGCCTTCATCGGGGGGAAGGAGGAACGCGCGTTTTCGATCGTCCGGAAGGAGGATCGAACCACCGTTTCCCGCGTGGGGCTGAAGGAGGGCGGCAAAACCGCCTACACGTACGAGGCACTCGGGGCCGGGAAGGCGGGGAGAAAGATGGAGCCGTTCCTCGTCCGCCTCCAGCCGCTCCTCGAACGCAACGTGGTACGGAACTCCCACGAGGGGGAGGAGTTCCTCTTTGTCCTTTCGGGAAAGGTGGAAGTTTTCCTCGAAAAGTACTCCGATGTTCTTTCCGAGGGGGACTGCATCTATTACAATTCGAGCATTCCCCACCATGTCCACTCCACCGAGGAGAGGGAGGCCCTTATCCTCGCGGTCCTCTACCAGGGGAAATAGGTGGCCGGTCCCCGCAAGATCGCGTCCACGCGGGCGTGAAACGTGCCTTACGGGGTGGAGTGGGCTTTCCGGTTCGCCTCGGAAGTCTGCCGGAATCCCGCGGCCGCGATATCCCGCTGGAGATCGCTTTCGGGTCGCAAGGCGGCGGGGTGCATCCCGATCTACGTCCCCGAGGAGATTCTCCACGCCGCGGGGATGCTGCCGGTCACCATCTGGGGGAACGAGTTCGCCCCCGCTTCCTCGGCGGGCGTCCCCCCTTTCCTCTGTTCCGTCGCGGTCGGCATCGTCTCTTCCATCCGTTCCGGCAAATGGAAAGAAATCGATGCATGGGTCTTCCCGTCCACCTGCGACACCCTCCAGAACGCATTCGAGGTTCTTTTCCCGCATCATGACGACCGGCCCCGGTTCCCCTTCGTCTTTCCCGCTTCCGCGGGTGCTCCCGGCGCCTCGGAGTACATGCTCGACCGGGTCGAGGCCTTCCGCGAGTGGGCCGGGGAAGTTTCCGGAAGGGAGGTGTCGGAGGGCGCGCTGTACAGTTCGGTCCGGGTGTACAACGAGAACCGGAGGGCTTTTGCCCTCCTCGAGGAGAGGATGACAGAATCCCCGGGGTCCTTCACCGGGATGGAATTTCTGACGTTTGCCAGGGCGGGAATGGTGCTGCCCAAGGAGGCGCACACGAAAATGCTCAGGGAAGCCCTCGCCCGATCACGCGCGATCCCCGCCGATACGCGCGCAAAGGTGTTTCTCACCGGCATCCTGGCGACCGTCCCGGTGATGGAGGCGCTGGACGCGGCGGGGGCCGCGATCGTGGGGAACGACCTGGCGCTCGGAACGCGGTACTATTCCGGGCCGACGGACGAAGCAGGGGACATGCCGTTGTCCCTCGTCCGCAGGCACCTGCAAAGGGATCCGTGCTCCACCCTCCACGACGTTGGCAAATTGCGGATCGAACATCTCTTTGACCGGTTCGACGGGTCCGGCGCCGACAGGATCCTTCTGCTCCGCGTCCGGCAGTGCGAGCCAGAATCCGGGGAGATCCCCGACCTGGCCGACGAATCCCGGAAGAGGGGGATACCCTTTCTCTGCCTGGATATCGACCTCCATGGGGAGGAGAGGACTTCCGTCACGATGCGCATCGAAGCGTTCGTCGAGAGGGGAGGATAGGCGGTGGCGATACCGAAGCGCCTCGAGTCCGCCGCGGAGAGGAAACAGCTGATGATGCGCCACTTCCAGGCGGGGTGGCTCGCCCGGGAGGAGGGTCGAAAGGTGGTTTTCGTCACGAGCGGCGCGCTTGAAATCCGTGGGCATTGCGTGCATTTTGATGGACGGGGACATGGCGGACGAACGGGATTTCACCGAGGGCGGTTGGCGCACACGCCTCGAGGCATTCGTCGAACAACTGGGCAACCATTTCCATCCGGGGAGGAAAAGATGAGAAAAGCACTGTCGTGCTCCATGCTCCTGATGACGCTCCTTCTGGCCGCCGTCATGCCGACCATATCCCGGGGCACCGAACGGGAGACGAAGGCGGAAACGCTGTGGAACGAAAGGGAAGATATCGGGAAAGCGACCGAGGCAATCGCGGCGTACGAGGATCTTCTCAAGGAGAGGCCGGCAGATTACGAGGTTCTTTTGCGTCTGTCCCGCCTTCATTATTGGGTCGGGCAGATCCTCGAGTCGACGAATGAAAAGGAGGCCCTCGAACACTACGCCAGGGGGAGGGAGTACGGAAAGAAGGCATCCGAGGCGGCTCCGGAGGAACCGGGAGGATATTTCTTCGAGGCGGCAAACCTGGCACGGCAGAACAATCTCAAGGGAACGTTTTCCAACCTGTTCGGGATCAGCACGGTGCGCAAGCTGAACGAAAAGACGGCGTCTCTCGATCCGGAATATTTTTATCGCGGGACCGACCGGTTCTTCTGTGCCTTCTATACCAAATTGCCGGGACTCCTCGGAGGAAGCACCACGAAGGCGATCGAGTTCGGAAAGCGCGCCGTCAAGGCCTTTCCGAATTATGCCGGAAACCGGTATTTTCTTGCGGAAGCGTACGTAAAGGA